>JAYWEQ010000108.1:0-48303 GCA_043779185.1 Pseudobdellovibrionaceae bacterium
GCAAAAAGCCTTCCGGATAAAGAGTAATACCAATAGGGCCCACCGTTTTCTGCGGCTTGTTTAAGCAATCTTGCGGCCTTGGGGCGGTCGTCTTCTTCGTAGAGGGCATGGTAAGCAGCCCTTCCAAGGATTGTCCAGTCTTTGGGAAATCGCTCGGAGGCTTTATCGAAAATTTTTGAAGCGCCCTGAATATCGGAAATAATAACACTTAAAGCAATCGGACCCATTGAATGGGCGATGCGGAATTTTGGTGAGAGGTCGGTGATAACATCGAGAATTTTATAGAGCCAAGAGTCTGCGCGGCAATTTGTTTTATCGATTTTTTGATCACAGTAATCAAAATCTTGAATGGAGCGGACCCACAGAACATCGGCGATGGGTTCGCTGTAGCCGAAAGTGAAATGCGAAATTTGTTTTGGTGGAGCAAGGAAATGATTTTCCCGCTTGAACTCTGCGGGTCTTTGTAGATTCGCTAATATCCATAAGCTAAAAACAACAATTCCGACTAAATAAGTCGGAATTGTTGTTTTCGAGAATTTTTTTTTAAAATCTGATTCTATAAATTTAAAGGATACCATTCACAGTGTTATCCAAACTCTTACTGTTGGTCATCTGCCAAGTATCAACTGCGGCGCCTACAAGTACCGCGCTCGCTTCGGCAACAAATGTTGGGCCAGCAGCTGGTGCGGCTGTTGTAGAGGCACCAGCAAGAGCAGGAGGAGGGTTACCATCAGCTCCGTTTAAAATTGCACATGCTGCCCGACCCACTCCGTTGGCTCCGACTGTTGTCACTCCCGTGCAGTAGATACGACCCGCGATAAGAGTTGGATCGACAGTAGCTGGTATATTGTAACCTTGAATGCCAGTTGCAACCGCACCTGCTGCTCCAAAACCAACGTTGTAACGCATTTTGCCTTCAGGCGAAAAACCGATGGCTTGGAATGCCGTATGGTAAAGGACATACTCAGCAGAAAAAGCTTTTTCAGCAGAATAAAGTGAACCCAGGTTTGTCTTAGCCTCAGACTGACGAGCCTTAGCCATGTACTTATTGATCGACGGCACAGCAACAGCAGCCAGGATTCCAATGATGGCTACGACCACCATTAATTCGACGAGTGAAAAACCCTTGTTATTTAACTTCATTTAAATCCCCCTTAGGACGTTCTGGTTATTAATTCAAAATGTTATCGGGACCATTACAGTTTGCATGAATTTCAATGGTGCTTGCAAGTGACACTCTCAAGTTGAGACACAAAACCTCTACTAAAATCTAGGATCTCTCTGGCTAGACAAGCTTTGATTTGTGCCCATATTATAAACTATGAAGAATCTCAGAATGACTCAACATAATAGTGGCAATGACGACAATCGGTCCTTAAGCCCCAGCCAAGAGGGCGAAACCGGCGTTCAAACTATTAATCAGGTTCAGACGCCTAAGATGTACGTGGTGCTTCTTTTAAATGACGACTACACGCCGATGGATTTTGTGGTTTTAGTGTTAAGAAGATTTTTCGGCAAATCTGATGAAGAAGCGCAGAAAATTATGCTGGATGTTCACAAAAAAGGTTCCGGAATAGCTGGCGTCTACACTTTGGAAGTGGCGGAAATGAAAGTCATGCAGGTTAATCAATTCTCGCAGCTGAATCAACATCCTTTAAAAGGTTCCCTGGAAGAAGCTTAAGTTAGCCTCCTTTTTTTAATTTTTTCACCGATTCACTAAGAAATATTTTAATCAATGCCTGGTACGAGACATCTCGTTCTGAACTTAAAGCCCGAATCTGGTTTAAAAGAACACTAGGCAACCGAATGGACACTACTTGAGTGGGCGAAGTTGGCGGCAAAGTAAAACCGATGTCCCGAAGATTTAACGGCTTGTCGGGATTGATAAAGTCAGTCGTGTCATCAAAGTCGTAATCAGTGATCTTGGTTTTATATTTCACTTGCTGATCATGAAGCGTACTCACTTTCTTTGGGCGTCCACGCTTACTATTATTTTTTTTCATAAATACTTCTTTCTTTTTTTGAAGCCGGTCGAGCCGTTATAATTCTAATATTAATTCGCCTTATGGTAAATCCAACCATCAGGATGCGGTTTTCATGGCTGATCCCGTAAGCAATGTATCGCTTTTCAACTTGGGAGTGCTTTAAATCTTCAAAAATAACAATTTTGACGTCGAAAAATACGCTCTCTGCCTCGAACCTAGAGACTCCATGCTTTTCTTCGTTTTTATTGTTGTTCCATTCATCCCAGTCAAAACTTAAGTCAGGCATCGTTCAATTTACCACGATTTAATTGTAGCGTCAATTAACACATTTAATGGCCGCCTCATCCGCTACGGAGGTGAAACATCTACATTAATTTCATGACTCGGTCCGCAATACTTTAGTCTAGACGGTCAGGGCCATGGAATTTGTCTTATCCCTGCGCTCCCACAAAAAGCCCGGCCTTACCTGTCGAAAAACCTGACTGTGGATCTAAAGTAAGATAAACTTTCCTTAAGTGTCCGTGTTCAGAAAGCAGGTGTCTTATGATGTCTCGAGAAATGGAACGACAACTGGCCGAGGCCACCGAAATTGCTAAATCCAACCTTCACGAATTTGTCACGCTCGAGCACATCTTGCTGGCGCTGACGAAATCAACAAAGATGCTGCAAATTTTAGAAGGTTGCGGCATTGATACGGAAGAACTTCGAAACGAACTTAAATCATATATCAAAGATAAAATCCCGCGCATCACTCAGGAACAAATCGACACCTATGGTGGTTATGAATCTTGGACGCCTGAATTTACGTTAGCCTGCCACCGTCTTTTCCAACGAGCCGCTGTGCAAGTTAAAAGCTCGGGTCGAAATCAAATCAATGAAGGTGGATTGCTGGTGGCTTTATTTTATGAGCAGGATTCGCACGCTGTGTTTTCGCTTTCAAAACAAGGATTAAGTCAGTTTGATGTGATCAATTTTTTGTCCCACGGAATTACCAAAGATGGCTCAAACACGCCCATGTCCTTGGGCCCAGCCGCAGATCCGCAAACTGAAATTGATGGTCAGCCAATGGATGAATCAAAAAGTAATCCGCTGGATTCATTCTGCACAAATTTAAATGAGCGCGCTGCCAAAGGAATGTTAGACCCTTTGATTGGCAGAGACGATGTCATCAGTCGCGTGGTGCAAATTTTATCACGTCGAAGTAAAAACAATCCTCTTTTAATTGGTGAACCTGGCGTCGGTAAAACCGCTTTGGCTGAAGGCTTAGCGCAACGAATTGTGTCTGGCGATGTTCCTGAGAAATTAAAACGAACCGTGATTTTCGCCTTGGATATGGGTTCGCTGATGGCCGGCACAAAATTTCGTGGGGATTTTGAGGCCAGGCTTAAGGGAGTTTTAAAAGAAATTAAAAAAAGAAAAAATGCGGTTTTGTTTATTGATGAAATTCACACGATCATTGGCGCTGGTGCGACCAGTGGCGGATCTTTAGATGCTTCCAATTTACTGAAACCCGCCTTAGCCAACGGCGAGCTATCGTGCATGGGTTCTACGACCTACACTGAATACAGACAGTACTTTGAAAAAGATCGCGCCCTGAACCGACGTTTTCAAAAAATTGATGTCAATGAACCCAGCATGGAAGATTGCTTTAAAATTTTGCAGGGCTTGCGAAAAAGTTATGAAGATTTTCATATGGTGCGCTTTAGTGATGAAGCCTTGCGGTCAGCGGTCGAGCTTTCTAAAAAACATATCCAAAATAAACTTCTGCCAGATAAAGCCATCGATGTGATTGATGAAGCTGGAGCTTTTTTTAGACTGCATAATGCCACGCCTGAATACATAGACATTTCCCCGCGTGAGATTGAAGAAGTCATTGCAAAAATCACAGGGCTTCCGATCGCAAGTATTTCTTCCAATGAAAAATTACAGCTGAAAGATCTGGATAAAAAATTAAAAGCCGTGATTTACGGACAAGATGAAGCCATCGATCGTCTCGTTACGAGTATTAAATTAGCTCGCAGTGGGTTGACCCGCGCCGATAAACCGATTGGCAGTTTTATGTTTGCTGGACCGACGGGCGTCGGTAAAACTGAAGTTTGCAAACAGCTGGCGCAAATTATGGGCGTGCATTTTCATCGTTTTGATATGAGCGAGTACATGGAAAAGCATGCGGTCGCCCGCCTTGTGGGCGCGCCTCCGGGGTATGTGGGTTACGAAGAAGGTGGCTTGATGACCGAAGCTGTCACAAAGAATCCTTATGCTATTTTACTTTTAGATGAGATTGAAAAAGCCCATCCCGACATCACCCATGCTTTATTGCAAGTGATGGATGCGGGTCGCATGACAGACGCGCAAGGCCGCGTCGCCGATTTTAAAAATGTAATTCTAGTGATGACCACCAATGCGGGAGCTCAGGATGTGGCCAAGGGCTCGATTGGTTTAGCTGAAAGCAATCGCAGCGGACTTTCACTGGATGCCATTAAGAAATTTTTTGCGCCAGAATTTATCAATCGCTTGGATGCGGTGGTCAGCTTTAATGACCTGTCAGAAGACATCGTTATAAAAATTGTTCACAAATTTGTGGATGAATTAAAAGTGGGCTTGGCCGAGAAAAAAGTCGACTTGCAAGTTTCAACTGACGTCTGCCAATGGCTGCTGAAAAAAGGCTACGATAAAGTTTACGGAGCTCGCCCTTTGGCGCGCGCCATCGATGAGCACTTGAAGAAACCCCTGGTAGATGAGCTTTTGTTCGGGCGCTTGGCCGAAGGGGGTCGCGTGACCGTTGAAATTGAAAGCAACGCCTTGAAGTTTCAGTTTACAGCGGCGGGCGGCAACGGCAGTCAGCCTAAAAGTCAAAAAGAGCCCGTCTATACTCGGTAATCCAAAAAAAATGCGGCGACGAGGACGGTCGCTGGTGGGAATCTTGACATCTTGCAATTGCTTCCCAAATTAACAGTGATCGGGTTAGACTCAAACTTCATAAATTTTGGAGGTTCTATGCAATTTTTTAAAAGAATTGGTCTTTTTGTCCTAACAAATATTTTAGTGATGGTGACCATCGGAATTGTTTGGTCGCTGATCAGTTCTTTTTTTGGACTTGGCCCTATGAATGGAAGCGTGATCGCCTTGATGGCCTTCTGCTTAGTGATGGGCATGAGTGGCGCTTTTATTTCCCTGATGCTGTCGCGCTGGATGGCAAAGTCCATGTACGGCGTTCAATTAATTGATCCCAAAGACCCCTCTTTATCGAATGACGGACGCTGGTTGCTGGACACAGTTTATTCGCTGGCGCGAGCAGCTCAGCTTCCTGCCATGCCTGAAGTGGGAATCTATGAATCGGCTGATGTGAATGCTTTTGCAACGGGTCCTTCGAAGAAGAAATCTTTAGTGGCAGTTTCCAGTGGTCTTTTTCAGCGCATGTCAAAGCCTGAGATCGAAGGCGTTTTGGGTCACGAAATCACACACATCGCAAATGGTGACATGGTCACCATGACTTTGATTCAAGGGATTGTGAATTCCATCGCGTTTTTCTTTTCAAGAATTTTAGCAAATATTATTTCTTCGCAAGTCGATGAAAAACTTCGTGGCGTTGTTCGCTTTGCGATGACGATCATCGGAGATATTTTATTCACTTTGCTGGGCTCTATCATTGTCGCCTACTTTTCACGCCGCCGAGAGTTTCGTGCGGATGCGGGCGGCGCAAAACTTGCGACAAGTGCCAATATGGTTCAGGCTTTGCGCAAACTTCAAACTGTTTATGAATTGCCTTTGGATGCCCAAGAGGGCCGACGGGACGCTCTGGCCACATTGCAAATTTCTCATCGTGATAAACCAGGCGCTTTAAGATCCTTATTTATGACTCATCCACCTTTAGAAGATCGCATTGCTGCTTTGGAAAGACGCTCGGCTCATGCCCTTTAAATTTTTAAAATGTTGCGCTTTAATTCTGATTCTTTCTGGCTGCGCAACTCATCCGCCCGTTGCTCCCGCCATCAATACGGTGGCGCCGACGCTTCCGCAAGTTTCGGCTGAAAGTGCTGATCGGGCGCCGCGATTTTTGGCCTATAAGGCTTACAGTCAGCTAAGCATTGAAGACTTAAGCGCTGCGAAATACAGCACGACAGCTTTAGAGCGATGGAGAAAACATAGTTTAGCTTTGCGCCTGCTTGATCGGCCGAAAGAACAGCAAAAAGACAGCTGCCCCTACTGGCAGGAACTGTCAAAGGACGAAACCTATCCTTTAAAAAAAGTGGCGCTGCTTCATTTTGCAATTCATTGTGGGACAGGTGCAAAAATTAATTTAGATCTAAGCAGTGAAGAGAAATCAATTTACGATGAGCTTTTAGCTGAAAAGGATTTTAGCGATTCCCAGAAAACAGAAAGCTTAGCTGATGATGTGACAGGCCTGCTAGAAAAAGCCAAATGGACCAGTCACTTTCAAGATCGGCAAAGTCTTTTTGAACAAGCCTTGGAAAAAGCCCAAGCGACCCATGATAAAGATTTAATTTCACTGGCTGAGGCCGCCCTTTACAAAAGTTCGCCCCGCCTAAATCCCCACCCTAAAGAAACTGAGATGATGAGTGTGGCCGCCGATCATCGATTATGGCGAGAGTTTGACCCAGCCTTAAAAATTTATCGGAGCCTCCTAAAAAACAAAAACTCGACGGCCGAAGAACAATTTGCCGCCCACAAAGCCATTCGGCAAACTTTAAAAACAGCCGAACGTCGCAATGAATATATTGAAGCCACAGGAAATTTAGCGCGGTGGACTTATCAGTATTGGAAGGCGAATCCGCAAGACGCTTCGGCGCGAAAGCGATTTCATGATTCGCAATTATTGCTAGTCAGAACTTTATGGACCGAAGACCGCACGGAAGAAGCTTTGAAAACTTTAAAGCGGACAGAACGCTGGTTGACCGGTTCCTTTCCGATGGATGAAGTGAACTTTGTTCGCGCCCGCATTTATGAAGAGCGAAAAGATTCGGCCCAGGCTTTAATGTATTTACAGAAAGCTTTAAATGAGAAAGCCTCCCAAAAGGCCTTGCACGAAAAATTGCTTTGGGCCAAAGCTTGGTTACTTTACAAAACTGAAAAGTTTCAAGAGGCCCTGGCACCCTTGAAAGAATTAATTGAAAAAACACAAGATAACCCTGAAAAAGCGCGGGCTCTTTATTGGACGGGCCGAGCCCAGCTGAAACTTTTAAAAAATGATGAAGCCAAGATCACTTTAGCACTTGCGATCAAAGAGGATCCTTTGGGTTTTTATGGTTTGCTTTCAAGTCGCGAGCTGAATGAAAAAATCAAACCTTTGCAATCCTTAGAACCCTCTGAAAAAGATGAACGTTTGGCAGGTTCAGCGCCAAAAGATCTTTTAACCTTAGCCGTTCTGACGGACTGGCTTGTCGCCGTGGGTGAAAAAAATCTGGCAGAAAAAAGTCTGAATCGATTTTCTGATCATCTTCGAAAATCAGGCTTTGGTGATGAAAACATGTGGCTTAAAGTTTTTAGTCAATACGCGCAGGCTGGGTCGTATTTACCTTTGTTTTCAAATTTGACCTTGGTGAAGGCTGAAACCAGAGAATCTATCTTAGCGGCTCATCCCGAAATCTTATTTCCTGAACCTTATAAAAATATCGTAGATGCTGCGGCTTCGAAAGCTCAGGTTCCTTCGGCTTTGGTGTATGCGATCATGCGCCAAGAATCGGCGTTCAACCCAAAAGCCCGAAGTCCCATGGATGCCTATGGTCTTATGCAATTGATGCCGTCTGTGGCAAAGACTCGGGCTCATCAAAAAAATAGGCCTTTTGAAAAAGCCACCGAACTTTATGATCCAGAATTAAATATCGCCCTTGGCGCTTTTGAACTGCAAAGCTTGCTCAGTCGCTATCAATCACGGTTTATTATGGCGATCGCCGCTTACAATGCCAGTGAAAAAGCCCTTAAGGGCTGGGTCAAGCATCGGTATCGACTGGATCCTATCGAATTCATCGAAGAGATCCCCTACGAAGAAACCCGCGGTTACATAAAACTGGTTTTGCGCAATTATCTTTTTTATCTTCGCTTTAATGCCACAGAGCCCTTTGAATTCCCAGAGTCTTGTCTAAAACTTGGTCAGTCGGAATCGGCAGCGTCCCAACCTGAGACAGACTGAATTTCATCTTAATTTGGCCCTCGCTTCTCCGATAAGAGTTGTGGAGGGTTCACTTAATGAATTCGCTTCATTCGATTTTGCGTTTCATGCTAGTCGTAGGTTTTTTCTTAGGAAGCCTGCTAGCCTTTTATTCCTTTGAAGGACAAGTCGAATCCGAAGAGCTTGCTTCAAGATCACAAAGCTCTGTGAAGGCCTCTTTATCATCAAAAAAATTATCTGATGCCGATGGCCGCGAACTAGAAAATTCCGTCATTCTGAATCAAACCCAAGAAGTCAACGATGAGCCCAGCGTCTTATTTAATGATCCCGCTATTGCGCAAGCCTGGGGTCTAAAAAAGACCAGCGCTCCGAAAGCTTGGGCCATCAGTAAAGGTTCAAAAGACGTTGTTGTCGCGATCATTGATACGGGCGCCGATGTTCATCATGAAGATTTAAAGAATAATATCTGGAGAAATCCTGGTGAAACTGGATTGGACAGCCGCGGTCGCGATAAAGCGACCAATGGGATCGATGATGATGGCAACGGTTTTATTGACGATGTGAATGGCTGGAACTTTGTTTCAAACACCAATGACCTAACCGACAACCATGGACACGGAACCCACATCGCAGGAATTATCGGCGCTGAGGGTGATAACGGCAAAGGCATCAGCGGGATCTCTCCGCATGTTTCCCTTATGATCTTAAAATATTTTGATCCTAAAGTGCCTAATACGGATAATTTGAAAAATACGATCCGAGCCATGCAGTACGCGACCCAGATGGGCGCGATGATTATCAATTACTCAGGCGGTGGAACTGATTTCAGCAAAGAAGAATATGATGCGGTGAAGGCCGCCGAGAAAAAAGGAATTTTATTTGTCGCCGCCGCAGGAAATGAACAGACGAATTCTGACACCAATCACTATTATCCAGCTGATTACAAACTGAGTAATATTATTTCTGTGACCGCCATTAATCCTTCCACTGAAGTTTTATCGTCAAGCAATTGGGGAACAGAAACTGTGGATATCGCAGCTCCAGGGCAAAATATTAGCTCGACATTACCAGGCAATTTTTATGGATTAATGACGGGAACTTCGCAAGCCACCGCGTTTGTCAGCGGTGCCGCCGCCTTGATCAAAGCTAACAAACCTTCTTTTAAGTATATGGATTTAAAAAAACATATCCTAGCCACGGGCGATGCCAATCCCTCATTGCTGCAAAAAACTAGAACATCCCGGCAGCTCAACCTTTATAAATGTTTAACTGTGCTTGATCAAAATGTGGCCGTTTCGGGGATTATTATTTCTGACTCTTCATCAGAGTCCACAGCTGGAAGTGACCCAAATAATCAGCCTTTAGGATCAACTGTTAAAGAGATGAATCAATTTGGCAGGGGTTTACAAAAATTACTCAAGAACGCCGGTAAAGAACGTTTAGGAACGGCTCCGAACACCAATGGTTCTAATTAATCGATAAAATCCGAGATATGAATACGGCCAAAGACGACTGTGATCAAGCCGTAGCCCAAGAAGGCCACAGCAAAGCCAAGGCCGATCATATTTCGCAAACCTAAATTGGAAAAGCCCGCTATCACCATCAGCATGCCCGCGGCCAATGGCGCCCAATATAAAAATTTCTTCCATGGCCGGGCCTTCAACCAAACTATAAAATGCTGAAGATCAACTGTTGGAATCTGACCTTGTCGAATTTGAGTTCGCTGATCCGCTTTCACAGACAATCGAGCCTCAACTTGGGCTAAATACTTATCACATAAATCATCACTGCCCAGCGCCGCTTTTAATTCTTGATATTTTGTCTGAGCATATGGAAGAGCCTCAAGCTCCACACATCTTTTCACAAAGTCCTCATGGCGCTCGTGATCATCGTAGTCTTCAAAAATTTGATTCCAAAGCTGCACTAAGCTTGGTTGCGCTTGTAAAACAACCGCCGGTTTTTCATCCATTTCCGAATCGTTGTGTTGCACTAAATAAGTTTCTACCTGGTCAACCTGTGGCGGAGGAAATTGAAAAGTAAAAACCGAGTGGCAAGCTTTGCAATCAAAATGCGGCGACTGACTGAAAATCGACTGAGTTTCAACCTGATAAAGCTTCTGACATGCTGGACAACGGACTCGTAAATGTTCCACAATACGATGATGAGCAAAGTTATCGAATTTTTCAAGCTCAATCGTTGGGCTTTATTATCAGGCCTGCTTGTTGGGACGAGTTATGCCCCATTTCCCTGCTGGGCTTTGCTCTTTTGTTACACGCCTTTATGGCTCTGGGCCACCCGCTCTGACGTGAATTTAAGGCAAGTTTTTTGGGGAGCTTGGCTGACCCAATTTCTGCTAAGTCTGATCGGCTTTCACTGGGTGGCTTTTGTTACTTACGAATTCGGTCATATTCCGTGGCCCTTAGCACTGATCACCCTCTTCCTTTTTTGCAGCCTAGTTCATTTGTATATTCCGATCGCTTTGACGCTGGCTGTAGCTTGCGGGAGGCGTCTGGGATTGAGCCAAATATGGGTTCTGCTTTTAATTCCCTTATTTCTGAATTTGATGGAACGATTCTGGCCCAGTCTTTTTCCTTGGCACTTGGGCTACCCGCTTTATTCATCTCATATCCCGATTTACCAATGGGCCGATGTCGTTGGCTTCCTGGGCCTGTCGCTGCTGATGCTGCTTTCTAATTCTGTACTGGCCATCTGGTGGCTGAATCGCAAAGCCTGGTGGCTGCCCACTGGCTTAATGTTGACCTTAGTCATTTTAACAGTCGGCGGACTTTTTCATGCCAAACCCTGGGATCAAACGGATTCTACAATTCCAACTTTGATTGTTCAGGGCAATATCGGAAATTTTGAAAAAGAACAGGCCGAACAAGGACAAAATTTTCAAGAGCATATCGTCAATCACTTCTTAGATCTGACCCGCAAAGGGGCTGCTGAAAATCCAGAGACCCAATTGATCGTCTGGCCAGAGACCGCTTTCCCAGGTAATTTTGATCAAAGGACTTTAGAATTTCATTATCAACAGAAAGTCATTCAGACCTTGAAATCTTTAAAGATGCCTTTGATCACAGGTTCTTATTCCACCGAATTTAATTCAAAAACAGGAAAAGCCGTGTCGTATAATGCCATGGCTTTTTTGGACTCTAACGGCGAATTAAGTGGCCCCCTTTATCGAAAAACTCATCTTTTGGCGTACGGAGAATATTTACCGTTCAGCGAAACTTTTCCCATCCTGCTGACATGGGTGCCGATGATTGCAAACTTTGGCCGTGGTCAGGGACCAGAAGTTTTTTCCTTAAATATTAAAGATCACGTTGTCAGATGGGGCCCGCAGATTTGTTACGAAGGGCTTTATCCAGAATTTTCTCGAAATCTAGCTCGCCTGGGGTCACAAATTTTTGTCAACATCACAAATGATTCGTGGTTTGGTCAGCCTTTCGAGCCAAGTCAGCATATGTATATGACTTTTGCCCGAGCCATTGAAAACCGCCGGCCGCTGATTCGATCCACGAACACCGGCATTAGCTCGGTGGCTCTGGCCAATGGTGACATTCAACAGTTTTCACCTTTGCTTGAATCTTGGACCGGTCGCTTTGATGTTTCTTACCTTCAGAATCCACCTTTGACTTTTTTTTCGAAGTGGGGTCATTTTGATGCTCTTTTTGTGCTGATCTTAATTTTGATCACACTTTTGATAGGATACCGAAATGCAAGAATTCGCCGCCCTTGATTGGTCGGAAATTTTACAAAAAATGAGTTCTTCTGCGACCAGCACCGGCGCCAAGGACCGCATTAATTTTTTAGCTCCCTTGTCTTCTGCGGCGGAAGCCCAAAAAAGTTTTTCTGATGTCCAAGCGGCGATGCAATTAATTGGTCTTGGCTTACGCCCTTTTATGGAAAGCTTGGATTTATTTTCACCTTGGAATAGTCGCCTGAAGAAAAAAGCAGTTCTAAAAACTTTAGAAATTAAAGATGTGCGATTTTTTTGCTTAGAAATTTTTGCCTTGCGGGAAGCTCTTTTGCGGGTCGATAATTTATGGTCACAAGAGGTTCATCAATCGTTAATGGATCCCAGCGAGCCTTTATCTGCGATCGATCAAATTCTAACGCCTCAAGGGGATATTCGCTCTGATGCCAGCGAAAAGCTTTACAACCTATTTTCTGAGAAAGAAAAACTAGCCCGTGAAGTTCAACATCAGTTGGATAAATTAGTTAAAGCCCATAAAATGGAAAATCTGTTGCAAGATAAATATGTGACAACGCGGGAAGGCCGCTGGGTTTTACCGATTCGCAGCGGCATGCAGCACCAAATGCCGGGCGTGATCCATGGCTCATCCCAAACAAAACAGACTGTCTTTATGGAGCCGGAAACTTTGGTGCCCATCAATAATCGCTTGCGCCAAATTGAAGTGGATATTGAAGATGAAGTCGAACGTCTGCTCACCGAGCTATCGCATTATTTAGCTGAAAGAAATTCCGAATTTGAACAAGCTCGAAAGATCCTTGAAAATTGCGATGTTATTTTGGCGCAAGGACAACTTTGTTTAAAATTAAATACCGCGCCTTGCGAGTTTTCAGAAAACTCCATCGAACTTTTGGATCTTCGACATCCCTTGCTTCAGCTTTCCGGCAAGGAAGTGATTTCAAATACTGTGACATTAAACTCTGAAAAATCAATTTTACTGTTATCTGGCCCCAACGCCGGTGGAAAAACTGTTTTATTAAAATCGATTGGCTTAGCTGCACAGATGGCGCGCTGTGGGCTTTTGATTTGTGCTGGTGAAGGTTCGCGGTTGCCATTTTTTAAAGATGTCTTAGTCGGAATCGGCGATGCGCAAAGTGTTGATGCCGAGCTCAGCACCTTTGCCGCCCATATGAATTTGCTCAATCAAGCGACCGACTTAAAAGGTCCCCATTCAATTGTTTTGATTGATGAAATTTGTGGATCCACTGATCCCGAAGAAGGATCTGCATTAGCCCGAAGTTTTATCGAAAGCTTTTCCCAGCAAGGTGTTTTTGCTGTCATCACTTCGCACTTGGGTCCCTTAAAGTCTGGATGGAGTTCGGCCGATCCTATTTTAAATGGCAGTATGGAATACGTGCGCGCCACGGGTCGCCCTAGTTACCATTTTATGCCGGGCCTTCCCGGTGATTCGCTGGCCTTGCAAACAGCCAAACGGGTCGGTGTCAAAGCCACCATTGTGGACCGAGCCACAGATCTACTGTCGCCGACGACTCGCGATCGTTTGCAAAAATTAGAACAGCTTGAGCAACTGCGCAGTGATGTGATGACCCTGCAGGAACAATGGCGCCAGGAAAATAAAAAAGTTCAGCAGCTAAAATCAAAGTACGAAGGAAAACTGCAAGAATTTGATAAAGAAAAACAAGCCTGGCTCGAAAAAACCGTTCGTAAAGCTGAGAAAAAAGTCGATGAAGAAATGCAGAAAGTGAAAGCCGCCGATACTTTGACCAAGCACCGACAACTGCAAGAAATTAAATTTCAGCTGCCCGAAATTGTTAAAGCTAAAAGTATCGATCGCGGCCTTGCTGCGGAATCGTCCGAAGATTTTACAAAGCGTTTTCCCCCGGGATCAAAGGTTTTTGTTCCGACTTTAAATCAAGACGGCATCGTCCAAAGCACGCCTAATTCAAAAGGCGAAGTGTCCATTCTTTCAAATTCAATTCGCCTGCATTTATCTTGGCAAGAGTTAAAGCCCCCTGGGAAAGCGCAAAATCCCACCTCCCAGCTGGTCCGTGAGTCTTCTGGTTTCTCTGTCGCCTTATCAAATGAAGATATGTCTTTAGATGTCCGTGGCAAAACAGTGGAAAGCGCTCTTGAAGATTTAGAAATGGCCTTAGACCGAGCTGCGCAACACCAAGAAGATCGTATCAAGGTGATTCACGGCCATGGCACTGAAGCTTTAAAAAAAGCTGTTCGAGCCTACTTGTCTCGTTCAATTTATGTTAAGAAGTGGAAAGCTGGATCACAAGAAAATGGTGGCGATGGGATCACTTGGGTCGAGTTAGATACTAAATAATTTTTTTAAAAGATAAGGGTCAATAAATGCTACCAATAAAATCCCCTCTGGGACCTCAGCTAGTTACCGTATCGGAAGAATCTAATCTGACAGCCGCTGATCTTCTTTTAAAAAAATCAAAGGGGCTGCCCTTAGTAGTACTCAATTTAAACAAAGAAATCTCTGGCTTCCTCACCACTCGCAATTTAAACGAAGCCGATGTTTCAAAAAATGGTGAAAAAAAAGTCAAAACTTTGATAAATTGTGTGGCCCTTGTAGTGCCTAAAGACATCCTTCTCAAGGACCTGTGCCAGCGAATGATCAATGAAACGATCGCAGGTTTTTTTATATCCCATCAAGGACAAATTGAAGCAGTTATTGCCAGTGAAGAATTATTGAAGATCATCCACCAACTTTTAATTAAGATCCCCGAGACATCTTCTTTAGATGATAATTTTTTTAAAGCGACCGTCGGGCAGTATTTAGAAATTTAAGACTCTTGCCCTTGCTTTGACAAAACGTAATTTTCGCGAATCCAAACTCTGACATGCTGGAGGAAGATATCCTGCATTCCGAAAAACACGAAATGGTTTTCAAACAACCCCTTTTCAGCTTCATTTTCTTTATTAAAATTACAGGTGGCCAGCATGACAGGCTGACCAATCTCCATGGGAAACCATAAAATAAAACGCCGGAATGAGCCCACGGTGATGGCTCGGTAATAATTCATCACTAGCCCCGCTTCAGACATTTCTATCACTTGAATCGTATTGCCAACTTCGAATTTTTCTTTTTTTACGTACTGCTTGATTTCGATAGGGTTGGTTGGATTTAGGGATGGAAACTGGAGGTACATCATTTTTACAAAATAACTACGCTCGACGGGTTTATAAAAAATATTTGAAAATACTTTTCCTAATAAACGCAGGCTTGTGTCATTTTTGCGCTGCTTGGCTAGGACCATCAGTTCTGGCTTATAAGCCGCTTGTTCTGTGGCTTTGACCCTTTTTTTCAAGCGCTCCAAAATTTGATTCCATAGAGTCAAATCATCTTCACGAAGAAATTGCTCGTGGACTAAAATACCATCCACTTTTTCTGGCATCCGACTTTGAGCGACTTGCCATTTCTGGCGTTCCGCTTCCGTCAACTCAGCAAACGTCAGCTCGACAATATTTAAGACTCCGTCTTTTAAATTTTGGTGTGATTCAAGACGAATAAAATAATCTTGGTCTTTATTTTTTAAGGTCAGAATTTTATCATCCAAAGGATTGGTTGTTCCTTTTACCATTTCCAGCAGCTTGTTTCTCTCCTGACCTAACATCCATTGAAAAAATTCAAGCTTTTGCAACTCAGAAGGAAAAAAGCCCAGCAGGGTCTGAGCGGCTGTGATTTCTGGAATTGTTTTTATCAATTTTTTTGAAGTCACCTCAAACTGCAGTTTCATTTTAACACCGCCTGGAAAGGCCGGCGCCGGCTTGACGGCGGGAGTTTGCAAAGCTGGATCTAAATCAACTAAGAACTCACTCATACTTTTGTAGGCGACAATTTTTACATTTGAAAAGCTTCTTTCCAAAGATCCTGCCAAAGGCGCTGCACCGAATTCATCTGGATCAATAACGACGATACTAACGGAATTGGCCGACTGTTCAGGTCGCCATTTGAAATCAAATTCTAATTCATTTTTTAGCGGCGCATTTTTTCTAAAATCAATCAGTTGTTCGGGCTCAACACCAAAAAAGGTAAATGCTGAACGAAAAACTTGAGCTAAGGTTGGATGGGGCTCGCACCGAGCGCACCTGGCAAAAGCATTGCGCGTTTTGCCTGATTTGAAAACATCACTGTAGTATTTGCTGACGGCGCCCACTGGCAAAGGTCGACTGCTCAGGGTGATAAATCCGATGTCGGAACAGGCTTCGACTTCCACATCTTTCAACATTTCTATGATGGCCGATGTTTTCATATTATGAAGTGTGTTATTGCTGGGTGGATGTCGTCCACTGATCGCAAAAATTAAGTGCTGCAATAAAATCAGTTTTTCAAAAGGTTTAAAAATCACATTATTAATAATTCGATCTTCCACAGTCTGGATATCAAAACCTGGATTATCAAATGCGGAAATGACAATGGCCGTCGGATCTTCTTTGGTGCAAAGGCCTTTTTGCACAAACAAAGCCTGGGTTTTTCTTAATAAGGGCAAATGTTTACTTCCCAAAATATCATTATCACTGATCATCAGGACCAATTGGTCAGCTTCAGTGGACTTTGGAGGCTCTGCTCCTTCGGGCAATGGGGCACCCACTAAGTCGGCTCGCAGTCCGCCGAAATCGATCGGCTTGATTCCCCCTTTGGAAATCGCGGCAACACCGTCTTTGGATAAAACCTGAATCCATTTCGCAAAGCCCTCTAAATCTTTAAAAATTCGAGCTTCCAGCTTCGGATCGATTTTCTGCAGAGATTCTAAGATCTCCTCAATAAATCGACGGTCTTTTTCAAGAATATAAACGAACTTCATCCTCTGATTATTTCACAGTTCGCTAGCGAACAACAGAACGGCCCTTTCAAAGGTCCAGTTCAAGTCCTTGATAAAGAATTTGACAGGCCAAACCTGAAAAAGCTACCTTCGCCCTGATGAAATCTAAGATGCAAAAAATTGTTTCTAAATTCGGTGGCACCTCTATGGGTGATGCCGCTTGCATGCTCCGAAGCGCTCAGATTTGCTTGGACCGAAAGTCTTGCTTGATCGTTGTCTCTGCGACGTCAGGAACCACCAATCTTTTACTTGAGTTAGGGCAAAAAGCCGAAAGTGGAGATTGGCTTCAAGTCGAACAAACATTAAAGAGCTTGGCGGATAAGCATCTAAAAATTGCTCAAGATCTAAAGATTTCAGCAACGCCTCTTGAATCTTTAAATGTGATGTTGGATGAAATGGCCTCCATGGCAAAAGGCATCTTTTTGTTACGGGATGGCAGTGTTAAAGCCATGGACACCTTGGTCAGCCTAGGTGAAAGAATGTCGTCTCTTCTTTTCGCTGAAGCCCTTCGTCAAATACAGCCTTCACGACATGATCAAGAAAAAGTAATTTGGATCGATGCAAGGAATTACATTTTAACAGATCATCAGTTCGGAAAAGCACGACCTCTGCTGCTTCAAATCGAACAAAAGTGCAAAGTTTTAAATGAACTCAACTTTTATGTCACCCAAGGCTTTATCGGCAGCACTGAGGACGGCAGTACCACCACGTTAGGCCGCGGCGGCAGTGATTACTCGGCGGCCCTATTTGCAGAAGCCATCAATGCCGATATTTTAGAAATTTGGACGGATGTACCCGGCATTGCTAGCACGGACCCAAGGCTTTGCTCAAAAGCGAAACCATTAAAAGAAATTTCATTCAAAGAAGCCTCTGAGCTTGCGACCTTTGGAGCCAAGGTCCTTCACCCCGCCACTCTTGCCCCCGCCATGAGAAAAAACATCCCTGTTTTTGTAGGCTCAAGTTTTGACCCCGCTCAAACCGGAACTTGGGTTCGACGCGAAGTCGAAGATTACCCCTTGGTCCGAGCTTTAGCTTTGCGAAAGAACCAAGTACTTGTCACTTTGACGACTCCAGAAATGTTGCATGCCCATGGCTTCTTATTTCAAATTTTTAAAGTTTTTAATGACCATAAAATTTCAATTGATGCGATTACAACCAGTGAAATCAGCGTTTCTGTCACTTTGGATAATTCAGCCTTAGTGAATAAGGAATTAATCCAAGAACTTTCTAAATTTGCTGAAGTTCAAAGCGAAGACAACTTATCTTTGATATCTTTAATTGGAAACAATATCAATCACACGCCTGGTCTTGCCCACAAAATATTTTCAGCTATTCCTGAAATCAACGTCCGAATGATTTGCTTGGGCGCAAGCAAACACAATATCTGTTTTCTGGTGAAAGAAGAACACGGACCTGAAACAATTCAGCGCTTGCACGAGCTGCTGATTCCTTAAGGTTCAATGAAAGTTTGGCTCTTGATAAAAATGTGACATTTTTAGGCCTATTTTGCTGCCTTTAGACAGCTTAAAACTGCCAGGCAGCCAAAGAACTTGTCTTAAGCTGGCAAGATTTTAGCATCACTCTTCTTATAATGAAATCCTTTCTGCTTGTGCCTTTATGGATTATTTTTACGGCCCTTCCGACTTTTGCTTTTCAATTGAAAGAAGAGCCCTCGATCCAATTTGAGTTGCAAAATGAGCTGCTTGAAAAGGGCGACGTCCCTATTTCTTTTAAGACAATTTTGATCACACCAATACAAGATCAATTAAATCCTTTCGAAAATATTCTTTCCTCTGACAATCTTTCGCAAGTGGCTGATGCCGAAAGACTGTTACAGGGCCCCTCTAGCGATCTTCGTGTCCGAAAAATTCTTTTGGTTAAATCCGCTTTTCGCTTAAATAAATCGATCGATGATGTCAAACAGATGCAGCTTCACAAAATAGCCAACCTGCAAAAAGGAGTTGGCTTTGAATACGACCCGAGTTGTCCTAATCTTTGTGATATCTCTGAAAAAGTTCGCTATTTACTATTTTCATTAACTGTGACGGCCAATCTTGAAGTGCAATTTTTTTCTTTGGCTGAGGCGACGGACGAAACTAAAAATTTACTGAAGGGTTTAGGAGTTGAACAAGGGGCCTATGAGCTTCGAATGCTGGGACGAGAGTGGTCCAATATTTTTACTGTTTCCCAGTCGATCAGCTACTTTATTCCAAAAGATTCTAAGACGACTGACGTGGTCACCTATCAAATCATGAGCATTAAGGACGTTTCGTATGGAAAACTTCCGAATTTGGATGGAATTATTAAATCAGTGATTAAAAATCAAACTCAAAAATTAATTGAATTCTTCAGAAGCCCTAGTCCTAGCTTGGGCCGCCGCAACCCGGCCTCTAGTGGCTATGATAAGGACCTGTACGAACAAGCTCAGTACCTTCTTGAGGATCCCGCCGGTGATGATGCGCTGGTCGTTCGCGCCGGTAAAGTCCCAAAAAATATTTTTAGCTTCTTAAAAAAAAAATCTTCGGGGCAAAAAAATGACGAACTTGATGATTGGACGCCTGAAGATTCTGAACTGAAAGACGACTTAAATATTCCATTTAAAAACTTAACTGATCCAGCCCAACCGATCATCCAAGGCCGCGATAATCCATTGAAAGTTCAAGAGCTGACAAAGGCTTTCGGACAAATCATCAAAGAAGAGTCTTTAGCCCATCATTTAAAACCAAAATTTGGAACAATTCATCATTGGTCCATGGATTCTTCGCAAAAAAAAATCACATCAAGCTATATCATGGCCTTTGATAAGGTTTTTGTGGCTTTGTGCCTGGGGTTCACCAATCGTTTTATGAAGACCGAGCGCGAAGAGGACTTAAGGACTTGGATGCTGGCTCAATCTTACAACTCAATCACCCTGCCTTCTTTATTTCAACAAAGTTACATCCTCAATGAGGGCGATGTTTACTTAACCCTTTTAACAATCGAAAATGTTTTGGCGTCCAATTGGCGATTTCCAGGCCGAGAAAATATGCCGCTCACTAAAAGACTGAAGCCTATTGTCAGTGGCTACAATTATGATTCGGATCGATATGGCACTTGGTACCATTTGTTTGGAATGATTCTTTTTGGTTATATCAAAAGCGGCACAACAGCGAACTTGGTCGGACGAGTTGAAGCGCTGGGTTCCGATGTCATGGCGGGATTTAACGTCGATAAAACTCAGAAGCAGTGGATGAATAAACAAGGCGGCTTTGTTGGACAAAACTTAAAGCGAATGGTTTTAACTGGATCATGGAGTCAAATACCTTTAACGCCAGAAAATTTATCTGAAGATCATTATTTGAACCGAACTGAAGATTTCCGCGATCGGCTGACTTACAATTTATCATCAGAAGTGAAGGCCGAAGCTTGGGGTCAGTTACAGACATTGGAAACTTTGCGACTGACAAGTTTACAGCAATCTCTTTCAAAATGTCAGATTGATCTGATTTTTGATAATGGTCATGGTTTTGATTCTAGAAATAAATCCAGTTTCCAGCACCAGGATTTGATCGCAGGTCAGTCTTTGATTCTGCCGTTCAGTAAAAATCCTGTGAAGGCCGTTCGTATCTTTATTAAAGATTGTGAAAATAATGAAACATCTTACGTGATGGAAGCGATTCTTTAGGAGGATCTTGTGAAAAGAAATCTTTTAGCAACTCTGGTTTTAAGTTTGATCGCATTTAAGGCCACCGCTGACGTATTGAAAGATGTGTCGGCTAAAGTGGTGATTCGAAAAATCTCTGTTCTTGATGGTAAAGTCACTGAAGTTTGCAGGAAAACAATTTCAGCTCCGGTCTTTCAAATTTTAGAAAAGATGCCAATGGCGCCGCTGCCCTTTGCACCCGTAAAGTGTGAGGCTATGGCCGGCGATTTAGCTCTGACGATCACTGTGACCCCGAATATTTTGGAAGCCAATGTTCCGACGGACACCAAAGACTTGATGTTAGCTGATATGGGCGGTGGCCTGGTCACTTACGTCGGTGGAATGTTAACCGTCGAGGCGAAGGACTCTTCATCGATGACGTCTGAGCAACTAAAAATTTTGAAACTTCTGCAGGCTCCGATGATGAATGGCTCGGGCTTAGTGGGCGCCATGCCTTCGAAAGTTTTTATAACGATGATGCCGGTTTCGAACAACGTAAAATCAGTCGATCAGTTCACGGCGACGTTACTGATTGAAGTTAAAAAATAAATCAACTATTTCCATGGATGTAAAACGAGGCCTGCAGGTATCATTGGGCATATAACGCCACAGCTCGGTTTTTCGGGAGTGAAAACCTGGATTCCGGAAGAAGTTAAAGTCGACCCGTTACAGCTTCCCGTCTGAAATATATTGCAGCTAAACGCGTTGGGCGCAGGGCAACCTGTCAGTGAATTACAACCCAATACAAAACCTGCTGGCGTCACTTGCAGATATTTCATTCCAGGCATCACCTTACCAAAAACAATAATGGGCTCATCGACGGTCCGTTGTCCTCCGAAAACAGCAGGATAATCACTCAGTTTGATCAAGCCACTAGGATGCCGATGGAAATCATGACTTCGATTAAACTCATTCCTGATTCAGATTTGAATCTAAAAACAAGGCCTGGTGAACGTGCCACAGTTGCCTCCCCCAATTTGAACTCTGCTGGAAACTTCAGAATACCTGAGGCTCTTTTTCCATTCAAGGGACTGACTCAGAATGAGACCTATTGACCACGAAAACTAGTACAATCTTGCCAGCGGCATCGTGTACTGGCCGGGAGAATAGTTTTTCATCCGGTGATCGCGAAGCTGGGTGAATTCTTTTTTTGACGACGAACTGGAGGCATAAGGATAAATAGCAATGCCCCCGCGCGGAGTGAACTCACCGATGACTTCTAGGTAGTGCGGCTTGATCAACGCAACAATATCATCGCAAATTGTTTGCACACAGTCCTCGTGAAAATCGCCATGATTGCGGAAGCTAAAAAGATACAGCTTCAAAGATTTACTTTCGATCATTTTTTTATCAGCGATATAATTAATAAAAATATGCGCAAAATCAGGTTGACCGGTCTTTGGGCAAAGCGAAGTGAATTCAGTGCAAACAAAAGTCGTCCACGCTATTTTTCCTGGATTTTTATTTTTAAAAGCTTCTAATATTTTGGGCGAATAGGTTTGTGGATAATTCGTTTGCTCGGAACCTAAGGCGAAATCAGCTAATTCTTTTTTTCTCATGCCAGGGCCTTTCCGGAAAGAACTCTTTCTAAGACATCGACAGATGAATCCAGAGTTCTTAAATAATATATTGCTTTTAAAATATCTTTTTGTTCGTTGGTTAAATCAGCGTTGGCGCCAAGCTTTGCTTTTCGCTGCTGATAAATATGGTAAAGGCTGATGGCACCGGCCACCGAAATATTAAAACTTTGCACAAAGCCATTCATCGGAACAATGATTCTGTGGTCAGCGGCAGCGATCATCTCTGGACTGGCACCATCTTTTTCATTTCCCAAGACCAAAGCTGTGGGCTTTGTGAAATCCACTTCACCAATCGGCTTTCCACCTTCGAGTGTCGTAACAACCAATTGATAGCCCTGGGCTTTGATGGATTCAATCGCGGCTTTGGATTCTTTCCATTTTTTTATTTCAACCCACTTATCAGATCCGCGCGATACACCTTTGGCATTTTTAAATTTATCTTGGGTTTCAATCAGATGAAAATTAGCAAAGCCTAAACCTTCCGCGGTTCGCATGACCGCCGAAATATTACCGCGATCATAAATTCCCTCTAAAACCACCGCCGTTGAAAAATTGCGATGGGCCACGACCTCTTCAATTCTTTTTTTACGAGGCTCCGTCAGCAAGGGACCAATCTGATCTAAGATCACCTTGTAGTGCACATTCAAATGAGGGCTGAGGGGCAGATCAGCAGCGTGAGGAAACAATTCGCGCCTACTTAAAAATTGATTCAGGCATTTTTGCCAAATCGCGGGCGATATTTTTCTGATGAGCTTCCAAAGTGCCGCCACCAATTTCTAAAAGCTTGGCATCACGCCACATTCTTTCGACGACATATTCGCCGACGTAGCCATAACCACCCAGAACTTGGATGGCTCGGTCAGCCACATTTTTTGCCATGGTTGTCGCGACTAATTTTGCGCCGTCAGAATCAATCCGAGAACCTTCTTTATCCAGTTCAAGTTTTCTAGCGACTTCATAAACGTACGCACGACTGGCTTTAAAATCAGCGTAGGAATTTGCAATATAAGTTTGAATCTGACCAAAAGCACTGAGCGGTTTCCCGAAAGCTTCCCGCTCTTGGGCATAGCGATTCATAATTTCTAAACTGCGGCGAGCGATTCCTAAGCTCATGGCCGCCAACGTCAGTCGCTCGATTTCAAGATTTCGCATCATATGAATCATTGAATCGCCTTCGTGACCGACCAACTGGTCAGCCGCGATGGTGCAATCTTGAAAAACAAGTTCTGCCGTGTTCGAAGCGCGCATGCCCAATTTATCTTGAATTTTTTGCCCGACCGTAAAACCAGGATTATTTTTTTCGACAATAAAAGTTGAAATTAAAGGCCGGCCATTTTTTTCGCCGGTCTTAGCGTAAACCCAAACCAAATCACAAGGTGTGCCTTTTTCATCCAGGGTGCCGTTGGTGATCCACATCTTGCGACCGTTGATGACCCACTGATTTCCTTTTTTAACTGCTGTCGTTGCCATTCCTAGAACATCGGTTCCCACGGCAGGCTCGGACATCGCCATCGCACCCACCCATTCGCCCGAACACATTTTTGGCAGGTACTTTTTCTTTTGCTCAAGGCTGCCATTGACCGCTAGATTATTTACAAACAGCATCGAGTGGGCAAGATAAGCCAGGCAAAATCCAGGATCAGAAGCGGATAATTCTTCATGCACAATAACGGCGGCGGTGGCGTCCATTCCGGATCCACCAAATTCATCAGAAACAGTGATGCCTAATAATCCAAGGTCGCCTAGTTTTCGAAACAAAGGTAAATTAAAACGCTCTTTTCGATCGTATTCATGAGCCTGAGGTTCGACCTCAGCATGCGTGAAAGACTTGACGGTTTCGCGCAGCATTCCATGTTCAGATGTGGGATTAAAAAGATCAAAATCCTTGTAACTCATGACGGGCCTCAGTTTGGTTTTGGGGTCTTTTCTTGGTGGCTGAAAGTAAAGCTCTGTTATTTGTTTGGCAAGGTTTAAAAAGCGTGGACAAGGCCTAAGCCTTTAAGGTTAATTGAGGGAATGAAAATCAGCGTTTTAGCCGTTGGAACGGAATTAACGACCGGGCAAATCAATAATAAGAACTCGTCCTGGATTTCTAGAAAACTAAAAGATCTTGGTGTTCTGACCAGCCTGCATTTAACGGTGCCTGACGACCGCCCCTTAATTCTAGAATCCTTGCAAATTTGTGCCGACCACAGCGATCTTATTTTTGTCACGGGCGGCTTAGGGCCCACTTCTGACGACTTCACAAGGGATGTCATTGCCCAGTGGACGGGCCGTACCCTGGAATGGCATGAGCCTTCTTGGCAGCATGTCGTCGAACGATTAAGTTCCCGTAGCTATGCCGTTCGAGATTTCCAGAAACAGCAATGTTTTTTCCCCTCAGGCTCGAGCATCTTAGAAAATGATCAGGGTACGGCGCATGGTTTTTCCATTGAACATAAAAATAAAATGCTTTTTGTTCTACCCGGCCCGCCCCGCGAAATTGAGGCGATATGGGCAAAAAATATTTCAACTTGGTTGGATGAAAAAACCGCAAAAATGGATCGCCACTTGACCCTTTCTTGGGACACATTGGGATACGGCGAAAGTGAAATTGCTAAATGGACCGAAGAAGCCTTGATGGGATCAGGTTTAGAAATTGGTTACCGAGTTCATTTGCCCTATGTCGAAGTGAAAGTTTCTTTTTTAAAATCCCAAGAACAGGCCACGCAAGTTTGGCTTCAAAAGCTGGATGAAAAAATTGGTGCCATGACCGTTCTTCGAAACGGAGAAGATGCGTCTCAGAAGCTGGGTGAACTTTTAAAGAAATTCCCGCAGATTCAGATTTATGACGCCGCCGGTGGAAGTTTTTTATTTTCGCGATTAGAAAACCCCTTGCGACCTTTGTTACAAAAAAATAAAATTTCTTTTCATAATTATCTTAGTCCCGATGGAATTGAAATAAATGCAGCCTCGGGGGCTTTGATTCTATTTACTCGTAAACAAGAGGAAAACCGAGTGCAAGTTGGTTTCAGCTGGCGCGGCCAAGTTCGTGAAACAATTTTTGAAAGCCCCGTTACTTCTGTTTTAATGAGCGAACGCCGTCGCCAATACTTTGTTGAAATGGCTCTGCTTTTTTGGCTCCAGCAACTTCAGGACCTTTAGGGGGCTGGTCGTTGACCTGATCGGTAAACTGAGTTGACCTATACATATGAAGCTTATTGTCACTTTCTTTTCGTTCAGCCTTTTGATCCTTCTGCTTTTTGCCCCCGAAGGACGTTCGCAGTCGGCGGCAAAAATTAAATCCCAAGATGAAGTTATTCGTGAAGAAATGATTGAAATGTCGCGACAGCTGAGTGTGACTTGCACTGAATGCCACCGGGTGGACAATTTTAAAGATAATAAAAAACCTAGCTTTAAAATCGCCAAAGAACATCTTGAAATTGTTCAGCTGTTAAAATCAAAAGGCTTTGATGGAAAAGCCGGCCCCGTGGCCACTTGTTATATGTGTCATCGAGGCGCCTTGAAGCCAGCTTACAAAGAAAGTATGAAGGTCGTTTCAGTTAAAACTGAAGATCACCCTGCAAAATAGCGTTACCATTTAACTGGGAAAAACGATAAGATTTCATCTTAGGAGACACTCATGGGATCCATTAGCCTGACTCATATCTTGCTTGTTGCTTTGGTCCTCACTATTTTTTTTGGTCCCAAGCGTGTTCCGCAATTAGGTCAGTCCATCGGAAAAGCCATCCGTGGTTTTAAAAAAGGTCTGCAGGGCGATGGTGACACTCGAGATGTGACCGAAAAAAAATCTGATAAAAATTAGTTTATAACTTTTTAAGAATGGCTTGATATGCGGCATCGTAAAATGCCAGCTGTCCATCGTCGGCCTGTTTAATTAATTGCTGGTAACGTTCGGTGACCAGCGACAAACTGGCCCCCGCGGGAAGCCCCAAGACTTGGTAAGCATCCCAATCATGACCGTTATACAGAAATAAAATATTTAGGACTTTTGCATTTTTAACGGCCATTTCATCATTCGACAAAGGACCGTTTGCCCTTGCCGGGCCTGCTGGGCCTGGTTGACGGGGCGATGCCGAACCACTAAGTGGAGTCTCTTGATTCCGCAAGCGCAATTGGGTCGGCGTATTCCCCACGTTTCGGCGACCCAACCAAAACCAGATCAGGAAGAACGCGGCAAGACCCATATTAATAAAGAAAAACAGTTGGCTGTCCACTTGATTTCCATTATTGGATGAGGAGCCCTTAGAGGCAAGAGGAGTTGATATGGCGGCACCAAATCCATTCGATCAGCAGCAAGCCATTCCCGGTGTGAAACACATTATTGCCGTCAGTTCGGGCAAAGGCGGAGTTGGAAAATCCACCGTGGCGGTGAATCTGGCTGCGGCCCTAGGAAAAACTAAAAAGGTGGGCTTGCTTGATGCCGATATTTATGGTCCCAGCATTCCCCGGATGTTGGGCGCCCTTCATCAAAAACCGACAATCACTGCCGATCAAAGACTGGAGCCGATCACCCGGTATGGAATGAAGCTGATGAGCATCGGATTTATTATCGAAGAAGACGCGGCCGTTGTTTGGCGGGGCCCCATGCTTTTTAAGGCCATGGATCAATTTATTCGCGATGTGAATTGGGGTGAGCTGGATTACTTGATTGTCGATCTGCCACCGGGCACAGGTGATGTGCAGCTGTCTTTAGTTCAAAAAGTTCCTATCGCCGGCGCCATCGTCGTCAGCACGCCCCAGAATATTTCTTTCACGGATGTCAAAAAAGCTTTAGATATGTGGAATCGTGTCAGCGTCAAGATTTTAGGTTTGGTTGAAAATATGGCCTATATGCTGAATCCAGTGAACGGCGAAAAAATTCAAATGTTCCCGGCCGGTGAACTGGAATCTTATCTTCAAAAAAAGGATCTTCGAAAATTGGCGTCCATTCCATTTAACCCTGCTGTCGGACTTTCTAGTGAAGCAGGGGTCCCGATTCTTGAGAGCCACAGCGCTTCCCTTGAATCTCAAGAATTTATCTTATTAGCAAATCGTCTCATGGAACTGGTCAACTAATTCTCGTTTAGTGGATCTAAATCATTGATATCTGGTGACTGTTTCTCAGGATGAAACGCATCTTTGAACTCTTTTGGGAATCTTTAGACGTGCTCTTGCGGCCCAGGCCTTGGTCCTGTTAATCTATAAATGTTGAACGTTAAGCCTGTAGAGGATGTTACAGGCGAGCTGAAGGAGGTTTCGGGTGAAGTATCGAATTCACGACCACCACGATGAAGCCATAAAGTGACGACGCTAGCGAAATATTTTAAGCACAGCCCTTTGAGTTTTCAAAATTTTGGTTCTTGGGAATAACACTCACAAGCACCTTTGAAAGCTGAAAGGGAAGTTCGTTTCCCTAGTAACAATTTAACAGGAGGTTCCTTAGCGGTTTACTCTATAGGATAATATCCTTCTTTGCCTCAAGGCAAACCTCGCGAAAGCGTGGGTCGCAAAGCTAAAGGGGTTCTCCCGTCGCAAGGCGGAGTGCCAGCCAGCTGCCAAAGGTCAGAGTCACCCGAGGAAGGTGAGGTACAAATGGAAGGACTGACATATATCAACCAGGATTGGTTTCATTCCCCTTAGCCTGCGTGTTTCATCAAGGTCGATGGCTCGCAGGCACCCTTTTTTCTACCTATCAATTTCTTAGTAATTGGACGCTTGCGCGACAGGAATCAAGAGCATCGAACCGACAAAAAGCTTCGATGGGTTTTTGATCTTATTTTTTTGCTTCAACGAACCGTAATCGACATTGTATTTCTGAGCGATCAAATGCAAGTTTTCGCCCCTTCGAACAATATGTTTTACAACCCGTTTAGCTTTAGAAGCAGGTCCACGCAAGGCGGCCCGACGAGCTTGTTCCTTGTGGGAGCGACTTTCGTTGCGTCCGCCATTTTCGCTGGCAGTTTCGCCATTCGGTATTTTTAATTTCAAGCCGACCTTCAAAGTGTTTCCACGTTGAATATTGTTGATCCTTTTTAATTGATCGACCGTCGTCTTATACCGTTTTGCAATTGTGAATAAGGAATCACCGCTTTGAACAATATAATATCTAGCCGAACCCTCGGCCACACCAACAACAGCCGATTGACCGCGAGGTGTTGCAGAAACATTGGTCTTGGCACTTCGTTGACTGACCGGCGTCCGATCAGGGACCGCCAACATCATTCCCACTTTTAACTTCTTACCTTTTGGAATGTCATTTAAATCGCGAAGATAAGCGACGGATGTGCGAAATCTGCGAGCCACCGTATTTAAAGAATCTCCACGTTTGATCCGGTAATTCTGAACATCGCCAGTGTCGGCAATGTACTCAACTTTTTCGACGGTGCTCTCATTCGCCGCGGCGATGGCACTGTCTTTTTGCCCGACAGGAATTCGGATATCCAGCATATTATTTGTTAAGGGCGCGATCTCTCCCTTAAACTTGGGATTCAAAGCTTTAAAATCTTCATAGTTGTAGCTCATTTTATCAGCCATCACGCGTAAGTTGACGGGCTTATTCAGAGCGATACTGTCGAACTCGATGGGTGGTAAATAATCGATCTCTTTGAAATCATATTTTTCCGGATTTTTTGCAATCAGCTTGGCCGCGATATATTTGGGAATGTAATTGATCGTTTCTTTTGGAAATCGATTTTTCTTAGCTAATTCCCAAAAGTCGCGAGTGTATTGACTCATGACTTCTTTTTTGACGCGATTTTCGCCCACATTGTAGGAAGCCATGGCCAAATACCAAGATCCAAAAACACTATAAAGACCCTTAAAGTAATCCGCCGCTGCTTGCGTTGCCAAAACAGGATCGCGACGATCATCCATAAAGCGGTCGATCTGCAAACCGTATCTTTTTCCCGTGCCGCGAATAAATTGCCAGTAACCGACGGCAGAAGCATGGCTGACAGCTTGTGAACTAAAACCCGATTCAATCATCGCAATATAAAAAATATCTTCTGGAAGGCCATTATCCCGCAAAACTTTTTTCATTAATTTTTCGTATCTGGTAGAGCGCGCCAGGTAACGCTCCATATGCGGGCGCCCTTTTCCTTTAAAGTAAGAAATCCACTTTTCAACTAAAGGGTTCACTTCAGACGGAATATTTTCAAGCTCTTCATCGACGACCTTAGGACCCTCTGGATCTGATAAGTGGAAGGACTCGATATCTTTATTTGAATTAGCGTTTGAATTAACAGACGACGAGGAGTTTCCAGGACTGGATGATTTTCCAGTCGCACAGGCTGACAAAAGCACAGCCATGACGGATGCGACTAAAAGGCCGCTAATGGTGCGAGTAACTGACATGAAACCTCCCAAGGCTTTTAGCGTATCAAATCAGCTCTTACTTCACAATCATAGAAGACCAAAAGACGGGCTTCAAAGTGACAGGACTTTTGTCGATCAGCTGATAAATCAAAATATTTCTTAAAATAGCCTTTACGTAGAAACTGGTTTCAGTCCAGGGCAGTTCGTCGAACCACAGCTCATCGATGGGTTCGCTACTGTGTTTTTCTCTTAAAGCAGCGATCTCGGGGCGAAGTTCCAACCAGGACTTCAGTCGCACGGGCCCTGCATTGTAGGCCGCCAGAGCCATGGGAACATTTTGCGAAAACTGACGGAGCATCTCGGACACATAAAATGTTCCCATGGGGACATTCACTTCCGGGCGGTACATATCTTCTGGAATCTGCACCTTCATTTTTAATTTATGCGCAATCTCATCGGCCGTCGGTGGGATCATTTGCATCAGGCCCATAGCGTTAGAAGTCGATACGGCTCGCAGCGAAAATGCACTTTCTTGGCGCACGAGGCTGCGAATCAAAAAAGGATCTATGCTATATTTTTTGGCTTCGGGTTCAATCCATTTCGCATAAGATTTAGGATAACTTAAGCTGATAAATTTTAGATTTCGATAAGCCGAATCCTGTTCAACCAGGCGATTGGTCAGCAAAATGACGGCCGGAGACTGCTGGGCTTTTCCTAACAGCTGCATCCATTTCCAAAGTCCGACAGACGTCACCGGCGTTGGCAGGCTTAAAACTTCCTGCTGAGCTTCCAGCACCCAACCATTTTCTGCTAAAATCTTAAATCGTTTCCAACTTTCTTGCTGAGAAGCCAACAAAGGGATTTTTACACTTTCTTGAGCGGCTAATTCCGGCGTCGGTTCAGGAAATGAAATCACGCCGTCTTGCTTTTCCGCCCGCAGCCTTAGGCCGTAATAAGAAAAGGGGTACCTGTCGATCAAAGCATCGCGTTCACTTTCAGCGCTGGCCTCGTTTTTCTTTTGTAAACATCGGATTTGCCAATACCAAGCATTTAATTGGAAGCGATCTCGATCTGAATTTTTAACTTGCAAGAAAAACAAAGCGGCTTTTTCAAACTGCGCTTTCCGAAAAAAAATCAAGCCCTCACGAAATTGGGCCTCTAAAGCCTCGTCGGTGCTGGAGTGTTTTAAAATTAACTGCTCAAAAGCATTGATTGCTTTTTCATCGTCACCGACAAATTGCGCTGATCGACCCTTGATCCAAAGTAAAGCCTCCGCTTGTGGTGAGGATTCAAAGACAGGCAAAGCTTGCTCTGCCATGATCAAAGCGGCTTTAAAATCACCGCGGCGATGAAGAGTTTGGGCCCAATCAAGCCAGCGGCTGGGATCTGCCAAAAGTAGGTTTTTAAGGGATTCATCCTGTTTTTCTTTACTTTGAGAAAAATAAATTTCTAAAACTTTGTCCTTATACTTTTTGGCTTGTTGACCCTGGGGAAATTGTCGAAGTGATTGAACCATCAAAGCTTGCGCGCTGAGGCTTTGATGGTCGGCTAAACGCTTTTGAATTTCTTCATCCATTTTTTGCTCTTGGCCGGATTCTTTGGCCATGATTATTTTATTCATGGGGGTTGGCTTTAATTCTAAAAGACTTTGAATTTTATCGGTCACATTTTTTGAAGGATTTAAGTCCTGACTTTGTTTTAAATAAAAAGCCGCTTCAGGATTCTTTTTTTGTGCGATTAAAAAATCCGCTTTTGCCGTCATCCAAGTCGCTTGCTCTTCTTTTGACAACAGCGAAAAATGCTTCACCCAGGTTTCAAGAATTTTCTCTTGAGCGATCGCCGTGCTGCTTTCCTCTAAAAGTTGAATCATCGTCTGCGTCCAGGCGTCAGCGAAAGAGGGCTTCCAAGGGCCTTGTTCCAATTTCAAGGTGGAAATCAAGGCAATGATTTTTTTAAGGTCCGCTGACTTTTTTTTACTTTCGGGCGCAGCTTGCAGACATTGTAGAACCGTCGTGGCCAACCAGCCCTTAATTTCTGAATTCGGCAAAAGTCCTTGGCCCTTTTGATAGCATTCACTGAATTCGCGCTGAGCTTGATGAACCTTTAACTGAGCCAAGGGTTTTAACTGCCTTTTATTCTTAGGTTCATCGAAAGCATTCAAACCCTTAAAGACTTTTAATTCTTGATCGAGATCAATTTCAGTGACCGTTCCTGATGGCTTTGCCAAAGCCAACGAAGCTAAAAACCAAATGGTGACTATCAGACTGATTTTTAGCATATTTTTTTCATGGGGCTCTCGTTAATTAGGGTTACAGGGCTTCTTCATCCTGCTAAAACATCAGCGATGACGCAAGTAACTTCGCCTCAAATCACGCTTTGCATTCCGGTTTTAAATGAAGAAAAAACCTTGCCAGGCCTGTTCAGTAACTTAACTTCGTATTTTGATAAATTTATGATTCCTTTTGAAGTGGTTTTTTGCCTGGACCCAAGCACGGATTCCAGTGAAAAAATTCTACAGGAGGCTCATCGAAAAAATTCTTCTTTTCGCTGCATAGTCAATCATCGACCATTGGGAAGGGCGCAAAGCCTTCTTCAGGCTCTCAAGGAAGCGCAGTCTCCGTATATCTTAGCGGCCTCTGCCGACCTGTCCATTCCGTTAGGCGATTTGATGAAGCTTTTGCAAAGTCTGAGCGAGAAACAGGTTTCGATCGCCTTTGGCACACGCATTGATAAAAAAGATTCTCCTTTTTTAAGTTCAACGTCAAAAAAAACTCGCCTAGAAATCACCTATATGAATATTTTTTGGGAGCAAAAAAGACGACAGTTCAAAGACCCTTTTTGCCCTGCTTTCGTTTTTAAAAAAGAAATTCGCGATGCTTTACTACAAAATTTAAAAGTTTCCGGATGGTATCTGACTTTAATTTTACAGGATCAGGTCCTACAAAAAAAAATTCCATTTACTGAGATCCCGGTTTACGCCGGCGTATCCCAAGAAAAATCATTTCCTTACCACCGCGAACACTTAAGCCTTTTCTGGCGGAGCCTCAGCCGTTAAAGCCGATAAAAGTTTTTGACTTAACGCGCGGGCCTCTTTGACGATCTTTTTTAAAGACTCGGGCTCGGAATATTTGCTGACCATTTCTTCGGGGGCAAAAGAGAGGACCTGATAAAGTTCAAAGGCTTTATTTAAAGGCTCGCCCAGCTCTCGACGCACTGAAGGGGGCACTTTTTCGAGCAAACGATTGATCTCTTGCACGGCGCCACCATCTCCCGTTGCTTCCCCTAGTAAAAAATAAAAAACATTCATCAAGTCACTACCGACTTTTTTATGATCACTGGCTTTCAGCGCGGCCTCGACTTTGAAGAATCTTTTTTCAACAAGCTCTTTCAAGCTTTTCTTCCGTTGCCCCCAGCCCAATTCATTTCGAGCCTTTAGCAAAAGACCCATTATCATCAAAAAATAAATACTTCCTAACACCGAGGGGTTGCTTGTCAAACCAGTCCATGCCGTGCTGATTTGAGACTCAGCTACGGGAGGTGGCAGCTGTGGAATCACTTTTTTATCGACACTAGTAGACTCTTTATTTTGATTGCCGTCGTTGACAGCACCCACGGGAGCTTGAGTATTTTCAGAAATTTCTAAATCGACGGCTGCGGTTTTTTTCTGGTAATATTTTTTCGTTGTGGCATCAAAAAGACTGACTGTGATTTCAGGGATATGCAAAATCCCCTTTTCCCGAGGAATCATTAAAATATCAAACTGCTTATAACTTCGCCCGTCTTTAAAAAATTTTGATTCAGATTTAGTATCATACATTTCAATTGTTTTCGGCCAACTGATCGCTGGAAGATCAATTAGTTTTGCATTTCCATACCCTTCAAAGCGAACTCGCAAATTAAAGGGCTGATTAACGGGAAATTTTTGACCTTCAACGGAGGTTTGAACTTCAAATTGACCAACAGCTCCAGCAAAATCCTGCGGTCGATTTTCAGTTGGTAGAGGTTTGACAGTGATGGGAACCCTCTCGCTGGAGCGAGTGTATTCGTTGGCCGAGCCTAAGCCGAAGCCTTGCTGAGGTAATCTGACTCGAGACTTAATTTTATACTCATCAATAATCGCCGTTCCGGGCTTAATGGGAAAAAGAGCATGCGAGGCTAGTAAGGCCTTCCTATAAGGAATACCATTGACGACTTCCTCAGTGAATTGAATACTTGGAACCTCTTCAATAATCTCTTTCCAAAAACTTTTCAGGTCCGGAAACTTTACGCGATCTAAGCTCTCCATTTGTCCACGGGTATAAATATACCAAGACACACTGATTTGTTCGCCCTCAAAGACTTCTGTTTTATCAACTTCAACTTGAACAAAAAAAGCTTCATTGGGATTGGTCGGCAATGTTCGTAATTGCGGATCGACCCTACGCCGATGCAAACCTTGATTGGGATCGGTCGGCATTCCCCCGCTGCCATTGTTTCCGGCAGGCGGAGCTCGTCGATTCAAAAGTTGATTGAACATCTCTTCTTCTAAACGATCGATATCTTCCATGGAATTAGCACCTGGCCAACTAAACCCAGGAGGTAAATTATTTCGTGGTGCCTGGGGCCGGCCACGGGGCTTCTTTCCAGCGCCGGCGCCAGAGTTAGTCCCTGAATCTGAGACCACCACCATGATGGGCTGCGTGCGATAAATTTTTCCACTGACTTTCACATCAAGAGCCGGAATCGACAAACGACCTGCTTTCATAGGGGCCAGTGCAAAATTAAAATCTTTCCGCCGTTGTGTTTCCCAATCCATCCCTGAAGGCGTCGACACCATTTTCTGACTGACAGAGGTTGAGTCCCAGGTGTTGTCCAAACGGAAGCCATCCATGTCAGTCAGACGCGGAGATTCAATATCAACTGATTCATTGGATAAAACCGAGACTGTCAACGTGATTGCTTGTTCGATCGAAGTCTCATTGGAGTCAACACTGGCCTGCACAGTCACAGCCCCCGCCGAAATGACGAACAAAAAACTGATCGCAAATAATAATAACTCACCAGTCTTTGTCACGAGGTTGCTCCTTCGCATCTTTACGATTGTAATCCGCACGAATTTTTTGCTCTTGTTGTTTCAGCTCGCCCAGAATTTTTTTAACATCACTTTCACTGATGTCACCTTTAAAGGGTCGTGGCTGATATTTTTTATTGGCTTGGTAATCTTTGGGTTCTTCCTTTTTATCCTTATCATCCTTTTTATCTTTGTCGTCTTTTTTATCATCCGGCTTTTTTTCTTTATTTTTATCATCTTTATTTTGCCCTTGACCGCCACCACCAGATTTTTGTTGCTGAGTCAAAAGTTCAATATTTGTTTTTGTTTCTTGGGAACCAGGATTCAAATCTAATGCTTTTTGATACCAAACTAAAGCCTCATCGACCTTTCCCTGCTTAGCAATGCCTTGGGCCAAGTTAAATCGAGCCGCAAACTTAACCTGATTTTCTGTCGCTTTTTCTTCCGCGAAGGCATAAGACTTGATCGCCTTTTCAATATCCTTATTGGCATCAAGGCTGACCCCTAAGTTATTATGAAAGACGGGCTCAAAAGGCTTTAGTGACAAAGCTTGAACAAAGTTTTGCTGAGAGCCAGAAATGCTTTCAGACTTTAGCATTTTGACGCCACTATTATTGGCTAATATGGCCGAAAGTTCCTGCTTCTGAGTACAACCAAAAATAAAGATGATTAAAAAAGTCCCGATCAAACACTTCATGCTGGTGGCACCTCATAACGGCCACGCCACAAACGAAAATGAGTGCGTCGATCGCCTAAGATTAATTCGATAAGTCCAAATATAAACGCGAATAATAATGGCCACTGGAAGCGCTCGTCATATTGAACAGCGATAGAGCTTTCAAATAGCTTTTTTTCTAACTGAGCTATGTCGTCCACGACTTTTTTAATATGGGTGCCCCCGAAAGTGGCGTAGTAAAAAGAGCCCTGGCCTTTTTTTGCAAGCTCTCGTAAAGCGTCACCCTTGACTGTCGTAATTACCGTTTGTCCCTGACGATCTTTTTTATAATTTTTTAAATATCCCATACCATCACGAACGGGAATCGTTCCGCCTTTTTCAGTTCCATAAGCGATCGTAAAAATTCGTACGCCTTTTTTAACTAATTCTTCAGCGGCCTTATTCGCGCCGGGCTCATTGTCCTCGCCATCGGACGCGATCAATATCACGCGTGTCACCTTCACCACATCGTCGGATTCAATACCGCCGCGTTCAAAGGCTTTATCAGCCACTGAAAGTGCTTCCTGAAAACTAGTCCCTTGAGTACTGACAGATTCCGTACTGAGAGATTCAATAAACATTTTAACAGCCGCCGGATCCGTCGTCAGCGGAGAAATTAATCCCGCATTACCAGCAAAGGCAACAATCCCGATTTTATTACCAGGCATTTGATCGACAATCCGACTTAGTTCAGCCTTTGCCTGTTCGAGCCGACTGGGCTTCACATCATCTGACAGCATGCTTTCAGAAACATCGACTAAAAACAAAATCTCAACACCTTCTGTTTTAATTTCCTGCTTGCTTTGGCCAGCTTGCGGCCTTGCCAGTGTAATGATAAATAAAATTAAAACACCAGCTTCTAAAAATCTTTTTAATCTTCTTTTCTTCAGCGAAAGAGATTTCGTCAAAAAAGGTGAAAGCCTGGCTCCAATTTTAGAATTTAAAATTTTACGAACTTGTCGATCCCGCCAAAAAGTCAGAACTAACAAAGCCACAAGCAACCAAAGCCATTTAAAAGCTGCAAAATTTTCGAATCGAAACATTATGGCAGCCTCCTTAACAATGTCCGACTTAGAATTAACGACAGACAGTAAAGCAAAAGACCAACCCACAAATAACCAGGAAATTTTTCTGTATAGCGCGTGAACTTATTAACATCAACTTTAGTTTTTTCTAAGGAATCGATATCTTTAAAAATACCTTCTAGCGAGTCCTCTTTCGAGGCACGGTAATACTTGCCGCCAGTTTCCGAGGCCATGCGGCTGAGAAGATCCGCATTCACTGTGCTTTCAAACGGCAAGTAGGTTTTAATTTTTTTTCCAAAAACATCTGTTTGATAAATCGGAATGCGGGTCGGTCCATCGTGCCCAATGCCCACGCTGTATACTTTGATGCCATAACCTTTGGCAATTTCTAAACCTGTTTCAGGATCGATGGTGCCGCTATTGTTTTCCCCATCGGTCATAAAAATCATCACTCGGCTTTTGGCCGTCGAATCTTTCAGTCGTCCGGCGGCATTGGCCATCGCCACACCGATCGCAGTCCCATCTTTGATATGAGCGTCTTTAGCTGTTGTAATTTCATCCACCCGGCTGATAAGCATCGGATAATCTAAAGTCGGTGGCACCATGGTAAATGATTCGCCGGCAAAAACCACAAGGCCGATACGATCGGAATTTCTGCGTCCAACAAACTTCTTTAAAGTTTCTTTTGCTGACTCTAACCGATTCAAAGGCTTCATATCTTCAATCAACATACTGTCTGAAATATCCATACATATGATAATATCAATTCCTTCAACATTTTTTCTGATTTTAGTATTGCCTTCGCGGGGGCGTGCCAGCGCCAGCACGACAAAGACCAGCGCTATAATTTTTAGGACTTCAGGTAATAAACTTAATTTTGCTTTGAAACCAGGACGTGCCGATTTCACTTCCTGCAAAGAACTGAACTGCAAGGAGGCTTCTTTTTTTCCCCGCCGCCATCGATTCCAAGCAAAAGCTAGAATTAACAGAATCAATAATAAAAAAGCACTTGGCGTATCCCAGGTCATCGCAGACTGCCTTTCTGCGCAATTTCGTCCCGGGCTTTTGATATTTTCTCTGCGATGACTCTAAAGTTTTCTGTCAGCTGCACGACGTCTCGACTTTTTAAGTTTTTAGCTAGGCTGGCTTTACTCATTTCAAGCATCAATTTTTTCAGCTCTAAGCCATCACTTTCAAAAATTTCTGGATGATACTTTTTAACATCTTTTAAAATCTTTCGATCGGTCCACTTTAAGGCGGGCACTTTAAAGGTTCTTGTTAGAAACAATCGGAAGGCCTGATCGACTTCTTTTTGAAATTCAGAAAGAGTTTCAGCCGCTACTTCTTCATCGTAGAAAAATGCTTTTTCCCGGCGCCAAAGGCGGTACGCTTTATGAACTTCTGCAAGGGGCGACAAGGCCGAATCATGCTTTCTAAGATCTTCGATTAAATTTTTTCTTTGAAAATAAGTGCGCAATTTTAAACCGACTAGGGTCGCTAGCAGAACTAAGATCAAGCCTAAGGTCAGCCATAAAGTCAGCGGCCAACTTATAGCCAGGGCCATGGGGCCAAAAGGTTCAACTTGGGCTTCTTGTTTTTGAATGACACTTTGAACTTCAAAGTTCACTTTTCCCAAATCAACTTTTTCTTCCCCTGATTTAAATTTTAAGGGCTGGAACTGCTGTGCACCTGGCAGATAACTTGTCACTTCCAGCTGCAGCTTTTCAGGAGTTAAAAAATTTGCCGAAAGAATTTTCAAGGAGTGAGGGTTTTGATTTTCGGCAAATTCAATGGGCCAAATTTCAGGTTTAAAATTTTTAGGAAATTCCCCTTGGCATTCTAAAATAAAATGACGCCCGACTGTGATCACACCGTCTGGCAAACCTTCTATTTTAGGAATTTGCAATGCACATTCAGCCATGGGCTCTTTTCCTAAAATACTTTATCAAAGGATCGAAGTAGTCCCCTTGTGTCACCACATCAACTCGCTCGATTTGGGCTAACCTGAGCATTTTATCTCGAAGGGCTTTGCGTTGCTTATGGGATTGTTTGTAGGAATCGCGGAAAATGGCGGCCGAGGTATCGACAGTTATAATTTCACCGGTCTCAGGATCTTGCAAATCCACTAAACCCCATTGGGGAAGTTCGTCCTCAGCCATATCTTGCACGACACAAGCGACCACATCGTGCCGATCACCTAAAATTCGTAAGGCTTTATCAAAACCTTCATCGACAAAGTCACTGAATAAAAAAATAGCCGCGCGCTTTTTTAAAATTCCATTCAGATACTGTAAGGCGGTATTCATTTTGGTCTGACTTGATTTAGGTTTAAAAAATAAAAGGTCGCGCAAAATTCGGTAAACATGGCCGCGGCCTTTTTTAGGCGGGACAAAATGTTCGACTTGATCTGAAAATAAAAGTAAGCCCACTTGGTCATTATTTTTGACAGCACTAAACGCCAGCACAGCAGCTAGATGAGTCATGATTTCACCTTTAAAAAAGGCGCCGGTGCCAAAGTCTGACGAACCACTAATATCGACCGCCAAAATTAGCGTCATCTCGCGCTCTTCTTCGAATTTTTTAATATAGGGCTTGCCAGCCTTGGCTGTCAGGGGCCAAGAAATGGCGCGGATATCATCGCCGGGCACGTATTCTCGAAAATCCGCAAAGGTCATTCCTTGGCCTTTAAACATCGTATGGTATTCTCCGGCAAATATATTATTCACCAGCTTCCGGGTGCTGAGCTCAATCAGTTTAACTTTTTTGAGGACCTCAACCGGAAAATCCAAATCACCCTACCTCGATCTGCGATAAGATTTCTTTGATGATGTCGTCAGTTTTTATATTTTCAGCCTCAGCTTCATAGGTCAGAATCAAACGATGACGAAGCACATGGTAAATAATCGCTTTGACATCTTCGACGGTCACATAACCACGACCGCGCAAAAAGGCATGGGCTTTTGCGGCTCGAAGTAAACTGAGCGTTGCCCTTGGCGAACCACCCACTTGAATCAAATTAGCGACGCGGCTTAAACCATACTCTGTCGGTTTTCGAGTCGCCATGACAATTTCAACAATGTAATTCTTTACTTTTTTATCAACGTAAATTTGATCAGCACGCTCAGCGGCTCGGAGAAGTTCTTCTTTCGAAATCACCGGTTGAATCTGCGGCCGTTGATTTTTCCCCATTCGCTCTAAGATTTCCATCTCTTCACCTTTGGTCGGATAATCAACGTTGATCTTAAACATAAAGCGATCCATCTGCGCTTCCGGCAACGGATAAGTTCCTTCTTGCTCTAACGGATTTTGAGTGGCAAGAACCAGGAATGGCACTTCTAACGTGTAAGTGTGCTCGCTGATGGTCACTTGTTTTTCGGCCATGGCTTCCAAAAGTGCACTTTGTACTTTTGCGGGGGCTCGATTGATCTCATCGGCCAGGACGATATTGGTAAAAATAGGTCCCTTCTTAGGAGCAAACTCGCCACTTTTTGGATTAAAGATCATCGTGCCGATCAAGTCCGTAGGTAATAAATCAGGCGTGAATTGCACTCGCTGAAAATCTAATGAAATCGACTGTGATACGGACGCAATCGTCAGCGTCTTAGCCAAGCCTGGAACGCCTTCCAGCAAGATGTGGCCGCCGGTCAAAAGCCCCATCATAATTCCTTCAACCATTTCCTTTTGACCAACCACGACTTTGCCGATTTCATTCATCATTCGTTCGACAAATTGACTTTCTTTTTGAATGGCCGCATTCAGCGCTAGAATGTCTATTTCAGACACATAATCCTCCCTGATTTTATTTCCTCTCTATTTCATAGTTTTCTGTGGAAATTCGCAAGTTTAGACTTTCTCTGCCACGCCCTGCCACCGCTTGCTAAAGGACCCCAACCTAGGAGACAACTTTCTTATGATCTCTAACTCTACAAAAGTCTGGGTTTTCATTGTTGGTATTTGCCTTTTCTTTTTGGTCCTTGGCTATCGGCTGGGCGATCGTGTCGGATTGCTGGCGGGTCTGTTCTTTGCCATCATTTTAAATTTGCTGATCTTTTTTTATGGTGAAGCTCATATCTTAAATTTATTAAACGTGCGGCTGTCGGAAGGGCAAGATCCATGGGGCCTTCAACCCTTAATTAAAGACTACTCGTACCGTCTTGGGCTCAAACGTCTGCCAAGACTTTATATTTTGGAAGCCAGCTCAGCCGTGGCTTTTTGCATTGGCATCGCTTGGCGCCAACCTTGTATCTGCATCAGCGAAGGCTTGCTGAAAAGATTTACCGAAAAAGATTTAAGAGCTGTTGTCGCTTATCAAATGAGCCACATCCGTCGCATGGAAACTTTTGGATTTGGTGTCACCAGCGTTATAGCGAATACCCTTGTGGGCTTAGGACAATTTTTAGATCAATTCTGGCCGCCTAATTTTTTCTTAAATAAAAAACAGAAGCCTTTCTTAACATTATTATCACCCTTAGGATGGCTGATCATTCGTTCGGTTGTTCGAACTAAAACTTTTTATGAAAATGATGGCTTAGCCGCAGAGCTTGTTGGCGATCGACGCCGCGTCGCCGAAGTCCTTTGGCGGATGGAGGGACTGGCGGAAACCCAGCCTCTCAGGATTCCGCCCTGCACCAGTCACCTTTTTATGGTGAATCCTGAAGGCCTTGAACAAACAAATTTATTTTTAAAATTTCATCCGACAATGGAATCAAGATTGCTAAAACTGGTGGGTTACTACCCTATCTAATTTTTCAAAGGAGACAATGATGGCCGATCAAAAAATGGAAGCCTCTTTTTCTATGTTAGTCATGTCCATCGCCTCCAGTGCGGCAATGTCTTTGGGAATTGCACCCCACCCCGAAACCGGCCAAACTTCAAAGGATAAGGCCATGGCTAAATTTAATATTGACCTGCTTGTTGTCATGCAAGAAAAGACAAAAAATAACCTTGATGAAGAAGAGAAAAAATTTCTTGATTCACTGGTCACTGATTTACAAACTAAATATCTTCAAATGACTTAAAGCGGAGGCTCCATGAAAAATATTTCTTTAATAGTTTTTTCAGCTTTGATCAGTTTCAGTGGCTCTTTATCAGCTGAGGCTTTACCTAAAACTCCGCCGGCTATGAAATTGAGTGATCCTTTGCCAGGAAATTTATTTGTCGAACTGGCCCGTGTGATCAATCCGGCCGTCGTCAATATTTCAACAACGGCCAATCTTCAGCAGATGCGCGATCCGTGGCTGGATATGTTAGAGCAATTTTATGGTCAACGAAGATCCCCGCCCCCTTCGAATAAGCCACAGCCCCTGGCCTTGGGCACTGGTTTTATTATTCACGAAAACGGTTTGATCGTCACCAACGCCCATGTTGTCCGCGGAGCCACTGGAATCACCGTTCAGCTTTCAGAAAAATCGGACAAGATCTATGAGGCCAAGCTGATCGGGGCCGATGATCGTAGCGATATTGCTTTGATTAAAATTAAACCGGATGGAAAATTACCAGTGGCCGTCCTGGGCAGTAGTAAAGATTTAAAAGTGGGTGAATGGGTCGCAGCCTTTGGAAATCCATTCGGACATGGGCATTCAGTGACCAAAGGAATTGTTTCTTCGGTGGGTCGCGCGCTCGAAGAAATTAATAAGTTTCCATTGATTCAAACCGACGCCTCTATTAATCCGGGAAATTCTGGGGGGCCTTTGGTCAACAGCAATGGTCTGGTGATTGGTGTAAATTCGGCAATTGATGCTCGCGCTCAAGGGATTGGATTTGCAATTCCAATTGATGAAGTTAAAAAAATAATTCCTGAATTAGAATCCCATGGCTCGATCCGAAAAGGTTACTTGGGTGTGGCCTTGGGTGATATGGACCCAGGCGCCTCTGAAACATATGACATCACTGGATCCGTGATTGTAAAAGTGGGACCGGGCTCACCGGCGGCTAAAGCTAAAATTCGACCTTACGACATCGTCACCGAATTTAATGGCCGCAAAATTAAAAATTCAACCGAGTTACAAGACGCTGTTTCAGATGCACCCATAGGCAAAAAGGTTTCCATGAAAATCGTTCGCCAAGAGGGAAATCGCTTTAAAACAAAAGACATCGAAATTACTGTGGGCGAACCGACCAATGATCAGCGCCTGAACCCAACAACTCCAACCGTAAAAACTAAAGGTCAAAAAGTTCCCTATGGGTTAGGCTTTACAGTTTCAGATTTAAATGTCGAACTTCGCGATCTATTGGCACTGCCCGAAGATGTTAAAAAACCGGTTGTTGTTGAAGTTGAGCCCACCAGCGTTGCAGGCTTAGCTGGAGTTTCTCCGGGGGATGTTATTTTAGATGTGAATAAAACTGAGATCGCAACGGCCAGCGATGTTTTAAAGACCTTAAAAAAAGGCGAGAACTCTGTTCGGCTGGCTCGAGGCAATCGGATGATCTATATTATTTTAAATGCGAAATAATCCTGTGGCCGCTGACCTTCGAAAAGTTTATTTGGCCGTGACTGTGGCGGCCCTAGGGTATTTCGTTGATATCTACGATCTTCTTTTATTCAGTATTGTCCGAGTCTCAAGCCTTAAAAGTTTAGGCGTTGCTGAGGCCGCCCTTCTTGATCAAGGTGTTTTATTGATCAATTGCCAAATGGCCGGACTGCTTTTGGGGGGCGTCTTTTGGGGAATTTTGGGGGATAAAAAAGGCCGCCTGTCTGTTTTATTTGGCTCGATTTTTTTATACAGTATCGCAAATCTTCTGAATGGCTGGGTTCAAACAGTCGACCAGTACGCCGCCTTACGATTTATTGCAGGCATAGGACTGGCCGGAGAATTAGGAGCTGGAATCACTTTGGTCAGCGAACTTATGCCTCGGCAGACGCGTGGCTATGGGACGACAATTGTAGCATCTTTTGGAATCTTAGGCGCTGTGGCCGCCGCTTTTGTCGGCGACTCCTTTGATTGGCGGGTTTCTTATTTTATCGGGGGCGGCATGGGATTATGCCTTCTGGCTTTGCGAGTCGGCCTTCGCGAATCCGGAATGTTTTCAAAATTGAAAGAAACAAATCATAAAACTGGCCAGTTTTTTTCGCTGTTTCGTTCAAAAAATATTGTAAAATATTTAAGTGTTATTCTTATTGGCGTTCCAATCTGGTTTACAATTGGAATTTTAATTACTTTTTCGCCAGAGTTTGGTCGGTCTTTCCAAATGTCTGAGATTCCGTCGGCTAGCAAGGCTGTGATGTTCACTTATCTTGCCCTTTCGCTCGGTGATGTCACCAGCGGCCTGATCAGTCAATATTTTAAAAATCGAAAAAAAGTGGTTTTAGGTTTTCTTTTATTGCTTTCGATGGTCATTATTTCTTACTTTTTATTCGCAGGACAATCATTAACGACCTACTACACTTTATGTGGGCTTTTAGGTTTTGCTTCCGGCTATTGGGCTTTATTTATGACCATCGCCTCCGAGCAGTTCGGAACAAATATTCGCGCCACTGTGACGACCAGTGCACCTAACTTTGTTCGCGGTAGCGTGATTCCCCTCACTTTGACTTTTCAGTTTCTGAAACCGCTGATGGGTTTGCAACAAAGTGCGATGGCTGTGGGTGCGCTTTGCCTTTTAATGTCCATCTTGGCTTTGACAAGACTTGAAGAAACTTTTTCTCGGGACCTTAATTTTCATGAAGAATACTAACCTATTTCATTATTAGGTTACACGTCTGTCACAAGTGACAAAAAAATAAATAGAATTATGTTGAATAGACATTGAGCGATATGTGACGGCCGGAAAGACTTTCCCAATGAAGATTTGCGGCGAACCCTGTGCAAAGATTTTTTATTACTTTGAAGGGTTGCGAAAAATGAACTTTTTATGAAATCATAAGGTATCGGAGAAAATGAAATGAAAAATACAACCAAGAAACTGAAATATTTTTGTGCTATTTTCGTAACACTTGGATTTTTTTCCTGTTCTGACGACAGCCCTAGTCACTCTTCATGCACTTCCAGTCCTGCGGCACCAGATAAATCAACTGAGCAAAGTTTAAACTCACTGCAGCTATCAGAAAATCAAAATGACCTGAACCTTTTATTAAAAATGTCTGATCTGAAAACTCAACTGCCAAAATTTCAGGAAGCGATTGCTGCGGCTCATTCTTTGGCGCCTGATCTTGAACCTTTTCGAATTTCACAAGTCAGTCATGATATTATATCCCTTAGAATTGCGGCTCAATCTCCCGCTCGAGCTGTTATTGAATCCTTTATTCAGCAAAAAAAAGTTTTGTATGCTGAACCGAATTATAAAACCTTTTCGACAGAGTTCGGCGAAGCTTCTCACATTGAGGCTTCTTTCGATCATAACCAAGCCGTCACAACAGCCAATGGGAAAGAAATTATTGTAGCGATCATTGATAGTGGCGTTGATTATACTCATAAAGATCTTGCCCCTTTCATGTGGCATAATCCCGGAGAAATCCCCAATAACGGAATCGATGATGATCACAATGGTTATATTGATGATTATTATGGCTATAATTTTGCCAATAACGACAGTAATCCCATGTCCGATGATCCGCACGCCTACCACGGCACCCATGTCGCAGGGATTGTGAAAGCCGCTGCTCAATTAGGGCGTGCCGGAATTAATTTGAAAATAATGGCTTTAAAATATTTAGATTCAAGTGCCAGTGGATGGACCGGGAATGCCATTAAAGCGATTGATTACGCAATTAAAAATGGCGCGGTCGTGATGAATAATAGTTGGGGCTCAAACAGTTATTCGCAAGCTTTGTCGGAAGCTATTGAACGGGCGCGCAAGGCCCATATTCTTTTTGTCGCCGCGGCTGGCAATGGAGACTCTGCTGGAAATGGAATTAACATTGATCGCATCCCTTTTTATCCGGCCGCTTACACCCATGACAATATTATTAGTGTCGCGGCCGCAGGAGCTGGAGATTTTCTAACAAGGTTTTCCAACTATGGTCGAATCAGTGTTGATTTAGCAGCTCCAGGACTGAATATCCGATCGACCAGAAATGGAAATACGTACGCCGTCCTTAGCGGCACTTCAATGGCATCACCCTATGTGGCTGGTGTGGCTGCCATGCTATGGAATGCAAGACCCGATTTAAGTTATAAAGAAATCCGTTACCTGTTATTTAAGAGTGTTAATACCGCTCAGTTTTTATGGGGAAAAATTGCAACCTCAGGTCGCATTGACCCCGATCGAGCTTTAAATATCGCTAACAATTACACCCACAACCCCAATGATAATGCGATTCCAGAGTTTATGGATTCGTCGGCGTGCCTTCAGTAGGCGGAACTTCCGGCGCATCGGGATCTGCGCCTGGCCCTGAATGCGGTGCCGATTCAATGATTCTTTTAACCACCGAATATAATGGTGAACCCGCCGCTGATGCTTGGCGCGCCAAAGTTCTCCACTCTAAAGGCACGGGACCACTGACGTTCCAATCTTGGCTATTGATGGCAGCTTCCCCTCGGGCCATGGCTTGAGCACCCTTTTCATAAGTCCACATAAAATCAGGATGTGAATTCATATACCACTCTCCGCCGATCACATTTTTATTGGCATCCAATTCTAGGTCATAAAGAAACCTTAAAGTTTTTGTTGGCGGCTTGTTACTAAGACCATGAGTGGGATTAACTTCTATCACAAATGTTACATCCGTCACGACGCCGACAACATATTTTGCGTCACTAGACCGATAACTTCTAAATTTATCAATGGTGAATTGCTCGATAGGAATCATCGCCTGCATCAGGTGCCCCGTGGGATGCAAACTTTGTGGATTAAAGTAGGTCATTTCGTAAGAAGTAATTGGGTAGTTCCAAACTTCCGCATCATAGGTCGCATCCATCACAAAACTTCGTTGATTGATCCCCAATTGATTGGTCAGTGTTAAAAAAAACGTGGCGGGGTTATTATCTAAGCATCCGGGATCGATGACTCGGCCATAAGAATCCCGATCAGGTCTTGAAGTTTTGCAGGCCGTTCCTGAAAATCGCGTCGCCGGAGACGAGTTCGCCCACAGCATGGATTCTAAAGCCTTCACATCACTTTGATAAAAAGTAATGGGCATGCCACTCGCTGCTTTTAAAGTGATCGGCGCATTGATCACAGGTTGCATCATATGAGCGGCGCCGGCCCAACCATGACAGATTCCCATCCAGGTTTCTACAAAGCCCACTTTATTCAAATAGTTTTGTCCCTGAGTCCACGAAAAATTTGTCATGGTCATAGATGAATCTCCAACCAAGAAGTCATATTTTTCAGCGGGCGACAAATTATTGATTTCAAGTTGGCTGCCGCTAGCGACAACCGCAGAGGCTGGATAGGACAAGACATAATTGTAGTTTTCTTGCCAAATTTTAGAGTTTGGAAAATGAGGATCTGCATACCTCTCCCCTAGCAGACCTTTATAGATAGGCCAGTACGAATCCGCCCAAGGCAGATCAGATAACTTCGAATGAATAAATCCCTGCCGATCTAAATCAGTGATTTGAGCGTTCACAGTTTGATTTTCGACCAATGTTGTCGCTTGATCATGGTCGCCCATCTTAGATAAAAAATTAAATTGCTGGGTTGATCTTGACATGATCTTTTGCCGAATTAAGTTTCGGTGCGACAGTTGAGCGCTGACATCTATATAGTTAATAGATCCTCGGACATTTAATTTTCCATGAATCACTTCGGGTGCCAGCTGATCCATGGCTTTGGCAGGATTTTTATGAAAGCTGCGTAACGAGCTTTCAATTTCTAAGATGTTTGTTTGGCCCCAACCCATTGCACTTGAACAGATTATTAAGACAATACTAAAAAAATTCACAGATCCCCCCATGGATACAGATAAAATTAACGATCAGTGTCCTATTAGCAATTCTGCGGCCATCGAAATTTAATAATCAAGAGATCATAACTTGATCACTAGCTCATCGGTTTAGGAAAATTGGGACTTCAGCCCGGGGGCACTATTCCTCAAGATTGCTTAACGCCACAGTTTTAAAACCTCAGACCTAGATAAATTCGAAATAGGGTGGTTCCAAAGCTGGTCCAACGATTGCTCATCCAGTCGCTGCAACTTTAAAAATTAGCCAAAGTTCTTGGTTAAACTATAACAACCCTTTAAGGAGGAATTCTATGTTTACTAAATCTGCATTCAAAGTCGGTGTTGCCGCTCTTGCATCTGTCGGCTTCATGGCTTGTTCACAAAATGGACCATCTAATAATGGTGACCAACCGGCAACAGCAGCAACAGCAACGGCCGCTGGAGATTATACGCCAGGCACAGCTGTTCATAATTCCAAAGTGATTGGCACTTCTGAAACACCTGTTGGCACGGCTTCAACGAAAGAGCAAATCTATGCGATGTATCCTGAATTGCAAAAGTATGCTTCTGAATTGCTTTCAGTGGATCGTGTTGCTGAAACTAACACTGGCGATTTAGAATTATACTCTGGTGCTAACTTGTTGATCGTTCTTGGTCACACAGCAACCGGTTTAGAAGTTATTCACGCTTCTTCTGGTTTTCGTGCTGAACACATCACTCACACAATGGGTGCTGCAGACCAAGCTCAGATGCCTAGCACTTTAAGTTTTGATCTGAAAGCTTGCACAGCTGCTAAAGAAGTTGGTCAAGATAAAGGCCAAGATCAGGGTCAAGATAAAGGACAAACGGCTCCTGCTCCTGATAAGGGACAAGATAAAGGCACTGTTGCTCCAACTCCAGATAAAGGACAAGACAAGGGTCAAGATAAAGGACAAGTTGCTCCAACTCCTGAAACTTGCGAAATGATCAATGTGACCTTGAGCCTTTCTGAAGCACAAGCTAAGCAAGGTCAAGACAAGGGACAAGACAAGGGACAAGATAAAGGCACCGTTGCTCCAGCTCCTGATAAAGGCCAAGACAAGGGTCAAGATAAAGGACAAACGGCTCCCGTTCCTATGCCTGATAAAGACAAAGATCAAGATCAAGGAAAAGGTAAAGGTAAAGCTTAATTATTTTAATTAAGCTTATTTTTTAAAAATTAGAGAGTGAACTTGAACCTTCACTCTCTTTTTCTTTAGGAGCCACTCATGTCTGCAAGGACTGCATTCTTGAAAATAATAAATGCCGCCGTAATAACTCTTGTCTTCACTGGCTGCAGTGATAGTACAGAGTCCTCAAAAAATAGTGCGGCCCCGACCCATTCACCAAATATTGCTTTAAATGAAATTAAAAATGCAAAGTGTCTTAACTTAGAAAAATATTTGAACCTTTTAAATTCTGGAATCGGGAATCCCAT
>JAYWEQ010000109.1:0-9941 GCA_043779185.1 Pseudobdellovibrionaceae bacterium
AGAGTTTCGACTTCATTTGAGGTTGTTCCATATAAACAAAATCATATTACCAAAAATTTTGAACTTCGTTTAGCATTGGGAAATTTTATTTTTGAAGAGGCTCCCATGTCAGAACTCAACGAGCTTAAATCCATTTCGCAAGTGGATTGTGAAAAAGTGATTCAAACAAATGAAAGTGGTCCTCAAGAATATAAAATTATTCATTCTGGAAACGATTCCATCACGATCAGCAACCAATGGAATACTGAGCTGACCTACCAATGGGCTTCTCCAAATCATCTGATTGTGACATCAAGTTTTGTGAATGGCGATTACCTTTGTGATGAAAATAGCAAAGGCCGAGTCTCAGTCACAAAAGATATTTTTTGGGCGGCTGAGCTTGGCAAAGAAGATAGCCTCCCTGAAGGTCTGATCAAAGATTCTTATCTAGATCTTCTTACCGCGGCGACGGGCTACTCAAAAAGTAATTTATTTTTAGGTCCCGAGAGCGCACCCGAAATACCGACTCTACCCACTCCACTGCCAACAGAAATTGCGACGGCCGACCTTTCAAGTCGAATTTACATTCAGCGCTTGAAAGAAATGTCATCCATGCCAATCAAGGCCGAGGCGCTCGTCTGCAATTAATATTTACTCAATATTTTAGCATGAAGTTCCGTTGTCAAAGTCTCGATTCTTTGACTCAGCTTTTGAGTGACTTCTGTCAAAAGAGTGTTTTGTTTCAACAAGCGAATTAAATGTTCAGCTTGAATAGCGGCCAGTTTTTCTCGTTCTTCGCTGGCTTGCGCAATGGCCTCCCTGTGTTGGGCGTCGGCTTCCGAATGAACTTTATCCCGGTCAGCCTGTCTTGTTTGTGCAAGTAATATAAGAGGTGCCGCATAGGCTGCTTGCAAGCTAAAAGCTAAATTCAAAAGTATAAACGGATAAAGATCGAATTTGGTGAATCCATAGACATTGATAAAAATCCAAAGTGCGACAATTGTCGTCTGCCCAACCAAAAAACTTGGCGTTCCGAAAAATCTTGCAAAAGTTTCCGCCTTCAATGCAAACCAATCGTCGCCAAAGACTGAATTTAAATGGAGGTGCGGCCGATGGAAGCGAAAAAAACTTTCCTTATTGGTATCAGGCTTATCTGAAACAAGGGACTCCGATTTTGTTTTCATAGCTCAATCACTTTAACCTTTCCCAAAAAATGCTGAATTTGTACCTTACTACCCAATGTTGTTCCTGGTTGCCCTAAAGTTGCTGCCGATCCTGCTAAGCCCCACCGCAGCAGCTCGATATCTGAAAAATCCCCTTTAAATAACTGAGACATCATAGCCCCCACCATTGAATCCCCTGCACCAACAGTGGACCTAATCTTGAACTTTGGGATCCTTCCAAAATAAGATCCTTCCCGCGTTACTAAAAGCGTTCCGTTATCAACTGAAGATACGCAGATGAAAGGAACTAGATCCAATAATTTTCTAGCTTCTTTCTCAACCGCGGGAATTGTTTTCACATGAGTTCCCGTCAGGCGATGAAACTCATCAAGATTGGGCTTAATCAAAAGGGGTTGCGCAGAAATGATTTGTTTCAAAATTTGCCCAGGGCAGTCAATAACGGTCGGAATGCTCCTTTCCTTAGCCATGCTGATCAATTTTTTTACGTGCTTGACTGTAAATCCATTTGGAAGAGAACCACCTATAGTCAGTAACTTTATATTTTCAGAAACTTCAAATAGCTTTAAAAGTTTTTGATTTTCGCGCTTTTCTATTTCTGGACCCTGAAAACTGAGACGGGTTTGCTGGTGGTCTCTGTTATTTGAAATTGTAACATTGATTCTTGTTGAACCTCGAATTTGAATAAATTTATTTTTTACACCTTCAAGGTCTAAAAGTTTTCCAACTTCTTGACCAATATGACCACCCAAAAAACCTGTGGCAAGAACTCGCACACCTAATCGATTTAAAATTCTAGCGGCATTGATTGCATTTCCACCCGGCGACCGAAGTTCTGCAGTCACATAAGACTTTTCATTTTGTTTAAAGCCGTCAACAGTTCCGCTCAGATCAAGTGACGGATTAGGCGTGATTGATAAAATCAATTGATTCGCTTTGCTCCGCTCAGTGAACATCTTTGGTTCCAATTAAGGGAATCCAAAAAGTAAATGTTGAACCCTTCCCAGTTGCACTGATGACCGAAATGGCACCCTCATGTTGTTCGACAATTTTTTTCGCAATCGCAAGACCAAGACCTGTGCTCGTTTCCCCTTCTGTCGGGCGAACACTCGTCTTGCCAAATTCGCGAAATAATTTTGGTATTTCTGAAGCTGGAATTCCAAGACCTTGATCAGCGACTGAAAAAGTTAATCTGTCGTTCTGACACGAGACGGAAAATGTAATTATACTGCCCCGTGATGAGTACTTTACAGCATTGGAAAATAAATTATCTAAAACTCTTCTAACCTTGTGGCGGTCAAACTGCAGGATTGGTAGGGCTCCTAAAAAATGATCTGATTTAAATTCGATTTGCTTTGGCCCAGCTAAAACCCTTCCAAAGTTATCCATCTCCTTGCAGAATTCATATAGTCGAACATCTTCTAAGACGACGATCTCTGCGTGGCGATCTAGACTACCTAATTCACTCAGTTCATTGAGCAATTCGAACATATATTTTGAGTTGCGAAGGAAGACCTGGAAAACCTCTTTTCCGTCAGGATCAAGATTTTGAAACCAAGGCTCACCCAGGGATAATTCGGCAAAACCTTGGATTGTGCTTAATGGTGATTTTAGGTCGTGAAGAATCATATTCAAATTTCGTGTCTGCTCTTTAGCAAGATCAAAATCACGCCGTAACCGTCCGTGCTCGACAATCATCGAAAGTTCATCAGCAACTTCTCTGAAAGTTTGAATATGTTCGCTGCGATAGGTGTTCGGTTTACAACTTGAAAAAAAGACAATGCCGATTTGCTGATCTCCAGACCTGAGAGGACATGTTAAACTGGATCTAATTCCATCATTGATAATAAGCTTCGTTGATTGTGAGTCCGGAAATTTCAAGGAGTACTCAATAAGGTCGTTGATGATCCGAGGCTCTCCCGTCGCTAAAATCTTCTGCAAGCTGCTGCCCTGAATGGGTGCCGAGTAAGCTAGGTTCAGATGGCTAACGGCAACTTTGGACCTAACCCACTTCATGCTCAGCTGGGCCTCTTCTCCGGAGCCTTCGACCAGAGCTATTCCAATTCGGTCGTAGGGAATGACGAGGTCAAGAGAATCAAAAACTAAATCCAAAACTTTTTGATAACTGGCGCCAGTCAAAAGTTTTTTATTAATTTCATTCATGACCAGCAGGAGTTGTATTTGTCCAACATCGGAAGCCAGCTGCTCTCCCTCTAAACTAATTACTTTAGGCATTCACACAATCCTTTTCAAAATATTTAATTTTCACGGGAAAAGTATTAAACAGATTTAATGATCTTACATCCGATGACGCCATTATGATTTATACTCAAAAATCTTCAGCAAAAAGGTCTATATCGTCCGGAATAGAATTGGCGAAAATTTTAAACTTCAAATTGTAACTATAACTTTATTTAAGTCTCCACCAGCTTCAAAAAGAGTTAGACTTTCAATCGTCGTCCTAGCGATGTCGTTAAGTGCTTCGTGAGTTAAGAAACCCTGATGGGACGTGACGAGGACATTGGGGAAAGTTAATAATCGAGCTAGGTCATCGTCAGCAATTCCAGATTCAGACAAATCATTAAAGAAGATACCGCCTTCTTCCTCGTAAACATCGAGGCAGGCACCACTTACTAAATGAGCTTTAAGTGCTTTAATTAATGCGTGCGTATCGATCAAGGCTCCTCTTCCTGTATTAATCAGGATAATATTTTTCTTCATAAGAGCCATGGAACTTGGATTGATAATATGTCTTGTCTCTGAAGTCAGCGGCGTGTGAAGGGAAAGAATATCGCTTTCACTAAATAAAACGCTGCGATCAACATACGAAACTTTATTTTTAGTTGCCCATTGGCGATCTGGGTAGGTGTCTGCAGCTAGGACTCGGCATCCAAATCCACGCATTATTTGACAAAAATTTTTTCCAATTCTTCCAGTACCGATAACACCTACGGTTTTTCCATAAACATCAAATCCGACCAGTCCTTCTAAAGAAAAATTCATATCATGAACGCGGTTATGGGCTTTATGTATTTTTCGATTCAAGGAAAGAAGCAGTCCTACAGCGAACTCTGCAACGGCATGGGGGGAATAAGAAGGAACATTTACAACTGATATCTCTAACTGCAATGCAGTTTTTATATCAACATGGTTGTAGCCAGCGGATCTAAGTAAAATCAATTTTACTTTAATATCTTTTAATATTTTGAGTGCACCCGCATCCGCCCGGTCGTTGACAAACAAACAGACAGCATCGCAACCTTGTGCAAGTATGGCCGTCATTTCAGTGAACCGCATTTCTAGAAAACAAAGCTCATGCCTGCTATTATTCGCAAATTCGAGGGCCTCTCGATCAAACCTATGAGTATCGTAAACAGCAACTTTCATAACTCTGTTTTAGTGATGCCCAAAGGCGAAATCAAATAATCCTTTGTAAAATTTCCTCAAAAGATTTCTGAGCTATGTCAGTGGATCAGTGGGTTATTTTGCCTCATAATTAGGGGCTTTTTCGCAAGAAGACGGAACAAGTCCTGGTGCAAGCCATTTGATTGAATATTAGATTTTAAAGGCCTACTGTCCTACTGCTCAGGATGGAGATCTTCAATGATGCCTTTAAATTTATTCACTACAAACCTACTTTTACTTTTTTTTATTTCGCTAGCGAATTCTAGCCCCGATAAAAATCGATCTGAAAAAATAGATGGGCAAGAAAATGCAATTCTAACCGATGCTCCTTCAGTTCCGATAGCCCTCTCTAGGAAAAATGCAACAAAGGTTATCGTGCATTTAGAAGTCAAAGAAGTCGAAGGCAAAATGGCCGACGGTGTGACATATACCTATTGGACCTTTGGAGGAAAAGTCCCAGGAAAATTCATCCGAATTCGCGAAGGTGACCTCGTTGAATTTCACCTCGACAATCATCCCAATAACAAAATGCCTCACAACATTGACCTGCATGCTGTCATTGGACCGGGTGGAGGAGCTGCATCCTCAATGACAGCTCCTGGTCACAGTTCCGTTTTTTCCTTTAAGGCGTTGAATCCTGGCCTCTATGTTTATCATTGCGCTACTGCGCCGGTCGCCATGCACGTTGGAAATGGGATGTACGGACTCATTTTGGTCGAGCCAAAAGAAGGGCTTTCGAAAGTGGATCATGAATATTATGTGATGCAAGGCGATTTCTATACTCGAGGTGCAAATGGCCAACAGGGACTTCAACCCTTCAGTATGCAAAAAGCAATTGCTGAAAAACCGGAGTACGTTGTCTTTAATGGTTCGGTCGGAGCTCTTCTGGGTGATAACGCGCTCACCGCAAAAGTGGGTGAGACAGTTCGACTCTATGTAGGAAACGGAGGTCCCAATCTAACGTCTTCATTTCATGTGATTGGGGCCATTTTTGAAAATGTCTGGGTGGAGGGAAATACCAACGCCCTTCTTCATAACGTTCAGACAACAATGATTCCGGCGGGTGGCTCAACTGTTGTTGAATTTAAACTTAGTTCACCGGGAACATTTATTCTTGTCGACCATTCCTTAACACGTGCCTTTAATAAAGGTGCCATCGCGCAACTTAAGGTCACAGGTGACGATGACAAACTTGTTTATTCAGGAAAAATCAGTGATGAAGTTTATCGGCCTGAAGGATCAAACATCCGTGTGGCCGAGGAAGCCGCCCCTCTTCTACCGATTGCAAAGTCAAAGTTTGAGCGAATCTCTCGCGGAGAGGGAATTTATAAGACGAACTGCGCGGCCTGCCACCAACCTAGTGGTCAAGGCATCCCAAGTGTCTTTCCCCCTCTCGCGAAATCAGACTTCTTAAATAAAGATAAGATTCGAGTCATTAAAATAGTGACTCGTGGACTTAAAGGCCCGATTAAGGTGAACGGACACCTCTTCGATGGTGTGATGCCTGCCTGGAATCTTTCAGATGATGAAATTGCTAGCGTCATCACTTATATTTTCGGCTCATGGGGAAACTCTTCGAAGGATGTGACCCCGCAAGAAGTCAAAGCGAATAGAGTCTTAGAAAGCAAGTCTGTACAAACTGAATGATTTGGTCCAAAAGTTTTTTTCAATTATTTTTAATATGCGCGTTTTCAATTTTTGAAATCGCCATTGCGCAAAATTTAAATATCGAAAATAACAAAATGAATCTTATTAAAGGTGGTCACTTCATTGCTTTTGACGCCCCTTCAAAAAAATTCCCGCTCAGCGAGGCCCGTGACCTTACCAATACTTTCAAAGTTAAAATTTCCGTTTCGACATTCCACTTGGATCGTTTTGCCGTTACAAATAAAGAATTTTTGACATTTGTCACAAAAAATCATGAATGGCGAAAATCTAAGGTGAAAAGGCTTTTTGCAGATGCTCATTATCTAGAAGAGTGGCCCTCAGATCTTCAGCTCGGAGCCCTGAACCCGGATTCTCCAGTGACTCGAATTTCTTGGTTTGCAGCAACAGCTTATTGTCGGGCAAAAAATCAGTCCTTGCCAACAACTGATCAGTGGGAATTTGCCCTTTATGATAACGGCAAAAATAAAGATGAGGTCGATCAAAAAATTCTCGATTGGTATGGAAAGCCTAACGAAAGTAAACTTTCCGCCATTGGCACAACAGGAAAAAACTACCAAGGAATTTATGATTTAGGCGCATTGATTTGGGAGTGGACCGAAGATTTCAGCGGCTTCTTAAGTATCTCAGATACCCGCGGTGGTGGAGCAAAAGAGTCAAATCTCTTTTGCGGCAACGGCAGCCAATTAGGTAATCCTGCCGACTATGCCGCTTTCACTCGCTACTCTTTTAGAGCCAGTCTTAAAGCAAATTATACCATCGCCAGTCTCGGCTTTCGATGTGCGAAAGGAAATAATTAATGAAATTAGGAAATCGTCTTAGTCTTTTTTTATTTGTCGCATTATCCTTTATAACAGAAATCACAATCGCCCATGAAGGGCATCCATCAAATACTAAAATTAAACCGATGATGTCAGACTCAATCTTCAATTTAAAATCTGAATGGACGAATCAGGAGGGTCAACTTATTGCCATTAAAGATTTTCTGGGAAAGCCAACTATTGTCGCGATGATTTATACAAGCTGTGAGCAGGCCTGCCCGCTCATCATCGAGGACCTAAGAAAAATTGAAAATGCGTTGTCAAAAAAAAGTGTTGGCATCCCTTTTCTTCTTTTTTCGTTCGATACCATAAAGGATACTCCCCTTAAGTTAAAAATCTTTGCACAGTCGCGAAAATTAGACCTCAATCATTGGACTCTATTTAACGGAAGTAAAAATGCAGTTCGCGAACTGGCTGCGGTGCTAGGAATTCTCTACAAGAAGAATGCAAATGGTGATTTTGACCATTCAAATGTTATCACTTTGATTGATGCTGAAGGTCTTATTGTTGAGCAGCAGATTGGCCTTAACCAAGAGGCTAAGCCGCTCGTGGACAAAGCTTTCAAACTTTTGAATAAGTGAAGACTTAAGCCGAACGCCAAAGAGCCATAAATATTTCGTAAGTGATTAAAATGATAATTGTGATTTCCATCCAATGGCTTTTTCGAACATTGATCTCGCCCTGCAAAAGATTAGACACTTGCGCTAAAATATTCATTTTTCGTGTCACGCTATTTTGCCAATCAGAAAGCCTAAATCGACGATTGGCGGCTCGGTAAATGGTCGCTAAATAAAAATCACCAACAACCTTCAACGAGTTTTCAACCTTCTCTAAAAATTCTATAAATTCGATGTATCTGGTGCTGGCCTCTTCATAGACGCGGTCGTACCTGGAACCAAATAACCGCGATCTTCTTTTTTCGATATCATTGTACAAATCAGTTAATTTTTGATCGAGCAAATCATCGTAAAAGCGCATTTCCATCAATTGCGTAACGGCAAATTCTAAAATATCAGGCACTTCACGGCCGCCGCCGGGCTCTACCACCAAGGCCGAATTCCATTCAATCAAGGCTAAATCCTGCTCGCTGTACTGATAAATATTTTCAACCAACGATTTGCGGGTGGATTCGGAAAAATTCACCTTATCTTCGGCCAACAGTAAAGAGGCCAGATCCGCCGATTTCAATAAATCACTGGCGGTCACGCCATTTTCAAATTCTTCAAAAAAGTAGATAATGTAATCTTCAAAAGAGCCCCAGGTGTTGGGTTTCTTCATGGTGGGGGCAATGGCCCCCACAATTTCCCGGGCTTGTTGCTGAGCGACTTTATCGACTTCAGAGCCTTCCTCTAAATCAAAAGCTAATTTCACAAGATCTTCCCAGCTGGTGCCAGGCTCAATTTTAATTTGATAAGTCAAAGACAGGACTCCGAAATCTCTGACCTTCACAGTCACTTCAGCTTTGATTTCGCGGCCTTTAACATTGATGACTTCTTCGCCAAGGCCAAAAGTCACTGGCGGATTTTTCATAACAATCCCGCGATCGATGTATTTGGGAACTTTAAAACGATCGGGACCACGATTATCCCGCAGAATGGCTTCAATCTGTGACACATTGATTTCTTCCGCAACATCGAAGATGCGGTAAAGAAGCAGATAACCTTTTTTGATGGCAATGTTTTTCATAGCTTCACTGTGAACCTAAAAGAGGCTTCCTACAAAATAAAAACGCCCAGACAATCCAGGCGCTTATTTCCGAAGTTAATGAGTTGATCTCATTATTTTGGTGGGCCCCTCTCGGGGATATAGTCCAATTCCAAAAGTTGTAGTCTTCGGTGCATCATTACCACAATTCCTCCTGTAGAGTTGTCGATCTGAGTTTCGAACCTCATACGCTGGTTCCCTATTTAAGTATTGGCCTGGGATTCCAACGTCGACCCTTTATTCTTCGGCCGTTTGCGGGGCCACTAAAGCTGAAAGAATGGCTCAAAACGAGGATCCTAAAATGAAACAGAGCAAATCCTTGAAACCAAGAGGGAAAAAGAAAAGGAAAAGAAAAATTAATAAATAACTTGTTTTTTAATGACCCTTTTCAATTGCAACCTTCTTAAAATTGATTAGCATCAGCCATGGGGGTTTCATGTCAAATTTTGTAAAAGTGCTGATGGGTCTTGTTGTTTCAACTTTGCTTTCAACTCAAGCTTTAGCGTTTCCTGTTCCGGATGGGCGACTTCAGCCACAAGCAGCAGATCCCAGTTTAAATCTTGATTATAATTTTGAAGGAATTGTTTCTTTGTCAAATTGCTCGGGCAGCTTAATTCGCTATGAGAATAGCCTGTCGACGGATCAGGCCCTTATCTTAACCAATGGACATTGCATTGAATCTGGATTCACGGCGCCTAACGAAATTGTTAGCCGGCAACCAACAGATCGCCAATTTAATATTCTGAATCCTCGGGGCCAAGCCATCGGCAAGGTCACAGCGACATTGATCTTGTATTCGACAATGACAAAAACCGACATCACTCTTTATGAACTGCGCGAAACTTATTCTGATATTTTAAGAGACTTTAAAGTCAGTCCTCTGACCTTGGCCTCAACTCATCCGCAGAAAATGCAGACTATCGAAGTGATCTCGGGCTATTGGAAGCGTGGCTATAGCTGTCAGATTGATGAATTTATTTATCAATTGAAAGAATCGCGGTGGAGTTTTAATGATTCGCTTCGATACAGTCAGCCGGGCTGTGAAACCATTGGTGGAACTTCAGGGTCACCTATTCTTTTAAAAGGCACTCGCACGGTGATTGGTATTAATAACACCGGCAATGAATCCGGTGAAAGTTGCACGATGAATAACCCCTGTGAAGTGGATGCCGATGGCAAGGTGACA
>JAYWEQ010000110.1:0-2632 GCA_043779185.1 Pseudobdellovibrionaceae bacterium
GGATTCTTGTTTTTGCGTGATTCGAACGGCTTGTTGAACTTGCGAAAGCTGCGATAGATTAAGGGATCCTTCCTCAATTTTAATGGCGATTTCTGGAACTTCACGAAGGAGCCTTGCTGATTCAATTCTTCGAACTGCCGCGGAGGGGCTGTAGCCAAATGCCTTTACCAAATATTCAAACAAACTAGGGTAAGCCCTTTCCAGATAAATCTTTCTTAAATCAATTTCCGAAATACATTCCAAAATCAAATGTGTTATTTTGCGTTCGGTCTGCACAAGCTTTCCTAATCTATTCATTAGTTCGGCGTTAGAAAGAGTTTTTAGATCCATATGATACCTCCGCTACGGCTAAAATTTTAATTTCCAAAAATATAACATGGGTTTTAAAGCCTAGATTTTGGGAATTTTGCCATTAAAAAATGCCTCCACTGAGCGCTCTAAGAAACTTATCTTTAAAGCTTCAGTAAGCAGGCTGTTAGCCAAAAAGTTCTTTTTCACGAAGGACCTCGAGTCACAATATTTATTCAAACAGCGAGGCGTTTAAAAACTCAAAAACCTTGTCAAATATTAATTAATTTAAATTTCATTTTTTGTTCGCGTTAAAATATTTTGTAGATCCTCAAGATCCCTGGGTAGTTACATTAGTAGTCGTATTCGTTCAAAAGTGACAAACTTTGACCGCTGTCGACCTTGTGACCAGTCCCGCAGGTCCTAATTCGAATCAATGTTCTTAGACCCGGCATGCTTTTAGTAATGAAATAGAAGACCGGCTCAACCCCTTCGGAGGATCCTATTAAAATTTCACTGAGCTTTTTAATCCTTTTTCTTTTTCCCTTGGCTCAGGCTTTCGCTGAATCAAGGACAACCTCATTAAAGGACCGAGTCTTAGTGATGGTTAGTTACGACCTAAGCCGTCCCCCTCATGCGGTTTCAGCTGTTGTTGAAGGAATGGACCTGGACGGAAATGCGCAGGTCACCTTTGAATTTATCCAAGATGGCTCCAGACAAACGACAAAAGATATCTTTCCCATCAGCTCCTTGGTGAAAGAAACTTCAGCCCTGCAAGGCTATAAAACCAATGACGTCGTTTGCTTGGCGGCTCCTGCCCGCCTAGGCCCTGCGGGAACCACCGTACGTATCGATCATATTTTTGCGAACGGCGCTGCGGAAATTCGATCGCAAGAATTTTTCGTTCAAGGGTTTTCGCTTTTTAGAAAAAAAGAAATCATTAATATCAAAGCCCTTAAATCTTGCCATTTAAATCCTCATGGGAGCCCCTTATGAAAAAGAATACAGTTTTAAATATCCTGACTTTCAGTTTGATGCTCCAAACATCAACGAGTGCACTGGCTGTGCAACCGCCACCTGCACCTCTGAAGGGTTCAACAATCGCTTGCGAAAAAGACATGTCATTTGGGGCCTGGCTTGAAGGTGTTAAGCAAGAAGCCCTTGCGCAAGGAATTACGCCAGCCACTTTAAAATCGGCTCTGCCTTATTTAAAAATTGATTCCAATGTTTTAGCAAAAGACCGCAGTCAAGGTGTCTTCCAACTGCCATTTTTGGATTTCTCAGACAAAATGATCTCAGCCTCTCGAATTAAAAAAGGGACTGAAATGATCAAGTCGACAGAGAAAGAAATTTTTGCCCGCATCGAAAAAGATTTTGGTGTTCCACCTGAACCGATCGTTGCTTTTTGGGCTTTGGAAAGTGATTTTGGAACATTCACCGGCAAATTCCAAGTTCTGACTTCAATTACAACTTTAGCTTATGATTGCCGAAGGTCTGATATGTTTCGTGCTCAGCTGATCAGTGCTTTAAGAATTATTCAACGTGGAGATTTAAAACCACAAGAAATGATCGGCAGCTGGGCCGGAGAAATTGGTGGGACTCAGTTAATGGCCTCTGATTATTTTGCCTCGGGCGTTGATTACGATCAAGACGGTCATGTTAATTTAGTCAAAAGTGTTCCGGATACCTTAGCTTCTGCGGCGCAGTTTTTAGTGCATCACGGATGGACTCGGGGACAACCTTGGTTGCAAGAAGTGCGAATTCCAAAAGATATGCAATGGCAAGAAGCTGATCTTAGCATTCAACATCCGGTTTCGCAGTGGACGGCCTGGGGAGTGACGCCCGCTCGTGGGGGCCTTCCAAATCAGGATTTGCCAGCGTCCTTACTTTTACCCATGGGTCGCCTGGGTCCTGCTTTTCTAGCCTACCCCAATTTCCAAGTTATTTTAGGTTGGAACTCTTCGATTGTTTACTCAACAACGGCTGCTTTTTTAGCGACTCGGTTGGCAGGGGCTCCCGCGGTCTTTCGCGGAAATGGCGTTGTTAAATCATTAACCTCTGACCAATTGACCGAGCTACAAAAGGACTTGTTAGCGCTTGGCTATGACCCTGGTCCGATCGATGGCAAGTTAGGCACAGCGACCCGTGTGGCCGTCAAGCAAGCTCAACTGCGTTTTGGTCTTCCCGCGGATTCTTACCCCTCTCTTGAGCTTTATCAGCGGCTTAAACATTAGAAACTGCCCCACTTAAGTGTGCTTGCTTTAACTCGCGCGTCGAATAAGTTCAGTTTTTCTAGAGGCTTATCATCTCCTTGCGGCCAAACGAACTCCTAAGGAATTCGTTT
>JAYWEQ010000111.1:0-10909 GCA_043779185.1 Pseudobdellovibrionaceae bacterium
CCAAAAAAGCTTTGTTGCATAAAAAAACCTCGCGCGTGAAGAAGTGACCGGTACCCCCGGGGTGGAGCAAGGGCAGGGGGAACAAGTGAGTGGAGTGCAGGGTGCAGGCTGGGTTGTGGAGTGCCCTGTGGTGAGAGCAGTGAAGCGGGGTGGCTGTGGGGCGGATAAGGTCTTGTAAAGTTTGAGGGGTTTTATGATAATCTGGGGGCATGAAAAAAATAATTGTTCTTCCGCTTTTGTTTGGGTTTTTAATTGTTGGGGTTGGTTGTGCTTCCAAGGCTAAAAAAGAGGTGGGATCCTCCGCCGTTGGGATCAAGTGGGAAACCAAAGCTCAGGTGCGGGATTTTAAGAATAATAAAAACAGCAATTTAAATATCGACATAATTTCGGTGAAAAATTCGCACTTGCGTATGGAAGTCACGGCGACTTTGGGTTATCCAGTGGCGACTTTTATAGCGACACCGCAAAATTTAAAAATGGCGGTTTATCCTCAGAAAAAGTTTTATTTTGGCCCCAATTCTGAAGAGGCCCTGCGACCGATGCTGGGGTTTCCTTTAGATCCTAATGTTTTTCAAAGTATTGTTTATGATACAGCGATCAAGGGCTGGAGCTGTGTGGCCGGAGATGATGGTCTAGTGGCCTCTTGCAAGCGAATGACAAAGAGTGGGGAAGTTGTCGTTGTCTGGCAGGAGCGAAAAGAGACCAATAAACGAGTCGTTATTCATGGTCCTCAGTTTGAAATGCAATGGTTATTTCAAGCCTCAACAATCTTAAATCCTGTGAAGTCAGATGCCTTTAAACTAGAAGCTCCGTCTGGATACACTGTCGTCCCGTTATAAGGCTCCATGATCAGAATTCTCAATGTTAGAATTCTCAATATTAGACACGTATGACTTTGGTCCAGGTTAAAAGAATATTTTAACCGATGATTAAAAAGTTTCTAACCGGGATTGAATCGGGCATAATCCTATACATACAGGGGCTTAGTCTAACCACCCCACGGAGTCCTTCATGGCGGCAAAAATCGACCTGAAATCAATGATTAATCAATGGCAATCGACAAGCTCGCGAGCCAAGCTTCACTGGTCAGGATCTTTTGAAGATTATCTGACTTTGGTGAAAGCAAATCCAAAAATCACGCGCAATGCTTTTCAGCGCATGTACGACATGATCGTTGATAGCGGCACCGAGGAATACGAAGACTTTAAAAAACGTGTGATTCGCTATAAATTTTTTGATGATGCTGTGGCCAACGGGAAAGACGCCGTTTTTGGTTTAGATATCGCACTGATGAAGTTAGTGAATGTGTTGAAGGCGGCGGCCTTGGGTTATGGGACTGAAAAACGAGTGATTTTACTTCATGGTCCCGTCGGCAGCGCAAAATCAACCATTTGCAGAATGCTGAAAAAAGGACTTGAAGCCTATTCCATGACAGAAGCTGGTGCCCTTTATACCTTTGAATGGGTTGATGAAAGCGGCGTGCTTGATGGCATGTTGGGGAAAAGCATTAAATCATTTCCATCACCAATGCATGAAGAGCCTTTGCTGTTGATTCCGGATGATTTACGGGCCCAAGTTTGTGAAGAAGTAAATCGCGGCCAAGACGGAGAATTTCGAATTAAAATTGAGGGCGAATTAAGTCCACCGTCGCGATTTATTTTTAGAAATTTAATGGATAAATATAATGGCGACATGCAAAAAGTACTTTCCCATGTTCGCGTTCGCCGCATGTTTCTGTCTGAGGCCGATCGAATTGGTATTGGCACTTTCCAACCAAAAGATGAAAAAAATCAGGACTCGACAGAGCTGACCGGTGATATTAACTATCGAAAAATTGCTGAGTACGGATCAGATTCAGATCCCAGAGCTTTTAATTTTGACGGCGAATTCAACGTCGCCAATCGAGGCATGATAGAGTTCGTGGAAGTTTTAAAGTTAGATGTGGCCTTCTTGTATGATCTTTTGGGAGCTTCCCAAGAACACAGAGTCAAGCCTAAGAAATTTGCTCAGACCCATATTGACGAAGTGATCATTGGGCATACCAACGAGCCCGAGTACCGCCGACTTCAAGACAATGAATTTATGGAAGCCTTGCGGGATCGGACTGTGAAAATTGATATCCCCTACATCACGCGCTGGAGAGACGAAATTCAGATCTATAAAAAAGATTTTAACTCGCAGAAAATGCGCGGCATTAGCATTGCCCCACACACGATTGAAATGGCTGCCATGTGGGCGATTCTAACTAGATTAGAAAAACCAAAAAAAGCCAATCTGACACGATTGCAAAAGTTAAAACTTTATAATGGGAAAACTTTAGCAGGCTACACTGAAGACAACGTCCGTGAGCTTCGCAAAGAAACTATTCGAGAAGGTTTAGAGGGGATTTCGCCCCGTTATATTCAAGATAAATTATCTAACTCGATTGTTGCGGCCACTCAGAACAATCGAGGATCAGTGAATGCTTTTATGGTTTTAAATGAGCTTGAATCCGGCTTAAAAAATCATTCTTTATTGTCCAATGAAGAATTAAAAGCTGAATACCGAGAACTTTTAAGTGTCGTTCGTCAAGAGTACGAAGAAATTATCAAAGGCGAAGTGCAAAGAGCCGTCAGCGCTGATGAAAGTGCTCTTCAAAGACTTTGTGCTAATTACATTGATAACGTAAAAGCTTTTACTCAGCGGGAAAAAGTCCGTAATCAATTCACCGGTCTAGATGAAGAGCCGGATGAGCGTCTGATGCGATCGATTGAAGAAAAAATCGAAATCACAGATTCGCGCAAAGATGATTTCCGCCGAGAAATTATGAATTATATTGGCGCCTTGGCCTTAGAAAACAAAAAATTTAATTTTAAAATGAACGAAAGGCTTCACAAAGCTCTTGAGCTGAAACTTTTTGAAGATCAAAAAGACAGTATCAAAATCACAACGATGGTAAGTGCTGTTGTCGATAAAGACACGCAAGAGAAAATCGATATCGTAAAATCTCGGCTGATCAAAGATTTTGGTTATGACGAAATTTCTGCGACCGATGTTCTGCAATACGTGGCCAGCATTTTTGCTCGTGGTGATGTGAAGAATAAATAATGCCGATCAAGGAAGACCAGAACAGATTCAGGGATATCGTTAAAGGTAAGGTCAAAGAGGACTTTAAAAAGTACGTATCCCGAGGCGAAATGATCGGGAAGCGCGAAAACGATTTCGTGAAGATTCCGTTGCCACAAATTGATATTCCCAACTTCCGATATGGTCCCAAGCAACAAGGCGGAGTCGGTCAAGGCGAAGGCCAGCAAGGCGAAGATGTCGGCGAGCCTGGCGAAAATTCGCAAGGGCAGGCGGGGAATTCAGCCGGTGAGCATTTGGTCGAAGTCGATCTAAGCATCAATGAGCTGGCTGAAATCATGGGTGAAAAATTAGAGCTGCCGCGCATTCAGCCTAAAGGAAATAAAAATATTGATTCGGTGAAAACAAAATACACCGGTTTAGCCCCTGTTGGCCCAGAGGGCTTAAGACATTTTAAATCATCATACAAGCGGGCTTTGCAGCGGTATATCACGTCAGGCACTTACACGCCGGATGACCCGGTCATTATTCCGATTCGCAGAGATTTTCAGTACCGAACCTTTAAAAAAGTAACGCAGCCTCAGACCAAAGCGGTCGTCATTTATATGATGGACGTTTCGGGATCGATGGGTGATGAGCAAAAAGAGATCGTTCGTTTAGAAAGTTTTTGGATTAATACCTGGCTTAAAAAACATTACAAGGGTCTAGAAACCCGATTTATAATTCATGATGCCGCAGCCAAAGAAGTCGACGAGGACACCTTTTTTCGGACCAGCGAATCCGGCGGAACCTTGATCAGCTCAGCCTATAAGTTGTGTCAGCAAATAATAGAGACCGATTATCCACCCAATGAATGGAATATTTATCCATTTCACTTTAGTGATGGAGATAATTGGAGTGGGGAAGACACCAGACTTTGCGTGAAACTTTTGAAAGAATTCTTTTTACCGGCCGTGAACGTTTTTTGCTATGGCCAAGTGGAAAGTAAATACGGAAGTGGTCAGTTTTTAAAAGATCTACAAAAAGATTTCCCAGATGATGAGCGCGTGGTCGTCAGTCAAATTGATAGTAAAGATAAGATATTAGATTCCATTAAAGATTTCTTAGGAAAAGGCAAATAGATGTCAAATTTGACACCTGAACTGGAAGTTGAAAGAGCTAAGATCTGCAAGATCGCAAAAAATGTTGGCCTTGATTGCTTTGAGACAATTTTTGAATTGATCAGCTATGACCAAATTAATCAGTTTGCGGCCTACGGCGGTTTTCCCGTCAGATATCCACACTGGAAATTTGGTATGGAGTACGAGCATCTTTCAAAAAGTTACGAATACGGTCTTTCTAAAATCTATGAAATGGTGATCAACACGGATCCTTGTTATGCCTACTTGATGGAAGGCAACATGATGATGGATCAAAAACTGGTCATGGCCCATGTTTATGGACACTGCGATTTTTTTAAAAATAATATTTGGTTTTCAAAAACAAATCGTAAAATGATGGATCAGATGGCGAACCATGCAACTCGAATTCGTCGATATATGGATCGATATGGATACAACACGGTGGAAAGCTTTATTGATGTTTGCTTGAGTCTTGAAAACTTGATCGATCGCTACAGCCCTTATGTCGATGCGCCCAGACAGCAGGTGCCACGCGTGGAAGATCCTGATCATGCTCATGGCATGCTGAAAGTTCAGCGTCCTTATATGCGCGATTATATTAATCCGCCTGAGTTTATTGCCGAACAAAGAAAAAAAATGGCTGAAGCGGCGGCTGCAAAGGATTCAAAGTTTCCTCCGCAGCCTGAAAAAGATATTTTGAAATTTTTAATGCACTTTGCCCCTTTGCAAGACTGGCAACAGGATATTTTATCCATCATTCGCGATGAAGCTTATTATTTTTCGCCGCAAGGAATGACCAAGACCATGAATGAGGGTTGGGCTTCTTACTGGCATTCAAGATTGATGACGGAAAATATTTTGACCGATTCAGAAATTATTGATTTTGCCGACCACCATAGCGGAACCATGGCGATGCATCCGCAGGGCTACAATCCTTATAAAGTGGGGATCGAGCTTTTTCGCGACATCGAAATGCGTTGGAATAAAGGTCAGTTTGGTCGCGAATGGGAACAGTGTGATGATATTCGCGAGAAAAAAAACTGGGACAAAAATTTAAAATTGGGCCGCGAGAAAATTTTCGAAGTTCGTAAAATATATAATGACGTCACTTTTATCGACGAGTTTTTGACCGAAGATTTTTGCGTTCGAAACAAAATGTTTGTTTATAAATTTAACAAGCGCACGAATAAATTTGAAGTCGACACCCGCGATTTTAAAGCGATCAAAGCCAAGCTTTTATTTCATATGACGAATTTTGGGCAGCCCATTATCAAAGTTGAAGATGCCAATTTTGAAAATCGCGGCGAACTTCTTTTGACGCATATGCATGAAGGCGTCGATATGCAGCCCGATTTTATGGCAGCGACTTTAAAGAATGTTCAAAAAATTTGGTCGCGACCTGTGAATTTAGTGACAGGCATGGAAGGCGAAGGATTTCTTTACAGGTTTGATGGTAAAGAATATTCTCAGCATAAATTATCGGATGGAAAAACACCGACATCTGCTCAAGAAGAAAAATAAAATGAATTCAAATTACAGACCAGTTTATAGCACGGATCCACGCGATAAAGTGATGTGCGGACGCTGTCACAAGACTTTGGATATTTGCCGCTGCAAGGTGGATCAATCCTTTGATCCTTCAAAGCTGATGGTGATTTTTAGAATGGAATCAAACGGTCGCGGCGGAAAAATTGTGACTGTCTTGGACGGCCTGCCAAAAAATGAGCCCTTTTTGAAAGAGCTGACAAAAGAGTTAAAGGTTAAGTGCGGAACTGGCGGCACTTATAAATTAGACGAAAAAACAGCAAAAATAGAAATCCAGGGCGACAAAAGGGTCCAAATTAAAGCCCTACTTGAGGTCAAGCAAATTAGGTACAAAGGCGTTTGACCTAATTGTAAAATCCTTTTCCTTGATCTATTACAGGTTTAAAAATACTGTTGAAAGATTGGGAAAAAGCTCAATCCGAAGGGTGTCATGGCGGATCTTAAAAAGGTCTTAATTATTGATGATCAGGAAGAAAACTGCAAAATGTTGGCGGACGTTCTAGGTCCGGACTATAAGTGTTTTTATTCCGACGACAGCACCCGCGCGGTTCAGCTGATCATTGATTTAAAACCTGATATGGTTTTGCTAGATTATAAAATGCCAGGACTTCTGGGCGTCGATGTTTGCAAGTTAGTCCGCGAAGATAAAGCGATTAAAGAAACGCCGATTATTTTTGTTTCAGGGGCGGCCACGATCGATGAGCGGATTAAAGCCTTAGAAATGGGCGCCGACGACTTTATTACGAAACCTTTTCATGTTAAGGAATTGCTTTTACGTGTGAAGGCTCGCTTGGGTCTTAAGCACTCTGAGGGAGCTTCTGAAATTGGCGCTGCCAATTTAAAAATGAATTTATTGTCTCGGCAAGTATTTGTTGATGATGATGAAGTGCAACTGACCCCTAAGCAATTTGAAATTTTAAGACTTCTGGTGGCTAATAAAAATAATCTGGTGACCCGCGAAAAATGCCTCGAAACAGTTTGGGGCGAGACCGAAGTGACGTCTCGGAATGTCGATTCTCAGATTAATTATTTGAAAAGAAAAATTGAAAACTTTAAAGGTAAAATTCAAGCCGTTCCAAGCTTGGGTTACAGGCTTGAAGTCATCGAGTAGATTATTTTTTTTGCGCCCTCTTCATTTTAAAAAAATCCGATAAAATTTTTGAACACTCATCTTGAAGCAAGCCGCCATCAACCCTCAGGCGATGATTCAACCGAGAGTCATGGGTGATTTGGTACAGACTTTGGCTGCCACCAGCCTTGGGGTCTAAGGCGCCAAATACGATGCGGTCCACACGTGATAAGACCAAGGCGCCGGCGCACATCACACAGGGTTCTAAAGTGACGTAAAGGGTAGTTCCGGTCAGACGCCAAGCCCCAAGCTTTTTTGAAGCGCGATGAAGGGCAATGATTTCAGCGTGTCCAATGGGAGTGTTCCATGTTTCTCTGCGATTGTGGGCTTTAGAGACCAGACCCTTTGAATTCACAATGACGGCGCCAATGGGAACTTCCGAAAGGTCTTTAGCCTTTTCAGCTTCAAGCAATGCCAGACGCATCCATTTTTCATCTTCCTTAGTAAATTCAGATACTTGCATTTGTACTCGATATTTTTTAATTTGTTGCTAGGGGAATTTCAACGCAATCAGCTTATTTTCATTCGAAAGTCGTCCCAGGAGCCAGCTTTTGTTTGTCATCTATGACCCTGTTTGTTATAAAACCCGTTCTCGTAACATCTAACCGCCCGAAGGGATGGTGATTTCTGTGGCAATGACTCGTATTAAGGACGGTGAAAGTTTTGAATCAGCTTTCAGACGTTTTAAAAAATCTTGCGAAAAAGCAGGCATTTTATCTGAAGTTAAAAAGCGCGAGCATTTTGAAAAGCCAAGCGTACGACTGAAGAAAAAGTCGATCGCAGCCCGCAAACGTGCGGTTAAAAAAAGCAGAAGAACTTACGAATAATTCCTAGAAGTTAAGGAAGCCGCGAAAGCGGATTCCCATAAGCAGTGGAGGCAATGTGGTTTTAAAAGAAAAAATTATGGACGACGTCAAAACGGCCATGAAATCAAAAGATCAATTAAAACTCAATGCTCTGCGATTTCTTCAAGCGGCGATCAAAAACCGCGAGATTGAACTTCGACCTAACGCCATTAACGAAGAAGAAGTTCTTGGCGTTATTAAAAAAATGGTCAAGCAACGCAAAGAATCCATCGAGCAGTATACAGCAGCGGCCCGCCAAGATTTGGTGGATCAAGAATCGCTGGAACTTCAAATCCTAGAACAGTACATGCCGGCACAAATGGGTCGTGAGCAGATTGAAAAACTAGTGGCTGAAGTAATTTCTTCGACCGGAGCCAAGTCTGTCAAAGACATGGGCAATGTGATGAAAGAAGTGATTGCGCGAGCCAAGGGCTCTGCTGACAATAAAACCGTCAGCGAAGTGATTAAATCTAAACTTCAGTAAACAGATGGGAAAACTTCGGCATGCGATTTTCTCAAGAATTTATTGAGAGGGTTCAAGAATCTAACAACGTTGTCGATATCATCTCTCAGTACACACAATTAAAACACACTGGTAGCGGCCTTATGGGCCGTTGTCCTTTTCCGGATCATCAGGAAAAGACCGCCAGTTTTTCTGTTTCAGAAACAAAGCAAGTCTACCACTGCTTTGGTTGCCACAAGAGCGGCAATATTTTTTCTTTCCTGCGGGATTATCAAGGACTTAACTTTCCGGAAGCTGTTGAATATCTGGCTCATCGGGCAAACCTGATATTGCCGTCTGTGGATGCGGCTCAATCGAAGGAAGAAGACAAAGCGAAAGAGCGTCGCAAACAACTTTTTAAAGCGAATAAATTAGCCGCCAATTTTTTTAATGAACTAATGAAAAAGGCGTCGGACGATCACACCGTTAAAAAATATATTGAAAAGCGTGGTTTGACTCCGGAAACCCTAGAAGCTTTTCAAGTGGGCTATGCTCCTAAAGAGTGGGATGCCCTGACTTTGTATTTGCAAAATAACGGAATTCCTACTGCCGTTGCCGAAGAAGCGCGCTTGCTGGTCCCTCGTAAAGAAGGAAAATCAGGTCACTTTGATATGTTTCGCGATCGCCTGATGTTTCCGATTTTAAATTCCATGAGCGAGGTCTTAGCATTTGGCGGACGCATTATCGAGCAAGGGGAGCCAAAATATTTAAACTCTCCTGAGACGCCGGTTTTTATAAAAGGCCGTGTTCTTTATGGTTTGCATCAGACAGCCCGCTATATCAGATCTGAAGATCAAGCTTTGATTGTTGAGGGCTATATGGATTTGGTGTCGCTGTACCAAGCGGGAATCAGGAATGTGGCCGCCACCTTGGGAACTGCGCTGACCTTAGATCATGCAAAGATCCTGAAGCGATTGACAAGAAATGTGCTGGTCCTTTTTGATGGTGATCAAGCTGGCCAAGATGCCGCCGAGCGCAGTTTGCCACTTTTACTGCAGGCCGATCTTTACCCGAAAGGGCTTATTTTGCCCCAGGGCATGGACCCTGACGACTATGTAAAGAATTACGGGGCGGAGGCTTTAAAAGTTTTGATCGCTGAAGCTCCGGATTTATTTTCTGTTGTGTTGAAATCTTGGATGGTAAGTTTCAAAGCTGAGCCGGCGGATAAAATTAAGCTGATAGATAAAGTAAAACCTATTTTAAGCGCCATTCCCGATTATCGACTGAAGGATTTGTACATTGCAGAACTGGCCACCAGGGCTGGTTTGAGTGCCCAATGGCTGCATCAAGCTTTGTCCTTAAGCAAAAATTCTGCACCTCAGCGGGTCCCGACGGGTGTTTCCGTAAAGATTCCTGCGGAAAATATCACCTCTGGCACAGATTCTGCTGCGGGCCTGATAGGAAAACTTGTTGAAGGTGATGAAAAGATCTCTCTTAAAAAAGTCGGAGCTGCCGAAATCACGATGATGTCGTTAGCTCTCAAAAGTCGTGCCAACTTTGAAAATTTTTTGAGTGAAAGTATGATGGATTTTATTCTTTCTGATTCGGTGAAAGGAATTCTTCAAAGAGCTGATTCCCTCTATAGACAAGAGCCAGAAAAATTTGATAGATTGACCAGTCTACTCGTTAGTTTTGTTGATCAGCCAGAAAAACTGTTCCCTAGTGAATCACTTTTGCTAGAGCAAGTTTCTGCGGGCGACGGCGATGTGGAAGAAAAAGTTTTAAAAGACGCAATGAAAAAGGTGAAAGAGACTTTTTTGCGAAATAAGTTAAAGGGTGTCACCGAAGAGCTGAGAGCTCAGCCCACTTCGGAAAAGATGGAACAGATCATGAATATACAAAAGGATCTGGCGGCTTTGAATAAAGATCAGCACAGGGATAAATAAGGGGATTTGATGAAAGAAGAAACCACAGGTTCCGACCAAAAAGAGGCTTCAAAAGTTCTGACATTGGCGGAGCAAGAAATCTTGATAGTTGAAGAAGTTCAGCGGTTTATCAAGATTCACAAAGAAAAAGGCCCGCTCTCGATTGAAGAGCTCAATGAAGGCTTGCCGCAGGAAATTAATGCGCCTCAGGCTCTTGATGCTTTCATGCATGCCCTTGAAGCCAACAGTGTAGTTATTTCAGAGTTGATTGAAGTTTCTAAAGAGGGCGAAGGCGCTTTCCTTGCTGACCCTGACAAAGAAGAAGAAGAAGCGGACGAAGAAGAAAAGGCCGAAGCCGAAGACGTTAAAGGCAATGACCCTGTTCGATTGTACCTTCGCAAGATGGGATCTGTTTCCTTACTGACTCGTGAAGGGGAAGTAGAAATTGCCCGTCGTATTGAAAAAGGAGAGCGCGAGATCGTTCGCGCCATCTTGTTATCGCCACTAGGAACTTATGAAATTATTCAGCTGGGTGTTAGATTAGATGCCGGCCGAATTAAAGTAAAAGCCATTTTCCGTGGTCTTGAGGACGAAGAAACTCAGTACAACGAACAAGAGTATATCGATAAAATTCATGAGCTGATCGGCAAGGTTAAAGAATACCAAGCTTTCGCGGACAAGCATTTTGCGGTTTTACGTCAAGAAAATGTGTCTGAGCCTGTGCGCCGAGCTTCGATGAATGAATTGAACGGAACTGTGGAAAAGTTGATGGAAAACTTTGAATCCATCAACTTCAACCGTAAGACGATCAACCGAGTTGTCATTAAGTTTAAAAACTT
>JAYWEQ010000112.1:0-11601 GCA_043779185.1 Pseudobdellovibrionaceae bacterium
AAGTGTGCGTAGCGCAGACTAACGCCTCAAGGTTACTTTGTTATTTTAGGTGTTTAAATGATTCGTTTGGTCGCAAGGAGATGATAAGCCTCTAGAAAAACTGAACTTATTCGACGCGCGAGTCAAAGCAAGCACACTTAAGTGGGACAGTTTCTGGCCCAAGCAGTCTTCATGGTGTTGGTAGGCAACTTGAATAATATCGGTTGGCATGGCTTAAAGAGTCTTCGTCCTCAGCAACGATTGAAAGACTTGTTCAAGGACACTTTCACCGGTGGACTGTAAAAAAGCTTTCTTTTTTTACGTAAAGAAAGTTAATTCCTTTGTTTTTGTAAGTTTTGATTTGTTCAAGGTCGACATTTTCACCCTTATGGGCCACCTTAATATATTTTGTCGATGAAAGACGAATCGAAAGTGCAAAAGGAATTTGCTTCCCCATCACAAAATCCTCAATAGAGACTTTGCAATAAAGCTCATCAAGGTTAGTTTTTTGAACTTTTTCTTCTTCTTGAGTCGGTTGAAGAATTTTTTTATGGCGGTGGCAATATCGGCATCCTTAAAGGGCTTTGTGATAAAAGAACTCGCACCTAATTCGTAAGCTTTTTGAGTTTCCAAAATATGGGAAAAACCTGTCATTAAGATGACAGGAGTTTTCTTGTGCTGGACGATCCACTCAAGAAGTTCAACACCATTTAAATAAGGCATTTGTATGTCAGAAACAACGACATCAAATTTTCCAGCCGATAAAATATCTTTTGCGACTTTCCCATTGGGGGCCTCGGCAACCGACCATCTTTCTTGTTCTAAAATAAGTCGCACGGCATTTCTAAAAAACTCATCATCATCAACCAGCAGGATCGTTGCCATTCAATCTCCCTCAAGAAAACCGAAACTTAGGGCCTTCACCCGCCCGTATCTTATCGAACTATTGAGGGTAAATTAAATAGACTAAAATGAGACACTCTGGAGTCAGCGAAAAAGGCCAACGATGCCAATAACTTAATTGATGTTATTTCTTGTCAATTTAACTTATCCGAAATTTAGAAAAAGCAACTACGGAAGATTTTCCAGTAAAAACCGAAATACGTTTTCACCCATAATTCCTTGAATTTCATGTTCATTAAATCCGTCTCGGACCAGCGCCGCCGTGAGCCAGCCAATATGTTCAGCGTCTGTGGCCGTCGAAACAAATCCATCCCAATCCGATCCGATCGCAACATAGCGACATCCAACAATATCACAAACATGGCGGATACTTTTAACGACGAGGGAAAGATCTTCGCCGCATAAAACCTCTTTCCATAAACCAATGCCAATTAAACCACCATGACCTGCCACCTTTTTAATTTGCGCATCAGAAAGATTTCGAGGAATCGCACAGACGGCCTGAACGCCTGTGTGTGAGACCAATACCGGTTGTGTCGACAAATCTAAAACTTCATCAAAAGCTTTGGGGGAAAGATGTGCCAAATCGATAATCATTTTTTTGCGATTCATTTCTAGAACCCATTTTTTACCTATTGATGTCAGGCCATATTTTTCCAAACCTGATTGGGATCCACTCCATTCATTGTCGAAAAGATGAGCGGGGCTAATCATACGAAAACCTTCTTCGTATAACTTTTCTAAAAAAGAAAGATCGCCTTGCATGGCTTGAGCCCCTTCCATTGTCAGCCAGGCGGCCACAAGTTCAGGATGTCGCTGCCAGTCCTCTCGAAATTTCATTAAATCTTGGTGATTTAATATCAAACGTAATTGACCCTTTGATCCCGCCACAGCTTGTTTCAATTTAGACGATTGATACAAGGCCCGTTCACTTAGATCAGTCCAAGTTTTTACCGGCCATCTTTGTGTGACACTTAAAGTAAAAGTTCCGACATCGGATTTGGCATTTTTCTTTACATTGGGAAAAAGTGGAGTTTGGGTCACCACTGAAAAAGCCTGCAGGGCCACATGGCCTTTTTGTAATCGTGGCAGATCGACATGCCCCCAAGAAGAAGTTTCTAACAAAGGGCGATCCCACAACAAAGTATCAGCATGAAGGTCAGCAATAAACAAATTTTTATGAATCTCTGGGACCACGGTGTCTTCAAGCCGGCTGGGCCTGGGAAAAAGTGAATTGACCTTGTGATCAACGATTTTTGGCAGAATAAAAAAAGTGCCACCTAAAATAGCGATCAGGATAAGAATAAAAAAGATAAACGCTTTTTGGTTTTTTTGAGTTATAAATTCCATCTTGATCACTTTACTTTAAAGCCGTCCTAAGGTCCAGCGTCGACTGACAGCTGTTGGCAGTTCAATAGGACGCCCATTATAGTTAAACTGTGCAAAGTCTTCCTGCTTCCATATTCTCAAAAACAGAGCCCGATGAACGCCTGCCTTTACTTAAAAACTTGGCGCTCCAAAAAACTATTCTTCATTGCAAAAGCATTGGCAGGGATGATTTATATACATTGAAAATCCTTAAGGTCGACCTTGATCGTTACTTAATTTGTGATAAGCAAGCAGAAAACATTCCTTTCACAGGAACTGAAAAAGTCATTATTAGCTTCAGCATTAATAGTGATAAGTACTTTACACAGTCCACTATAACGCCTTCCTCTGTTGGGTCAACGTGGACTCTTGATGGGCAAAATGATATTTTTAAGCTGCAACGTCGACAGCATTATCGAGTGACTATTCCCCCCGCTTATAAATCTAAAGCTGTTTTTAGAGATCCAAAAAATGACTCTAAGATTTGCACCGGGGTGATCTCAGATATCAGCAGTGGTGGCTGCATGGTTTTATTAGAAAAACCTTCCTTGTTTAAAATAAATGAAACGCCCTTCATCGATATTTATATTGGAAGACGTGATGCGATCACATTGACAGCTGAAATTCGAAGCGTCAGAAAAGTCAATTCACCTTCAGAGCAACAAGCTCTGGGGATTATGTTTAAATCTGTCAGTTCGTTAACCGAATCAAAAATTTTTGCAATCACAATGGAGCTTCATAGGGAACTTGTTGGAAAAGTTGGAAGTTCTTAAAAAAGCAATCCGATCACTCCGCCCACTAAAATAAGCATCCAACCTGGAACTTTAACAAGGACACTCAACAAAGAACAGAAAAGCACAATTCCTATTAAAGATAAGGAATTTTCGTTCCAGCTGCTGGTCAAACGAAAAATTGTGACCAGCAATATTCCACAAATGACTCCTAAACTAGGGACCAAAAAGTCTTGAATCCATTTTTTTCGACTTAAGACTCCAACCATTTTTGGAAACCAAGTCTGCATATGGATAAATCCTGGCAAAAAGATGGCCACCGTCGCAGCCAAGGCCCCCAGCCAACCGGCGACGCGAAAACCAATGAAGGTCACCGTGATTAAAACCGGACCAGGTGTGATCTGCCCCAAAGCCAAAGCATCTAAGAATTGCTGTGTGGTCAGCCATCCTAATCGACTGACAAAATCTCTTTCAAGTAAGGGGACAATAGCAAGGCCTGAACCAAAAACGACCGCTCCCGACTTAAAGCAAACCCATATTAATTCATTTATTTTTCCTATAGAAAAAACGGGAATAGCACCTAGTGGCAAGGCCAAGATCGCCAGATGGGTCCATTTTCGAGCCATCAACAAACCGATAAAGCCTGCCCCTAGAATTAGAATTGGCTCAGGCATTATATCTCTAAAAAAAATAATTCCGCCAAATACGAAACAGATCCAAAATTTAACTTTTGAAAAATAGGGCAGCATCAGAGCACGCAATCCTTGAATCATCAAAACCACAGAAGCAGCTTGCATGCCGTTAAAAAAACTACGAAATTTTACCAACTGGGATGCAAGCTCATAATATTTCGCCAGCAAGATCATTAATACAAAGGAAGGAAATAAGATTCCCAGGGCTGCTAAAGTTCCGCCCAGAAAGCCAGCGCGGCGACGCCCTAAATAGACCGCCATCTGAAATCCTAAAGCCCCTGGCATCGCTTTAATTAAAGCGATCGCCTGAGCAAACTCTTCTACAGAAATCCACTTTCTTTCTTGAATTAATTCCTGCTGCATGACTGCAATAAGAGCTAAAGGCCCGCCAAATCCTGTGGCCCCAAGTTTTAAAAAATAAAAAAAAACTTCTCGTGAATTTTTCAATGCTGAGTCTGATTTTCTTTCTGGTAAGTTTCATATCGTTTGGTATAGGCACGATGATCTTGGTTGAATTCCATTGTTTTCTGACGGATATAGTCGTCAAAGTTTTTTCGCTGATCACGGACATCAGCTTCAAATTCATCTCTTTTTTCGCGCTGGTTTGAATAGAAATCTCGTCTTCGAGTATCCTGATCTGCAAAGAATTCTGATTTTTCATCAGAGGAATGTTTTCCATCTGTAAATTTCTTCCGATCAGTTTCTGCTGTTTTCGTAAAGCTTTCGCGATCCTTACGTTCTTTTTTTACGTACTCTTCCCGGCGCTGATCCATATTTTTTTGAAATACGTCTCTTTTTTTTGTCACAATCGAGTCAAACTTTTCGCGGATTTCACCGGGCGAGCGGTTAAGATCGGACATCATATACAAGATCAGCGCCCGCTCATCATTTTGTTTTTGCCTATCTTCCGGAACATTTTTTCTAATTTCTGCAAACGCTTCGCGGTCTTCTTTCAGTCGGTACTGGTCCTGGACTAAGGGCTGATCTTCTGGCAATTTCTTGCTTTCTGACTGGCAGCCGTTAAGAAGTAAAAACCAGGCCCCAACTAAAGAATAGATAACAAGTCTATGTTTCATTGGACTTAGGATAATTGGACTTCACGCAAAAAACAATCTGTCGATAAAGAACTATGTTTTATGGGCGCCGAAGGATTGATCCAGGTCTGGTTAAAAACTCGCGGAAACGAATATGGGTTTTGGATCGAAACTTTCAATTAAATTATATCAGTTACCTGACTCTTGCCGTTTCGGGGGCAAGCCTTTTGGCGTTTGGTGCTGCTTATTATTTTTTAAATCAAAATTTCCAACTTTTTACATCCTTAGCGTTTGATACCCACCCAGGTCTTGTTCAACATTTAGAACGGGAGGTCGCTTGGCTGAGGGGATTTATGACCGTCAGCTTTGTGGTGATTGTGCTGTCCACCCTCTTTCTGACCTTGCGTATGACCCAAAAATTAATTGATCCCCTTGTTCGCATGGAAAAACATATGCGAAAGCTGACTCAAGGCGAGTGGACCATTCAAGATTTGCCGAATCAGGACAGTGATTTTAATGAATTGCTAGCGACTTACGATTATTTTTACCGCTCTTTAAAAATAATGACCTTGTCAGAAATGGAGCTTCTACAAAAGTTACATGTCGACCCAGCTCATCGCGAAGCCCACGCCGCCTGGCGATCTTTGCTTGAATCAAAGTCAAAACGACTGGGTGTGAGCTTAATGCCGGAAAGAAATTTTGAAGCGTCGTCGGTCAGCGCTGAGGGCGACGCAAAGACTGCCGAAGTTTCGCGTCTACGTCGCGTTTCTTAATGGATTCCCGCTTATCAATTTCTTTTTTGCCCTTCACTAAGGCAATTTCTATTTTAGCAATTCCCTTTTTAAAATAAATCTTTAGCGGCACACAACTTAGGCCGCGCTCTTTTAAGGCACCAAATATTTTTTCAAGCTCATTGCGGTGAAGCAGAAGCTTGCGAAGCCTTTCAGGGGCGTGATTATTGTAGCTGCTAGCACTGTATTCGCTGATATGAGCATTCTGCAAAAAAGCTTCATCTCCACGAAAAGACACGTAGCTATCTTTCAGCATGATATTTTTATCGCGTAATGATTTCACTTCACTACCGGTCAAAACAAGACCCGCTTCGTAAGTTTCAATCACATGATAATCAAACCTGGCTCTTTTGTTTTCTTGAATTAGCAATATGCTCATACAATTCCTTAAAAAGCTTCGGAGACAACTCTTCAGCCCTTGCGGTCTCTTTTAGTTCATGTTGAGTCAACCAGTCCAGGAAATCATTCTCAGGGACTCCGTGATCGTGCAGAAATCCCTTTAAATTCGATTTCAGCAGCTTTCGTCGTTGTTTAAAGGCTTCTTTGACAAGTCTTAAAAAGAATTTGCGGTCTGTGATCGCCGTTTCAAGTGGTTTAAAGAACAGCACTCGGCTAGCAATTTTTGGCGGCGGTTGAAAATCTTTAGGCCCCGCCTCTGAGACGATCTCGATTTTCCAGAAATTTTGCGCAATTACACTGAGCATTCCATAATCATCGCGGCGGGCCGGGGCTTGAATTCTTTGCGCCACTTCTTTTTGAAACATCAAAACCATAAAGGCCAAGGGGGATTGATCTAAAGATCTTTCAATCACAATCGACGAAGATATCTGATAAGGAAGATTACTTACTAAAGCGGTCTGGCTGGATGAAATTGGCGCCCAGTCTAATTGCAAAGCATCGCCTTGAATTAAATCGCAACCACGATTTTTCCAGTAGTTTGCAAAATTAAAATCCATCTCTATTAATTGCAGGGGCACCTTCATATCTAGCAGTCCTTCGGTCAATGCCCCCAGCCCAGGTCCGATTTCGATGATTTTTTGAGGTTTTTGTAATTCCACTTTTTGCAAAATTTTTGTAATAACTAAGTCGCTGATCAGGAAATTTTGGCCTAAGGATTTTTTGGCCGTGTGCTGCAATTCTTCCAGTCGCTGCATCAAACGCGCGCGCGCGTTCACAAATTAGCCTTTTTAATAAAATCTGATTCCAAGGCTTGCGGGTGTGGCGGTAATTGCAAATCAGAAAATTCACCACGGTTCAGTCGTAAAATTCCAGCAAAGCCAATCATGGCTGCATTATCCGTGCAGTATCGAATCGGTGGAATCACCAAGATCATTTTCTTTTTTAAAGCCCAGGCTTCAGCTCGGGCGCGCAATCTGGAATTAGCACTGACCCCGCCTGTTAAAATAACTTTTTTACTGTTCATCGCAAGGGCTGCTTTTTCTAATTTTGCAATCATCACATCAACAATGGCCTCTTGAAAGGACGCGCAAAGGTGAGGCAATTCTTTTTTCACCTCTTCAGGACTTAATGTTGCAATCAACCTTTGCGCCGAAGATTTGAGGCCAGAAAAACTCATGTCGAAAGTGTCTTCATGAATCATGGCGCGAGGGAAATCGTATTTTTTTGAATCCCCGCTTTTTGCATTTTGATCGACTCTAGATCCGCCAGGAAAACCAAGGCCTACCATCTTTGCGAATTTATCGAAGGCTTCACCGGCCGCATCGTCTTTCGTCTGACCCAAGACTTGGTATTCGCCCAAACCTTTAATGTTGTAAAGACTGGTGTGCCCCCCACTGATGGCCAAGCCAACATAGGGATAATTAAATTCAGAGGGCGGCAAATACTGCGCATCCCTTAAAAAAGGCGCTAGTAAATGTCCTTCAAGGTGGTTGATGCCAATGTAAGGAAGTCCTTTTGCTTGGGATAAAGTTTTTGCTGTCACTAATCCGACAATCAATGCACCCACCAATCCGGGACGATTCGTCACAGCAATGCCCCCGATATCTTTCCAGGTCATATTGGCTTTTTGAAAAGCTTCGTTAATCAAAGGCAGGAGTGCCAAAGAATGGTTTCGGGAGGCGATCTCAGGTACGATTCCACCGTAAGGTTCATGGGCCAGATCTTGACTGGCGGACACCAGGCTGATCACCAGTCCACTTTTTTCGACGATGGCCACCGAGGTGTCATCGCAACTTGTTTCAATAGCAAGAACTCGCTCCACAGGGGAGGCGTTTTCAATCACTTTTTTAAACCTTTAAGGCGGATCTTGGCGCGTCTTGAATCTTCAGATTTTGGAAATCGAGCCACCACTTCTTCAAAAAAAGTTTTCGCTTCGTCTTTTAGACCCAACTCCTGGAAACACACTCCAATTTTGAAAGTGGCTTCAGCGATTTGTTTTCCTTTCGGAGACTCTTCGCGGTATTTTTCATAATTCAAGATCGCTTTTTTCCATTCTTTTTGAGCAAACTGATCTTGAGCTGCTTCAAAAGAATTTTTCCTTGATGTCACGGCCGCAGGCGCTGATTTCGAATTCGCCTGGGCTTGATTCGAAGCTTCGATCACAGTCATCTGAGTCGATAACACGCTGATTTGTTGCTCCATCTTTCCTAAAGATTCTTGGAGTAAATTAACCTTTCGATAAAGTTCAGCGTTTTGATCGGCTAAAGATTTTTTTTCGCGATCGGTTTCTTGGCCCTTCATCGACAATCGATTTTCCAAAACTTCTGTTCGCCCATTCAAGGCGCGCATTTGCTCTTCAAGTTCGGCAAAATGATTGCTGCTATCGGCGGTATTTTTTTGCAAGCTAACGACCTGCTGCTGAACCGCTTGCCGAGTTTCCGTGTCCTTCATTTCCGAGCGTGTTTTTAAGCAACCAAAGGTGGTCATAGAAAATAAAATGACAACAACGTATTTCATAAAACCTCACCTGTTTTTTGACGAATCAGCCGCGCCGAGTTTTCGGCCTTTTCAGCAGCCGAGCGAGCTTTAATAAATTCTTCTTTTGCTTTGGACCAACTATGATCACGGTAATCTTCTTGGCCCTGACGATAAGCCTGGTCGGCTTGATTCCAATAGCCCGGCGAGTGGCGCGGCGCTTGAACATTTCGAGCTGCATCCATCGCCGCTCGTGCGAGAGTGTATTCCTCAAGAGGCGCCGCCACTGTTTGACAAGACAATAGACAAAAAATCAGTGCGAGCGAAATAAAAAATGGTTTTAAGACCCGCACCGATTTCACGAAGACTCCTCTTTACTGAAGAGGCAGAAAATTAGCCCGGCGATTTTTAGAATAAGCTTCTTCACTTTCAGAAGTGATCAAAGGTTTTTCTTTGCCGTAGCTGATCGTGTTCATTCGAGAAGCTGCAATTCCTAAACTTGAAAGGTAAGCTTTGACAGAATTCGCACGACGCTCGCCCAAGGCTAAGTTGTATTCAATAGAACCCCGAGAGTCACAGTGACCTTCGATTTGAATTTTAACTCCGCCATTTTTCTTCAGCCAATCAGCATTGCCTTGCAAAGCTTTTTTAGCATTTCCAGAAATGGTCGCTTTATCGTAATCAAAGAACACTGTCGAAAGACCATCGATTTTGCCGCTATCGGATCCCGCCGCATCAAAACTCATGGGCGTTGATTCAACGCTAGGTGTAGTTTCTGTTTGAACTGACGGAGTGGCCTCGACAGCCGTGTCAGATTTTTGTTTTTTCGAACAGCTCACAGCTAAAACCAACAATGGAACCAAGGCCAATCGCGCAGCCAACTTCTGAATCATGGAAAATCCTCCTTATTTGGACCTCCCAAATGTAGCGCATAGCAGCCCATTGTCAAACGCGTTTGATCATTGTGCCGCTTTAAGGCTACCACTTATCTATGAAGATTTTGTTGACTCTTATTTTGCTTTTTTCTGGAACCGCTCAGGCGCAAGAAGTCCCAGCGGCTTGGTCCTTCATTATTTTAAAAACAGCGCACTTTGATATTGTTGTTAATGCCAGGCAGCAAGATCTAGGGCAGCTCTACGCTTTTAAGCTTGAACAAGCCTATGAATTTTTAAGTCCCCTGTTAACGGATAAGCCCGAGCGAACGGTTGTCATCATTAATGATAAAACCGACGTCACAAATGGCTATGCAACGGGCCTTCCTTATCCGCACATCATGGCCTATCCGGTTTTAGCAGGGCCATCAGAAAGTTTGAGCGAAAGCGGTGACTGGGCCCTTGAGCTTTTATCCCACGAATTCACGCACATTTTAACTTTTCAGCCGGCCACTGGATTTATGAAGTACTTGCATGCCGTTTTTGGCACCATTGTTTCGCCTAATTTATTGCTCCCCCGTTGGTGGAAAGAGGGCGTCGCCGTTCAAATTGAAAGTCAAGTCTCGCGCGGCGGTCGTTTGCGCTCACATTATCAAGACGCGATGATTCGTAGTTTTTCTAAAGTTAAAAATATCAAACGTTTCGGCCTGGCTGAAGTGAATGAAATTTTGCCGACTTGGCCGGAAGGGCAACGGCCCTATTTATTTGGTTCGTTGATATGGAGTCAAATGGTCGCTGATCGCGGTGACTCAATAATTGACCTACTTCATCAACGACATGGCGGTCGCGTGCCCTACTTTATCGAAGGTCCGGCCAAAGATCACTTAGGTCAAACCTATGTGGCTGAATATGCAAAAATGCTCGACGAAACAGATCTTCGCGCCCAAAAACAAATTGCCAAGCTGGAAGAAAAAAAGATTTCACCTCTTCAACTTCTGGAATTAAAATCAAAGTACCTGAGCCATCCAGCCATCAGCCCTGATGGCCGCTTTATGGCGATCATCTCGGTTTCTGAAATCGATAAACGTGAAATTAAATTGCTGGAAAGAAAACCAGGACAGACATTTAATCAGAGCGAGGGCTTTAAAAAAATTGAAAGTCAGACCGAAAATCTAGTTCCGCCGACAGCCAAAGACGGTCCTCCCAGTGGCAGCATTCAACGAGTCAGCTGGTTTCATCATTCGCCCAAGTTAATTTTTGATAAGATCGATAATATCAATCGCCTTGAAAGATATTCTGATCTTCATCTTTTTGATTTAAACTCTCAAAAGTCGGAACAGCTGACCACGGGCTTGCGGGCCCGCGAACCTTCCGTCGCTCCGAATGACGTTGATATTGTTTTTGTTAAACTAGAAGGTGGACGAACAGCTCTTAGCCTTTTCAATATGTCGACCAAAAACGAACAGCGCCTTTGGGCTCCGGAACTTCAGGCGCGAATTTCTGCCCCGACATTTTTAGATGACCAACGTATTATTTTTGCTCTTCGTCAGCCTTACGGCGAAGAAGGCCTTTGGATTTATGACCGAGCTTCGCAAAAAGTAGAGAAAGTTTTCCAAGATTTTAAAAATGCGCGATTTCCTGAATTGACACCGCAAGGCCTTGTCTTCACGGCTTCTAATAACGGCGTTCATAATCTATTTCTAGCAAGTAAAGACTTAAAAAAAGCCCGACCCATCACTCATCTTCTGACGGCTGCTTTTTCTTCCGCTTGGGATCCATTGACGGAAGATTTTTATTTGATGACCTTGACCGAAAAGGGACCGCAAGTGGGACGGCTTGCCGCCGCGGATTGGAAGTCCCAAGAGGACAATTTACCAATGATTGATGGGCTTTTTAGTGATCGATACCCAGTCACTCAGAAAGCTTTAGAGTTTGAAAAAACTCCCTTTAAAAATCTGGCTGAAACTCAAGAAGAGTATCATGCAGGCTCTTACCTTTGGCCGCACTATTGGTTGCCTTATTTGTACACTTCGACCATCGATAACTCCCTTGCTTTGCAAGCTTCGACAGGTGGCTTTGATCCCCTGAAAAAACATATTTATAGTCTGACAGGTATTTATGAAACTGGCGTACGGCGTGGATCGGTGCTGGGAAGCTATCAAAATAATCAATTCGATTGGCCGATTCTTTTACAAAGCTCGCAAGTGACAAGCTATTTGTACTCGCAAGATTATTTAGTTACTAACACCCTTGGCAGTCTTTCGGTTTGGCCCGAACTTTGGAGCCTGAGTCGTAATTTATTATGGGAAGTGGGCGTCCGCTATTTACACAGCGAATTTTTTAGTCGTACGCCGACT
>JAYWEQ010000113.1:0-2749 GCA_043779185.1 Pseudobdellovibrionaceae bacterium
ATTTTCATATGCTTCTACTATATCCATAGGTTTATAGACGGGCCAGTCTCGATTCACGGACCTAGTCATTTTAATAAAAATGGGAATTTTTCTAATATAGTTAGAACTCGACTTTAGTCGCCCCTTCTTGCGACCGATAAATTCAGCATGTCAGAACCTTCACTCAAGATACTCCATCAAGCTCCGACGGAAGAGCCTGTCAAGAAAGGCATTCACCGCCTTCTACCAATTGGGATTATCTTTGTTGCGCTTCTCATGGTCAGTTCACTTTCCTATTATTGGTTTGTCTATTTAGACCGATTTATCACGACAGATGACGCCTACCTAGAGGCCGACTTTTATCCGATCAGCACAAAAGTCGCAGGGTCCGTTAAAGAAGTTTATGCTCGTGAAGGGCAAATTGTAAAAAAAGGCCAAACCCTACTTCTGATTGACGACAGCGATTTTATGTTCGAAAAAAACTTTAAACAATTAAAATTTGAAAAGGCAGAGCTCGACCTTAAAAGGTCGACGACTCTGCATGCGACAAAAGCGATTTCAGATTTCGACTTTGAAAATGCCGAGGCAAATCTAAAAGCGGCTGAAGTCGACTTGCAGGGAAGCGAAATTAAAATTAAATATACAAAAATCTTAGCACCTGCAGATGGCATAGTTGCAAAAAGGTCGGTGCAATTGGGGCAGGTGATTCAACCAGGTCAGTCGTTATTTATTGTGGTCGACGAGACCGATCGTTGGATCAAAGCAAACTTTAAAGAAACTCAAATCAGAAAACTACGGGTCGGGCAAAAAGTAAAAATAACCGTGGATGGCTTTCCCAATGATCCCGTGCAAGGATTTGTGGAATCTATTTTTCCAACCAGTGGTGCAAAACTCAGTCTCCTCCCGCCTGAAAATTCAACGGGGAATTTCACTCGGGTTGTTCAACGAATTCCAGTAAAGATTACTATTGATAAAAATCATAAGCCTGAGTTTAATCTTAAGCCAGGTATGTCTGTTGAAGTCAGTGTCGATACAACAGGTGTGAATGAATACCGCGACAAATAATTCTAAAGCAAGTTTACGGGATTGGGCCGCCGTGATTGGCGCAGCCCTTGGGGCTTTTATGGCCATCCTTGATATTCAAGTGATCAACGCTTCCTTGCGTGAGATCCAAGGGGCCTTGTCATTAAGTATGACCGAGGGATCTTGGATCACAACGGCTTACTTGATTGCAGAAATTATTGTCATTCCCATGACCGGTGCCTTATCCACGGCCATTGGGGTTAGAAGATTCTTTGTGACAAGTACAATCATCTTTTTGATTTCATCTGTCCTTTGCGGTTTTTCATGGAACCTCGAAAGCATCGTTTTTTTCAGAATTTTGCAAGGGCTGTCGGGTGGCGTGCTGATTCCGATGTCTTTTCAAACAATTTTAACGAAGCTACCCCTCGCGCAAAGAAATGTAGGTTTTGCTGTTTTTGGTTTGACTATAACGTTGGCACCAACCTTGGGTCCGACGCTGGGTGGCTTTTTGACAGAACAAATGAACTGGAGATTTATCTTTTTTATCAATGTCATTCCAGGTGCTTTAGTCGCAGCGCTCTTGATGTATGGATTTGAAAAGTCCTCGTTACAAATAAGGCTCTTAAAAAAATTCGATTTCTCAGGGGCTTTTTTCTTATCCCTGGCTTTAGGATCCTTGACTTATATTTTGGAAGAGGGCGCTCGCAAAGAGTGGTTTGAAGATTTTAGTATTCAGTTTTTCTTTTTGCTGTTCATCGCAAGCTTTGCGATTTTTCTTGTAATGATGCTTCTGAAAGAAAACCCCTTGCTAAAAATTTCACTTCTTAAAGAACGCAACTTTGGTTTGTCTGCTTTAATCACCCTTTTTGCGGCGATTGCACTTTATGGGGGAGTTTACGCAACTTCTGTTTATCTGGGGCAGGTCCAAGGCTATTCCGCCCAGCAAATTGGCGCGACGATCATGTGGATTGGTTTACCTCAGATCCTAGTGATGCCACTCTTACCTTTTTTGATGAGTCGATTTGATTTAAGGCTGCTTGCGCTGATTGGATTTTCGCTTTTTATATTTAGTAATTTTTTAAATTGCTCCTTAGATATGCTTTATGCCGGGGACCAATTTCGCTTGTCCCTTATTCTTAGAGCTTTAGGGCAACCTCTTTTTATGATTCCGCTTTCGGCCTTAGCCATGTCCTGTATTCCGCAAGCTCAAATTGCTGAGGCCTCTGCGATTTATAACACTATCAGAAATATTGGCGGATCTATAGGAATTTGTTTATGTTCGTCTTTGTTGGTCAGCAGGACCACCCAGCATCTTCAAAATCACGTCGAGCTGATTGACGCCGACAGCCCGCATCTATGGGTCGATTATCTACCGACGGCTGAAAGCTTTTTATCACAGTCGATGTCGGGATGGTTTGAAGCCAAAGCTATGACTTTAAGGCATGTTCTTCAGACAGCGTATCGGGATTCACTCATTCAATCTTTTAGTGACGCTTTTGTCGTTATATCGTGGGGATTAGTGTTTTGCTTGATCATGGTTCTTTGTTTGAAAAAAACATCAGGACCGACCTCGCTTGAAGGCGGACATTAAACGGCTTGGTTGTCACTTGAGTGCTGCTCAAAAAACCACCGTCGAATTTTACCAACGGCCCCACTTAAGTGTGCGTAGCGCAGACTAACGCCTCAAGGTTACTTTGTTATTTTAGGTGTTTAAATGATTCGTTTGGTCGCAAGGAGATGATAAGCC
>JAYWEQ010000114.1:0-14227 GCA_043779185.1 Pseudobdellovibrionaceae bacterium
CCAACTGCCCCACTTAAGTGTGCGTAGCGCAGACTAACGCCTCAAGGTTACTTTGTTATTTTAGGTGTTTAAATGATTCGTTGTTACCAAACGAATTCCTCAGGAATTCGTTTGGCCGCAAGGAGATGATAAGCCTCTAGAAAAACTGAACTTATTCGACGCGCGAGTTAAAGCAAGCACACTTAAGTGGGGCAGTTTCTTAATTTTTAGGGCATGCATCTTGAATCCTTTCTATTGAGTGCCTTCGGCCATCAATGGCCAGCAACGGATGGGAGCATTTGTGGTAAAGATTTTAACAGGGGTGATGCTATTTTTGTCACTGTCTCAGGTTTGGGCGCAGCCCCGCTGTGAATCGATTTTTAAGGCTTCTCCTGTGCTCGATTATGGCCTTTTTAAAAAGGGTTACCGGCCCAACTACGACTACAAGGTCCTCATTCCTGATCAATCGGCCGTCAAAAACCAATGCGGCCTAGGCACGTGCCATCTTTACTCTTGGACCTCGCTTCTAGAGCGCGATTATAAAGCTCGCACCCATGACGAGATTAAAATTTCTACAGATTATCTCAGTGCTCGGCATTGGCTTAGAAAAAGTTTAGAGCTCTTAGAATCTGACGACATTAAGCTCAACCTCGGCCTTGGAGAACAGGTGTGGATGTCCCGGGCCGCGATCCAAGCCTACGGAATTGTTCCCGAGGGTGTCTGGAAGAGTGCAAAAAGTTTTTCGTCACATCCCTTATCGAGCCGAATCAGTGACTACATCACAAATATTGCCGGGCGAGCCCGCTGGGAAAGAGATCAACAGGGTGATGCGTCCAAGAAAAAAGAAATCACTAGGAAAGCCAAACTGCAAATCACAATAATATTTGAAAATATTATTGGAGGCTTTCCTAAAACTTTTGAATATGAAGGCAAAACCTACACTCCCCAACAGTTTCAAACCGCTTTTTTTAATGAATTAGATCAGCCCATTGTTTCAATGATCGTTAATCATCACAGAAAAGAATCGCCCTCTGAGTATGATGATAAAAGCCTTCAAGTTGTGCTGACTGATCTTGAAACTGTTGAATCCACAGCGCGGTCGCTTCTGGATCAGGGTTTGAACGTTTATTTGGGTTACGATCATAATTCTAATTACGTCGAGCCCTTGACAGGTATCATGTCGATAGCGGCTTTCGAAATCCCTTTAGGTGGTGGACCGCTTTCGCGTCCACAGAGAGATTTCTATGGTTTGCCAACGGCTGGGCACGCCGTTCAAATTGTCGGCTATGATTTTGACCCAAAAACAAATCAAATTTTAAAGTGGAAAATTAAAAACAGTTGGGGGGCAACGATAGGTAAAGAAGGCTACTTCCACATGGATCACGATTACTTCAGAGCCTTTGCTGTCAGTATTAGTTTTTTTGAAAATCCCAAAATTACTTGGCCTGAAGTGAAAATGAAAATTCCAATTCAGTCAGAACTTCCGTTCTAGTTTTTAGACGATAAGTTTTTTTTGAAATAAAATATGTCCGGACGCAGAACGGCTGGTGGCTTCGAATTGAAGACTCCTGCCAATGGCCTTGGCATCAACCATGATATAATTTCTTTCACCCGAGCTTGCGATTCGCCGTGAATTAAAAATAAAACCAGTAGAAACCGGCAGCCCCTTGCTATGCACAGAGCTTGAAGTCAGCTCGTAAGTTTTGTAACCGATGTCTGAACTTTCAATTTGTGAAATTTCGCTGTAATGAATATCTCCGGTGATAAAGACAACTTTCGATGGCATTGATTTTAGCTCAAGTAACAGACCTTGAAATTGAACAGGATGGTGGGCCGACATAGATTCTCTTCTTAAAAAAGAAGGAAATATTTGGCTGCCGTTCACTAACCACGTGGGTCCTTGATGATTTCTAATCAAGTCCAGCATCCACTTTTCCTGGGCTTCCCCCCAGTGGGCAAAGCGGTCCCGCGAGTCAGCTTCCTTTCGGAAACTGCGGCCATCTGTTAAAATAAATAATTGTGAGCCAAATTTAAAAGCGGAACTGATGCCGGGACCACGAATCAAAGCACGGCAGTAAGACTCTTTTTGAGCCATAAAAGAAAGAAAATTGTTTTGCGATTCTTTGATCAAGGGAAAATTAATGCTATTTCCATCGTTCACCCCAAAGTCGTGATCGTCCCAGGTGCCTATGATGGGAATCACAGTTTTGCTAAAATAAATTTCTAAAGTGGCCCGTGCGTCGCAAAACTTTTTCCACAAATGAGCCGGATTGACGCCGGTGACGGGGAGGTCCCTATCGACGTAAACCTGATCGCCAATAAATAAAATCAGTTGAGGTTTTTGTAAGATTAAATTTTTCCAGATTTCTGGCTGGTGAAGCTTATGATCCATGCACGAGCAGATCGCAAAACGAAGGGCGGGTGAATCAAGGTCTAAAGTTTTAAATTCCCTGACATCTAAAACCCGTCGATCATCGCTCCTTGATATTGTTAAAATATAATTGTCTTTAAGGCGAAGTTGGGAAAAATAAACCTTGGTTATTTTTTTTAGTTGGCCAGGTGAAGTGATCACTTCGACGCTGTCGGGATGCCAGGATTCTTGCTGCGAATTCGAAACTAAAAACTCAAGTTCGACAGCTTCGTCATAAACAATTGAAAACTGAGTGCGCGTTTCATCTGTCGCACCCTGCAAAACAGAGGGACCCTTCTTTTGAGGAGGATCAACAATGGTTTCAGCGCCTGCCAGGACTGGAAATGATAAAGAAAGGCTGCTAGCCATGGCCTTTGCAGCGCCGAACTTAAACAAATCCCTTCTTTTTAAAACCATGACTCACCTCAAAGACTTTGCAGACTTAATTTTTACGTTTTGTCTTAAAACTGTCCAGGTTAAAAGAAAATTTGGAGCATTAATAATGGGAGGATTTCACAGAATCAACGTCTTAAAGATGGGATCCTAAGGATGTCGAACTTTCCTACAGGCAGGAATAGATTTCAAAATAAAATGGTGCAAAAATCCTCAAAAAACCCTGGCACAAGAGTTGAATTCCATTCTTGAGAACGTCATAAACAAAGGAGATTTTTATGTTAAAATGGATTCAAGTTTTTGGATTTCTTGGTCTGTCTTTATTTTCATTCGCAGCGAAAGCCGAATTGGTTCATTGTGCAAGTAACGGCTATCGGTATAATAGCTGTGCAATTAATGGTTACGCAGACACTTCATATCTGGTGCGGCAAACCTCTCGGACAAATTGTGTCGAGGGTCAAAACTGGGGTTTTGATAATAATTCGATATGGGTCAGCGACGGCTGCTCGGGAGATTTTGAAGTGATTTCTGAATACGATCGTGGAGACCGCGGAGGCTACCCTGGCTATCCTGATGATCCATGGAGAGGTCGTCGCGATCCAAGATATCCAGGCTATCCTGGCTATGGCCGCGATCGAACTGAACAGATTCAATGTAATTCACAGGGCTATCGTTACAACACTTGTGCGACTCGCAGTCGTGGCAGAATTGTCACTATCCAGTTGATTCGACAGCTATCCAGAACTAAATGTGAATACGGTCGAACCTATGGAGTCTCAGGAAATTATATTTGGGTCGATCAAGGTTGTCGCGGTGACTTTGCAGTCAGAATTCGCGGCGGTTATTAAATTTTGCGAATATTTTAGTTAAAAAAAGCCCCACTGATATTTCAGCTGGGGCTTTTTTTAAATTTGTGGCTTAATGATATTATGTTTGAGATTTACACAGATGGAAGTTATAAGCAGGGTCGCGGATCTTGGGCCTATGTCATCGTTAAAGAGGGCGCAGTGATTCATGAGGCCAGCGGACTGGCGAAAAAAACGTCAAGTCACCGGATGGAATTTCACGCAGCCATTGAAGCCCTACGAAGCTTTCCTCTGTCAACGCCAGCGACGCTTTATTCTGATTCGAAAGTCCTTATTCAAACCATTAATATTAAAATGCCTGAGTGGGCGGGCAACAACTGGTTGAAAAAAAATAACCGACCTATTCCCCATAAAGATCAGATTCAAGATCTTTATGGGCTACTTCAATCACGTCCCATTTCCTGGCAGTGGATCAAAGCTCATTCGGGAATTCTATATAATGAACGCTGTGATCATCTCTGTTTGCTCGCGCGAAGCTAAATCTTTGATTCGTACAGATATGTGATCGTCATTGTCTGGTTGTGAAGTTTGCATTCCTGGAAACCATGCTGAGGGCATATTTCGCCGTAGGAATAAAAACCAACCATCGGGATCTGTCCAAGAACTTCCCGCACGGCATCTAATTCGTCATCGATATCTTCACCCATGACTAATTTTCGACCCACGCAGCTGACCAAAATTCCTAGGCCTTCTTGTTTTTTTCCACCCAAACCTTCAACAGTAAATTCAGCCGCCTTTTTGGCACCATCGATCAAAGCTTCATTCGAAGAATGCATTAATTGAACAAGCCCTTTGTCTGGAATATCGCCGGCAAAGATCAGTGACTTAGTGGCTTCGTCAACATTCAAAATAGTTCGAATCAAGCCCGAGGTATCATGATTATCTTTTAATATAGCAAAGGGATACAACAGACCAGAAGCAGGTAAGTCCTTCGTGCGATCGCCAAGATATCTTTTGTAAACATCTAATGCAGGCTCGCCATCAATTTCAAACATCACATTGTCGACTGATTTAGTCACTCGACGGACGGGGCCAAAGGGCTCCCAGCCTCCCATGGATCCATAGGCTGTTTGAATGGAAGCGCCCGAAAGGCCTACCGCGACCACTGAGTGATCTGAAATATCTCCGTTAAGAATCGTATAAGTTTGTTGGAATTTTTGACTGTCGCCGGCAAGTCCTCCGGTGATCAAAACATTTTCGCCGACAATTTCTCGAATCCCTTGGATGACTAAACTGCCATTAATATTCAGACCGCAACCTAAGACAAAGATGTATTTAAGTTGATCCTTTTTAAGCTGCCGCGCCAAGCGCCGACCACACTCCAGCGAATCTTTCATGCCATTATTTTTTCAGTAGCTGGTTGAATCTGAACGGCGCTATCAAAGTGGCAGGCGTGGACCACGGTGGTCCCACTAAAACTGCCTTTGTTGGTGATCTCGCCAGAAGTCGAGCAGCCAATCACCATGGCTTTTGGAAAGTGAGCTGAAATCTCAGCAGGAAGGGCTTTGGAGGCAAAGCCGTCGACATCGCCAAAGATCATGACAAGCTGGGGAGCTAATCCAGACAAAGTTTCGAGCTCTTTTTTTAATTCGGAATTCTTTTTTAGATGAATTTGATGAGTTTTCATTTTTCTGACCTTTTCGATAGGGTTAGTAATCGCCCAGACTGATCGGAATAAAGTAGGGTTCCTTGAGGTACTTTCAGGACCTAAAATAAGAAAATTTTATTTGAGAATAATTTAGTTATCCCGATATGATAGGACACAAGGAATTCTCATGAGCAGCCCACCAGACTATAAGATGTATGACTCATTTCAAGAAAGCGTGCTTGTCGTTGATCAAACAGGTCGATTTATTTATGCCAATCCCACAGCCATGGAAATTTTGGGTCTGAGGGTTCAGAAGCTTCAGCAAACAATTTTCCCTGGAAGTATTCAGTTTTCGCCAACACTGAATTGGAATGAAGAATTTTTTAAAAGTTTGAGCACAGCAACACCTTATGTTGAAGTTCAGTTCGCAAACGGAAAAAAAATGGGAACAGTTCAGGTTTCGATCCAGCCCTTACTCAGTGGCACGGATGAAAAACATTTTTTAATTTCTATGTATGACAGAAGTGCAGAATATAATTTACATCAAAAATACAGAGTTCAAATCACTCAAAAAGAAGAATTAGCGCAAGAGATCAATAATCACCGAGCTGAGCTTCTTTTAACGAACAGCAAGTTGGATCGAAAGCTTGAGCACATTTCTTTTTTACTAGATTTTTCAGAATCCACCCGTTTTCTACTTGATGAAGAAACCATTATTCAAGACTTTTTAAACCGGGCCATTGAAAAAATTGGGTTTTCCGTCGGATTTTACTTTAAATGGAATACCGCCCAAGATGCTTTTTCAATAGAGGCTTCGACGACTTCATCCGTCGCGAATCGAATCGAATTACCTAAATCATTTAATTCGTCAGAACTTTTAAGCCTTGCGCAAGCCGGACTGGCGGTTTTTTCAAGTGATAAAAATGAAGTCTTAAAAACATTTTATAAAGCCATTTACCCTCAGCAAATTTATAATGTGGCTTCTTTGTGTCTTAAAAGTAGCAGCCAGGTCATGGGCTTTGTCCATCTGGTGAATTTTATGCAAAATCCCAAGATTGATGTTGATACGATCGAATTTCTTGAGTTTTTGATGGATCCCTTGGCGATCACTTTGAAAACTGCGAAACTTTACCAGACGTCGATCACTGATGAACTGACCCAATTAAATAACGTGCGGTATTTTCACTCACGTTTGAGCACTTATTTTTCGCAAGCCGGGCGCGAAAGTAAAACCTTTGCTGTTCTGCTGTGTGACGTGGATCATTTTAAAAAGGTTAATGATACCTATGGCCACCCGGTTGGAGACCAAGTTTTACAAATGGTCGCTAAAAACCTAAAGTGCCAATTGCGAACCTCAGATTTGATTGCGCGATATGGTGGCGAGGAGATGGCCGTCGTGCTTTTTGATACCGATGAAAAAGGCGCCCAAGTTGCCGCTGAAAAATTAAGAGTGGCGGTTCAGAATGGCTCTGTATCGCATTCTTCAGGTCCGTTGAAGGTCACCATCAGCATCGGATTAGCCGTCTATCCGCGCCATGCAATGACGAAGGAAAAAATCATTGAAGCTGCCGACCAAGCACTCTATAAAGCTAAAGCCGCAGGCCGAAATAACTGTCAAACTTTTAAGGTCAAAAGTTTTGAGGGCCAGTAGTGGCAAAGATCAAAGTTCTTTTGATCGGGACCTTTTCTGAAAAAGACGCCATCACGATAGCTCCGCAAATTGAAATTGAAAAGTGCTCTGATAAATTGGGATTACAAGCCCTTACAAAAATTCAACCATCACCGATTTTCCAAGTCATTCTGTGCGGGGGTGAATTAGCAGGAATGGGTTTATTGGAGATGGGTCAAACTTTAAGGATGCTGTATCCAACGACACAGATTTTTTATGTTTCTGAGGACTCATCAAGTTCTGATAAAAAAAATCTTCTGAAGAACGGATTCACTCACTCTTTCACCCTGCCGGACGAGGAAAGTGCCTTTAAAAGTATTTTAAATCGGGCCTTCTTAGAGGCCGAAGCAAGGCTTTATGCGCCGATTCGCTTGATTGATGTAGAGGTAGGAACTCGGCTTAATTTTGAGATTAGAATTTACTTGCCGCGAAATAATCGTTTTGTTCCATATATTGGGGCTGGCGATATTTTTGATTTTAATCGACTGGCTAGACTTAAAACTTTTCAAGTGAACTCTTTATTTATTCCTTTTTCGGACATTCAAAAGTTTCGAGATTATTCCGCGGCCCGTCTTTTTGACTTGGCGCCAATGGAAAATAAAACATTGGACTCAGAAAAAGAGAAGAAGCTATTGGCCTCTGTGAAAGAATTAATTTTAGGACTTGTGCATGAATCAACCACTCAAATCCTAAACCCGGCAAAAAAAAACGTCGAGCATATCAGAAAAATAATTGATCAGTATCTGGGCTTGAAATACCCCGGGGACTGGCAACAAAAAATTCATACATTGGCTCTTGCCAGTGGTGATATTTTTGAACATGCCAGCAATGTGTCTACTTATGCTGTGTTATTTGCGATGGCTTTTAGGAAGGGTGATCTAAAAACTTTGGCAATAGCGGGAATGCTTCACGACTTAGGATTGTCTTATTTGCCGCAAAAATTAAAAAAAACATCGGCCGATAAAATGTCGATGCATGAATTTAAACTTTACAAAACGCACCCCGAACTTTCGATTAAACTTTTACAGGAAAAAAATCTTGAAATTTCGGACCTTTGTCGCGAGGCTATTCGGTATCACCATGTGCGCTGGGGCGAAGGCGGATTTCCAAATGATGTTCAAGGAAAAAAGCCATCTGTTGAGATACAAATTATTGCATTAGCAAATCGTTTCGATGAGCTCATTTGCCTTGAAACCCAAGGCCACACTGCGTCCCTAGACCAGACTTTCGACCGGGTTGAGCTAGAGAATATAACTGATCCTAAACTTGTAAAAACATTGCGAGAAATAATTTTTAATTCTGAAGGCGTCTAACTATTAAGGTCAAAGCTTTGCGAACCGATTGAGTGAGGTCCCTAAAAGGGTTCTGTGCGGAGGAAACTGTGAGCAAAAGTGAATTAAAAATTCTTGTGGTGGACGACTTTGAAATGGTTCGAGTGATGCTTAAAAACGCACTAAACGATTTGGGTTTCTATCATATTGAAGAAGCCGAAGATGGCGTAAAAGCTTTAGAAATGCTGAATGAATCTTTTATTTCAGGAGAGCCCTATTCGATCGTATTTTGCGATTGGACAATGCCAGAAATGACCGGCATCGAAGTTTTAGAAAACTGTCGCCGCAGCGAAGCTTTGAAAGCTTTGCCCTTTGTGATGGTGACGGCCGAGTCGGAGCAAGAATCTGTTGTCAGAGCCATTAAGGCGGGTGCCACTGATTACTTGATCAAACCGATCTCACCTGAACTTCTTGAAAAAAAGGTTCATAAAATTCTTTCTAAACTTTATTCATCAGCTGCTTAAATTTTAAGTTTCTCGGAGGCAAAAAATGTCTGAAAATAAACAGTTGAAAATTGAACTAGGAGATCGCCTGGCTCGAGAGATTGACTATGGGGTACACTCGACCCTGTCAAGTATGTTTGGCCTAAAGCCAAAGGTTGGATCTTATCGTGTAGAAAAAGATTGCAGCATCCACGGCGATGTCTCGGGCCTTATCACTTTGGTTCAAGATAAAAATGAGGGAACCCTAGTTATCAGTTTTCCGAAAGCCACTATTTTTGGCATGCTTTCAAAAATGTACCGGAAGCCATTTACTGAAATCGACAAGTCCGTTAAATTAGGAGTCGGCGAGCTGACGAATATCATTTATGGTGTCGTGAAAGCCAATTTAAACAAAGATGGCTTTGCCTTTAAGATGGCTGTTCCTAACGTGATCATTGGGGACCAACATACGATTTTGACTTGCGACTCGGGGCCGACAATGGTTGTTCCATTTGATTCGGAAGTTGGATCTTTTTATGTTCTTTTAAGTTTTCACGAGCAAAATTTGAAAACCGAAGCGGCTTAAAAGAAAGCAGAAATTATGCGAAGTAAAAAAGTTCTTCGGCAGTTAAAAAAATCCTTTGAGTATGAGCTGAGCGATTCAGATATACAGCGCTTTGGCGCGTTTATTAGTCACCTCCCAGAAACGACTGAAAAAAATGAATTGGTTCAATTTTTTAGTGGTTTTCCAATTCTTTTGGATATGATTGACGAAGCTTATCATCAAATGACCAAACAGGTCGAGTTGGCGCAAAGAAGCCTTGAGATCAGTTCAAAAGAACTGATGGCCGTCAATAAATCTTTATTTAGTATCAACCAAACCTTCGACGCGATGGTAAACAGTTTGGGACAAGGATTTTTTCTTTTTGGAAGTGATGGCAAAATTGATTCTTTATGTTCAAAGGTGTGTGAAACATTACTAGAAGGCAGTCCTAATGGAAAATCTGTTCTAGAGGCGCTGAAAGTTCCCGAAGAAAAGCAGGGAACTTTTGAAGACTGGATTGAGATGCTTTTTCAAGAGACTATAGACTTTGATGACTTAGCCATGATTGGCCAAAAGTTTTTTCCCCACTCTGGCGGGCGAATTGTCGGCCTAGAGTACAAGCCTGTCCGTGATAAATTAGGCAAAATTCAATCAGTGGTTGTTATCGCAACGGATCGAACTCGGGAAATAGAAGCCGATCGCAAAGCTCAGGGAATGCAAGCTTATGCCACCTTGGTTGTCGCTATCCTCAAAGATCGCACGCGGTTTCGTCATTATGTGATACATTCCCGAAGGTTCTTTCAAGAGATGCACGAACTTTTAAATTTTGATGCATTTTCATTTGATACTTTGACTTTGATTAAAAGGCATTTGCACACCTTAAAAGGAGCTGCAGGAACTTTTGGAATGGTGAAGGTCAAAGAACTTTTCCACCAAGTTGAATCGGATCTTGCCACAAAGGTGCGGTTGGACGACGCTCAAATATTTTTGTTTGAAGCGACGGCTAAGTGTGAACAGCTTTTTGAAAGTCTTTTGGAAGAGCATCGTGAAGTGATTGGCGATATTATCCGAGAAAATAAAGCCTTCCGTGAAGTTAACTTGGACAGCCTGAATAGTTTTGCCGGAAGATTAAAAGTTCCGAACACATCTTTGGATTACGTTTATAACTCCTTCGTCAATGAAATCCTTTGTGTGCCAGTCAGGAATGTCCTCCTACAATTCGATACTTTGGTTCAGCAGACGGCCAAGGCCTTACGGAAAAAAGTTTCGACTTTGCAGATCAGTGGCAATGACATCCGAATTTTGCCTGAACGTTATGGTCATGTTTGGGAAAACTTAGAGCATCTTTTCAGAAATTTAGTGGATCATGGCATTGAATCGACGGAGATCAGGAAGAAATTAGGAAAGACTGAAGCCGGTCAAGTCAGGATCAATTGCCGACTTTTGAAGGACAGTGTTCGTTCGATGATGGAAATTAGAATTTCTGATGATGGAAAGGGTATTGACCCTGAAGTGATTCGTCAAAAATTAATAAAAAACGGCGTCGTGACAGCCTCAGGCATGCTAGATTCAGATCTGATCCCTTACATATTTGAAGCTGGGTTTTCAACCGCGCAGCGTGTGACTGAAATGTCGGGTCGCGGAGTCGGTCTGGATGCCCTAAAAAGTGCAGTTGCTGAAATGGGCGGAAAAATTGGCGTTGAGTCTATCAAGGGACAAGGCACCACCTTTATTCTGATCCTACCAGTGCTGAATGAGCCCCATTATGTGATTGAGGCCGCCTCCTAGATCTTGAAGAGAACTTACCTAATCTTGGAAAATGGGATACTCTTCTAAAAGACGAGAGAGGTAAAGATGCAGGCAGGCCTTTTGCAAACCGCCGTTGGAAACACTCCACTGATTAAAATTAAATCATTAAGCGACAGCACTGCTTGCGAAATTTGGGGCAAAGCTGAATTTTTGAACCCCGGCGGAAGCGTGAAAGATCGTGCGGCCCTTGGAATTTTAAAGGAAGCTCAAGATCAAGGTCAGCTTCAACCGGGAACTGTGATTTATGATGGGACCGCAGGCAATACAGGAATCGGTCTTGCCACCTTAGCTGCGCAAATGGGTTTTAAGACAAAACTAGTTTTGCCTGAAGGTCTGGCGATTGAAAAATACCAAACGCTTGAGGCTTTGGGAGCCGAAGTCGTCAAGGTTAAGCTTGTTCCTTTTGCCGATCAAAATCATTTTTATCATACCGCCCGCCGATTAGCAGAGGCCGATCTGAAAGGGTTTTGGGCCAATCAATTTGAAAACTTAGCGAACTTTCGAATTCATTTTTCAACCACTGGTCCGGAAATCTGGGAACAATCCGCCGGCACGATCACTGATTTTTGCGCGGCCATGGGAACTGGCGGAACATTTTCAGGCGTCTCTCGATTTTTAAAAGAGAAAAATCCAAAGATAAAAACAACCCTTGCTGATCCCATGGGCTCGGGGCTTTATCAATTTGTTAAAAATGGCGAGATTAAAACAGAAGGCTCTTCCGTCACAGAAGGAATCGGAATCATGCGTTTGACGGCGAATTTCAAAGAGGCCGTGATTGATGATGCCCTAAAGATAACAGATCAAGAAATGATCGACATGCTTTATCATTTAGCCAAGTACGAAGGCTTGCTAGTGGGAACTTCGGCGGCTTTAAATGCTTGTGCCGCTTGGAAAATTGCTAAAGCCGGAAAAGGGCGAAAAATCGCTACGATTTTGTGTGATGGAGCCCTCAGGTATCAGTCAAAGATTTTTAATCCAGATTGGCTCAAACAACAAAATTTAATTCCAAAACCGCTCATTTTATAAGTCAGGTGCTTGATGGTTCAGATTGGTAACTTCAATCAATTAAAAGTTTTAAAACATGTCGATTTCGGGATTTTCCTCGACGGTGGTGAAGACGGCGAAATTCTTTTGCCCCTCAGGGATCTGCCTGAAAATTGTGATATTGGCGAAATCTTAGAAGTCTTTATTTGTTATGATTCCGACGATCGTTTGATTGCCACAACCCAAACTCCGCTTGCACAAGTCGGCGACTTTGCCTGTTTGGAAGTGGTCTCCTTAGAAAGTATTGGCGCCTTTTTAGATTGGGGTCTGCCAAAAGATTTATTTCTGCCCTTTCGTGAAAGAACACGTCCTTTAAAAGTTGGACAAACCGTCGTGGTCTATATTTACCTTGATAATACGGACCGAATCTGTGCCTCCATGAGGCTTGATAAATATGTCGAAACGGAGCCCGGGACCTATCAGGAGGGCCAGGCCGTTGATCTTTTTATTGCGGCGCGAACCGATTTAGGATTTAAAGCAATTATCAACGGAGCTCACTGGGGAATGATTTATAATAACGAAATTTTTCAACCCCTTGAACATGGGCAAAAAATTTCTGGATTTATAAAAAAACTTCGAGAAGATGGAAAAATTGATTTAAGTTTGCAAAATTTAAATGAAAAAGAGCCTCAGGATTTAGCAAATAAAATAATGACCATGTTAAAAAGTGAGAACGGGTTTTTAGCCGTGAACGATAAAACGCCCGCTGAAAAAATTTATCAGCTTTTTGGCGTCAGTAAGAAAAAATATAAAATAGCATTAGGTGGACTTTATAAAAAAAGACTGATCACCGTCGATGACGATGGGATTCGTTTGGCACCAGGGACGCAGAAATAATCAATTCAAGCCTTGAAGCGAAATTGCGGGGCTAGTTTCGTTGACATGAACCGAGAAAATATTAACAGAGTTTCCGCCATGACCAGAATGGCCTTGGCTGGTCACGACGACAGCTTGGCCGTCCGGTGATACGGCTAAGCCGACAGAGTAGGGATCGACGGGCCTACGATTAAGGACGGTCAGGCTTTGTGAATCTAAAGTGACGACTTCGGCAGAATCATTCATGGCCACAAAGAGCAGTCGTCCATCGGGTGAGAGCGCCAAGGTTCGAGCCCCTTTTCCAATCGAGGCGGATTTCCAGCTAGGGCCAGGAATTCTGCGGCCCTGGGCACTTTCAAGACTTGCGAGGACTTTTTGAAGGCTGGTTTTTGAAACGGCGCCGGCCCAATTAGAACTGACATAAAGTGTATCGCCGTCAGGACCAAGAACTAAATGTCTTGGTGTTGAGGCGACATTCATAATTGATCCCAAATAACGGCGGGATGGAATATGAAATCCCGCAATGCCACCCTTTCCCATGCGACCCACAATCAAATACTGACTGTCAGAAGAAAAAACACTTCCTCGTAAACAAAATCCGCAGGTATCGTCACGGTCGGTGCCAGTGAGGGGCTGTTGATCCAATTGATTTTCAACGGTCATGTGGGAAACATATTGATAGCGAGCAGGATCCCCACTAGAAACATCAATCAGTGCGACCGTATTATCACCCCAGTGAATGATCGCCATATAGCGCCCATCTGGTGAAGCCACGACATATTTTGGAATTGGTCCTGTGGGCATGACTCGCACAATTTGGTCTGTTTCAGTGTCGATGATGGCCACTGCAGAAGGGGATTGGGCTGATAAATCCCAATCTCGGCGGTAGTAGGGCACCCAAAGATATTTTCCATCCGCAGAAAGTTCGCTTTCGACAGGTTTGCCCATAAATTGATTTTGATCACCGGACGGCGGAACGCTTAAATAGGGATAGCCAAAGACCGTCGTTTCGCCAAAAAACAATGAAGAATTTTTAGCCGTAAAGCGATGTGAAATCGATTTTAATTTTTTTAATTGGGGCCATGAATAAACGACCGTTTTTCCACCCTCTAAAGAATTGATATAAAGTTTTTTCCCATTGGCCGAAAATCTTGCAGACTTCGGAGAGTAAATTTCAGGATCGCGAATTTCTAAGGGCAAGCGTTCAGAAAAATTCCCCTGACCAATGCGAACTTCAGCGGTCAGTGTGACGGACGAAGTTTGCGCCTTCGCGAAAGCTCCGAATGAGAGGATTAAAATCAAGGCAAGCGGAATTCTTGTCATAAGCCTGTAATCTATAGCAAGAGGCGCTTTGTC
>JAYWEQ010000115.1:0-22130 GCA_043779185.1 Pseudobdellovibrionaceae bacterium
CGACCTGAAAAACCTCTCGGTTTTTATCTCTGTAAGTGATTAATTCACTTTGAGATTTTTAGTTTATCGTTTTTTCTTGGGGTATAAATGGTAGGGAGTACAGGAGTCGAACCTGCGACGTCCACCTTGTAAGGGTGGCGCTCTACCAACTGAGCTAACTCCCTATTGGTAAAATTAAGTTAAAACTAGGTAACAAAGAAGGTGGGCTTTGTCGAGGGCTTATTTTCGACTTTGCCCGGTCACTTACTTTTTACCCTTACAAAATGCCGCCGTCGAATCGTTAGATATTTTGGAAATACCTAAGTGAACGTACTCATCACGGCCTTGCGGCTGAATAGAAAGCAGTACCACCTGTCCATCAATAGGACTGACGCTGATGTCTTTCATGGGCCCACCGTAATCAAAGGAGCGAACATAAATTCCGTAGGACTGCCGCACATTCAGGTAAAACATATCGGTCACAATATTGTTCTGAGTCCTTGGGGCTGAGCCTTGGCCAAAGGCCACTTCTTGGCAGGTCACGGCATCCAGTTGTCGCACTTCAAAACGACGTGTCTGAGCGTCCCTAGTGATTTTAAAAGTATAGTAGGATTGGAAGCTGCCATTTTGTGCCAGCCAAGTTCCTTCCATCATCGCCCATGGGAAGGTTTTGCGTACACTCCATGGCCAGGGGACAAAACGGTCATCTTGAATTAATAAGTTCGTGTCGACCCGAGCCGGTGGCGGCACAGAGGGGCGAAGACTGGCGTTGGCTTGAAAACCCATTCCCATCAACATGACAACCATCAAAAGTTTTCTCATAGAGTCCCCCATTAATGCTCTATATGAATCTTTGCGGATTTATTCATATAATAACCGTTTTTTGCTCTGAAAATATATTTTGGTTTGTCAAAGTCGGGCTCAATCAGTTTGCGCAGTCGTTTGATCGTCACATAAACTTTGTTGTCATGGACGCCAGGATCGTAGGGCTGTTTCCAAACATTTTCGACCAAATATTCTTTCGAGCAAATGCTGCCCTGGTTCTGAACAAAAATTCGTAACAGATCTAGCAAGATAAACTGATTCTTGAAATCAATCCGACCCAATTTTCTTTCAACAACGGCATGGTTTTCTTCTTCGAAAATTAAATCAAAGCCGCGGTCGACAAATCCACCCAACTTTTCGATGTAATTTTTAATCATTTTCGACAGGCGAATTTGATTTTTATGGTCCACTGTTTTTTGGGCCAGCTTCAAGTACATTTGGGCCATATCTTTATCGCCGGCATCGGCGTAAATCGATCCCAAGAGGGCTAACAAATAGGTGCCTGTCACCATGTTTTTAGTTTCGCGCAAATCATCGTAAGTTTTCCAAACAACATCGATGGCTTCATCGAACTTTCGAAGTTTTCTTAAAATATCGGCGTTCAACATGGACGTTGAAATCTTTAGTTCTGGCAAATTGTAAACCTGAAAGAACACCTGCAGATTATAAATTTCTTTTAAAGCTTCGGGCAGGCGATTGATCGGGTGACTTGAGTAGACGAAAGCCAAACCAAAAATAGCGTGGCAGATATCTTCTTTTACATCGGCGGCTAATGCGATCGCTAAAGCTTTTTGCAAATAATCCAAAGCGGTTTCTTGCTGATTTTTGTAGGACGCACACAATGCCAAAGTATAATAGGTTTTTGAATTCAGCTCAAAACCCTCTTTTAAAACTAAATATTGAAGGCGCTCTTTCGTGCTGTTGATCAGATCGTATTCTTCACGCTCAGCATAGATTCGCAAAAGTAAATTGTAGCATTTTAGAAAACCAGAAACATTTTTCTTGGTAAAAAAAGTTTCAGAAGCTTTGGTAAGATGATGAGTCGCTAATTGAAAGTCGCCACGGTCGCAATAAAGACGACCTAATTCGAAATTTTGATCAAGAATGGGATCAGATGTTGAATTAACAGACGCCGCCAAATTAGCCCCTAAAATCTTTGTAAGACCGTGGGACGGTTCTGTCAGAATCTGTTTTAAACGTCAATGGGTGAATCAAAAAAAAGCCCCTGTCGATTTAAACTGACAGGGGCCTAATAAATTGTTGCTTGAAAATTAATCAGCTTTAATGCGCGTGCTGGGATTGCCCCGTGTACTGCGCCTTAATACCAATATCCGCGGACTTCATATTTTTGAAAAGCTCCTTAGGATTTTTAATGTCCAGAGCGTTAATCAGAACCTGATCGACATGATCCACCAGGATGACTTTCAGCTCACGGAGGACCTCTTTTGGGATGTCCTTTAAATCCTTTTCGTTCTCTTTCGGGCAGATGATCATTTTAATTCCGCCGCGATGAGCCGCTAAGATCTTTTCTTTCAGTCCGCCAATCGGCATGACCTTTCCGCGTAAAGAGATCTCGCCAGTCATCGCCACAGTCCGTCGGACCGGGATCTTTGTGATCGCCGAAACGATCGATGTGGTCAGCGCAATTCCCGCTGAGGGTCCGTCTTTGGGGACAGCGCCTTCTGGCAAATGGATATGCACGTCGACATTCGAAAAGTACTCTTTATCAAAACCGAAAAGTGGTCCCCGAGACCGAACATAACTCATGGCTGCCGAGCAAGATTCCTTCATGACATCACCCAATTGGCCGGTGACGGTGAATTTACCTTTACCAGGAACAACGTTGGCTTCAACTTGCAACAAGTCGCCGCCCACTTCGGTCCATGCCATTCCATTTGTAAGACCAATTTCATTTTCGTCTTCGATCTTTCCAAATTTATATTTATGAGCGCCTAGCAGCTCAATTAATTTCTTCGGAGTCACGACATAAGACTTACGGTTTCCCGAGACTTTTACTTTTTTAGTGCTCTTTGGATCTTTTTTGGCTTCTTCCATCACAAGTTCTTTGGCGACCTTACGACAAACGTTAGCGATCTGTCTTTCAAGGTTACGAACACCCGCTTCCCGCGTGTAATAGCGAATCAAGTTTCGAATCGTCGAATCTTGGAAGGTCACTTTAAATTGCACCAAACCATGCGCTTCAACTTGTTTCGTCACCAGATAATTGCGGGCGATATGAAATTTTTCCTGCTCGATGTAGCCTTCTAAAGAAATAATTTCCATACGATCTAACAGCGGACGTGGTACCGTGTGCAGAGAGTTCGCCGTCGCGATGAAAAGAACTTTAGATAAGTCATACTCAACTTCCAAATAATGATCTTGGAAAGTTGAATTCTGTTCAGGATCCAAAACTTCAAGCATCGCCGAGGCTGGATCGCCGCGGAAATCTGAAGCCATTTTGTCGATTTCATCCAGAAGCAAAATCGCATTTCCTTTGTCGACTTTTCTTAAGGCTTGCAGAATTTTTCCTGGCATCGCACCGACATAGGTTTTCCTGTGACCGCGAATTTCAGCTTCATCCCGCACGCCGCCCAATGAAATTCGAGCAAACGGTCGATTCATGGCTGTTGCAATGGATCTTGCCAAAGATGTTTTACCAACTCCTGGAGGACCGACCAGACATAAAATCGGACCTTTTAAGTTTTTAGAGATCGAAAGAACGGCTAAGTATTCAAGGATTCGTTCTTTGACTTTCTCTAAGCCCCAATGGTCGTCGTCCAAGATTTTTTCAGCAAATTTAATATTGTGGTTCTCTTCAGTGAAGTCATACCAAGGAAGTGACAGCATCCAATCGATGTAATTTCTGACAACGGTAGCTTCCGCTGACATCGGTGACATCATTTTCAGCTTCTTGATTTCTTTCATCAGCTTGTCTTTGGCTTCTTGACTCATTTTCTTGGCTTTAGTTTTGATTTCTAGGTCTTGAAGTTCGGCCTGGTAATCATCTTTTTCGCCAAGTTCTTTTTGGATCGCCTGCATTTGCTCATTCAGGTAGTACTCTTTCTGAGAGCGCTCCATCTGTTTTTTAACGCGCGTGCGGATTTTCTTTTCGACTTCAAGAATTTCAATCTCGCCGGTCATTAAGTTCAACAAATGTTCCAAACGCTTTGTCGAATCAAAAATTTCAAGGACATTTTGTTTGTCTTCTAGTTTTAAGTTCAACTGCGCGACAATAATATCAGAAAGTTCGGCGGCGTTTTCAATAGTCGATACGCGCATCAAAATTTCTGGTGGAATTCGTTTGTTCAATTTTACATAAGTTTCAAAAGTTGATTTGACCGACCGGACTAGGGCTTGGGATTCAACGGGGTTTTCAACATCCTCTTCCACATCTTCGCAAGCCACGACGAAGAAATTATCATTGGGAACAAAGCCTTTGATGCGAACCCGTCTTTTACCTTCGACCAGTACTTTGACAGTGCCATCAGGAAGTCTGAGTAACTGAATGATCGTTCCAATCGTCCCGACGCTGTAAATATCTTTGGCTTCCGGATTGTTCGTTTTGGCATCGCGCTGAGCTGCTAAAACGATGTCGGTCTGTTTGCTCATCGCTTCTTCAAGCGCATTGATACTTTTTTCACGACCAACAAAAAGGGGCATCATCATGTGAGGAAAAATTATTAGGTCCCGCAGCGGCAATAAGGGAAGTTGCTGGGTCTTCGATTCGCTCATTTAGGCCCTCCAATGGTCTAGGTGATTCAAACACGTTAAGTACGCTACTCATCAGAAACCAATCCATAGATCTCTGGTTAAACTTATCTTTTATTATACTAATTTAGTTAATCCGAAGAAAAGAATTATTATTGGGACTGTCGCACAAAGACGCATCGTTTTAGGTCTGATCACCTTAAAAAAAGACAAAATTGTCTGTAATTTTGCTTTTTAACGATTCAGGCATAGGCCCATCAAAATTGGCGCTGAAAATAAATATTTTTATTACAGGTATTGTATTTTGTCGTAGGTCCAAAAATGGTAGGGCCCACCGAAGTGAGCCCCATTAATTGATTGACGGTTAAGGCTTTTTTGCAAAAAACCTTAGGCGCTTTCTGCAGGGTCGCCCGTTCCCTCTTTGACTGCGGCCGAGGCGGCTTGGGCTTTAATTTCATCGTCCGACTTGAAGGTGACCTTCGGAGGTTGATTTTCGTTGATCACTTTCTCATCGATCAGAACCTCTTTGACGTTCGGCTTTGATGGGATATCAAACATAATATCAAGCATGGCGGTTTCTAAAACACCGCGCAAACCCCGTGCTCCTGTTTTTCGCTTTAAAGCCATTTGTGCAATGGCACGCAGGGCTTTTTCAGTGAACTTCAGTTCAACACCTTCGTAGCTGAAAAGTTTTTGATATTGCTTTGTCACCGCATTTTTAGGGCGGACCAAGATATCAATCAGCGCTTCTTCGTCTAAGGGATCAAGAACCGCCAAAACTGGCAATCGACCAATAAACTCTGGAATCAAACCAAAGCGAACCAAATCATCCGGTTCAACTTTTCGAAGCATGTTTTCGCTTTTCTCTTTTTCGGCTTCAGTTTTAATATCCGCAGCAAATCCCAAAGCCCGATTGGATGTGCGATTTTCGATGACTTTATCCAAGCCCACGAAAGCACCACCGACGATAAACAGGATGTTGCTGGTATCCACTTGAATAAATTCTTGCTGAGGATGTTTTCTACCACCCTTGGGAGGAAGATTAGCCACAGTGCCTTCTAAAATCTTTAGAAGCGCCTGCTGCACGCCCTCACCGCTGACGTCACGAGTGATCGACGGGTTCTCTGATTTACGAGAGATCTTATCAATTTCGTCGATGTAGATCACACCCTTTTGAGCCTTTTCGATATCATAATCGGCCGCCTGCAAAAGATTTAAAACGACGTTTTCGACATCTTCACCAACATAACCAGCTTCCGTTAATGTCGTTGCATCAGCCATTGCGAAAGGCACATTTAATATTTTTGCAATCGTCTGAGCTAATAAAGTTTTTCCTGATCCTGTGGGACCAATCAACAGAATATTTGATTTTTGAAGATCGACATCACTGGCCTTGCGACCCGGAGTCAATGCATTGATCCGTTTGTAGTGATTATGGACCGCGACAGCGAGGGATTTTTTAGCGCCCGTTTGCCCAATGACGTAATCGTCAAGATAACCCTTGATATCGATGGGTTTTGGAACCTTAAAAGTTCCTTTGACGGACACTTCGCGTTCTTTTTCCTCGACGATAATGTCGTTACAAAGATCAATACACTCATCACAAATGTAGACCCCTGGGCCGGCGATTAATTTTTTAACTTCTTTTTGGCCTTTGCCGCAAAAACTACATCTTAAAGATCCGCTTGTTAAGGTACTCATTATTTATCCTTTTTCAAAATTTTGCGCGATTCAATCACCGTATCGATCAAGCCAAATTCTTTTGCATCCGGAGGTGCAAAAAAGTTGTCTCGCTCCATCGCGTCCCTGAGGGTTTTATAATCTTTTCCACAGTGAACTTCATAGATTTTAGTTAATTTTTCCTTTGTTTTTACAAGCTCACGGGCATGGATTTCAATGTCGGTCACTTGTCCACCAATTCCCCCACCACCCAGGTGAGGTTGATGAATCATAATGCGAGCGTTCGGAAGGCTGTAACGCTTTCCTGCGGCTCCCGCGCATAAGAGTAAAGAACCCATGCTTGCCGCCATTCCCATACAATAGGTGGCTACATCACATTTCACAAATTGCATCATGTCGTAAATCGCAAGGCCGGCAGACACGCTGCCTCCAGGAGAATTGATATACAACTGGATATCTTTATCTGGGTTGTCGGCTTCTAAAAACAACAACTGAGCAATGATACTGTTGGCGACATCATCGGTGACGGCACTTCCCATCATGATGATGCGATCTTTTAACAATCTAGAATAGATGTCGTAAGATCTTTCTCCTCGGGATGTCTGCTCAATTACATACGGTACAAGATTCACGATGGAACTCCCTCTGTTGCTGTTGGCTTTCTTTTATCGGCGTTTGGGTCCTAACCTTTATTAAAAACCCCTTGCCTAGGCACCCGACTATGGTACTGATTTTAAGATCACACCATTCAGACTAGCCGTTGGAGACAATATGGTTATCAATTTGATTCAGAAAAGCCTTAAAAATTTAACAGGTCCCGTTTTAGTTACATTTTCTCGCTCGACTAAAGGCGCGGGAAAAGAAAAGAACGTGAAAATCGCTCATCTCGAGCTGAGCCAGCGCCTTCAAGAAGCTGTTAAATCACAGTCCATCACAGGCAAATTAGGCGAAACCCAAGTTTACAAAGAAATCGAGTTCTCAGGATTTCGACATGTTGTTTTGGTGGGCTTAGGATCTGAAACTGAAATGACCCATGAATCCCTTCGCGTTGTTGCTGCTTCCGCTTGTGAGGCCGTCAAAGGCTTACATGTTGAAGAAGCTTTCGTTGATTTTGATTCGATCCTTGCTAAAAAAAATGCGCCCGCTTTTATGAAGGCTTTTGTCGAAGGGCTTTTGCTGACAAGTTATGATTTCAGCGAATTAAAAGCAAAAAGGAAAGAACCTAAAAAAGAAGTGACCTTTCAAATTGCAGCCACTGACGCTAAAAATGTGACGATTAAAAAAGCTTTTCAAGAGGCTTTGATTCTTTCTGAATGTGTGAATTTTTCTCGTCGCCTGGGTGATATGCCAGGAAACTTAATGACTCCAGAAATTTTAGCCAATGAAGCTGTTGAAGCAGCAAAAGGCACTGCTGTAAAAGTCACTGTTTGGGATTTAGCGCGAATTAAAAAAGAAAAAATGGGCGGTTTAGTAGGTGTTTCTTTAGGTTCTGATAAAGAACCTCGATTTATTATTATGGAATACAAAGGCGCTGCTAAATCAGAAAAGCCCTTGGTGTATGTTGGAAAAGGTCTAACCTTTGATTGCGGCGGTATCAGTATTAAACCTTCTGGTGGCATGGAAGAAATGAAATACGATATGTGCGGCGGCGCCAATGTCATTGGTGCCATCCTTGCCATCGCAAAATTAAAGCTTAAAGTGAATGCGATTGCCCTTATTGCTTCGACTGAAAATATGCCGGGCCCTGGAGCTACAAAACCAGGTGATGTTTTATTTGCGCGCAACGGAAAATCATTTGAAGTGAACAACACAGACGCTGAAGGTCGAATCATTCTTGCCGATGCTTTAAGTTACGCTTCGGAATTAAATCCAAAATGGATCGTTGATACGGCGACTTTAACTGGGGCCATGATGGTTGCCTTAGGAAATATCCACACTGGTTATTTCACAAAAGATCAGAAACTTAAAAAAACGATCGAAGCGGCCGCCGATGCCTCTGGTGAATTAGTTTGGAATTTGCCTTTGGTCGATCATCATTTAAAAGATATGAAGGGCACTTACGCTGACCTGAATAATATTTCTTCAGGCAAGGGCGCGGGCTCTGCCACGGCGGCAGCATTCTTAGAACAATTTGTTGGTGAAGGTATTCCGTGGGCGCACTTTGATATTGCAGGGACTGCCTGGCATGTTGGTGGACGTCTGCCTTATTGCCCTAAAAAAGGTGCCAGTGGTGCGATCCTTCGAACATTTGTTGAATTAGCTAAGCTGAATTAGTTTTTATTCTTCCATATTGATGGTGAAAGGCCGACCTAGGATCTGACCGACTTCGGCTTTATCAACTTGGACTTGGCCAGACTCACCTTCAACGCTTAAACCTATTAAAACCCACTGACGTGGCCAATAATCCGCGACATTTTTAAAGTTAATTTGGGCTGGTCTTTCGTATTCGTCAAATCCATCATCCCCGGGACGCTCGCCAAAAATTCGCGCCACCGGAATCCAAATCGGATTTATCTTGGTTAAATCAGACGAGTACTGACATTGCCCTTCGACTTTCATTGTCGGCTTTTCACCGTTCACAGCAACGCCTTCAGCTTCAAATTCAAAGGTGATTTTTTTATACGCTCGACAGCCTAAAACTTTTTCACCCGCACCCGTTGAAAAAGCGAAGTGCCCTAAACCTATTCCAAGACCCTGTTGGTCTTTGTAAATCTCTAGCCCTGAGACTAATCTTTCTTTGACGGCTGCATCCAGAATTGAACCGTGCAAATGTGTAAAATCATAGACTTGCCTGATAGCGGCGGGGTCGCGCACTGTTTGATATTTTCCCATATGAGTTACAACCATCAAAGAGCCCGCCAACATCCCTGCTGCCATAATTATTGAAACTGAATAAATAGGTCGCAAAAATCCTCCCTCACATACCTTCTTATTGTATCGAAAATTGGGCCGGTGCGCAGCTCACCTTTGGTCTTGTTTAATGTCCTCGCTGCAATTATTTGCAGCAGGGCCTAGCAACATAGTTTTTGAAATGGACGCTCATTTCTTCGGCTTCACGGGCGATCGCAAGCATTCCAAGTTTTGCAGACCAGCCGTAAACGTTCTCATTTGGACATCGCGTGGGATCAACAGCCAGATCCGTAACACACATCTTTTTATAGACGGCCCCGGGGCTGTTAAGACTTTCTGTATCGGATTTTTCTCCATGCGTTCGCAAAAAGCCACCGGCCAATTCGCAGCCCACCATATAAATAACCGGTTCGGCGGAGGCTCCGTCAGATTTTACGACGGAAGGAATGCCTTCTTGAATAATCACTTCTTCGACATCGCGACCGCCTTTGGCCGCTTTCATTTTCTTTCTGGATTTGTAGGTCCAATCCAAAACATCTTGGCCCGAGTCCACTTTGATCACAGCCAAGCCATAAGTTCCGGCATTATTTTTAACAAAGGCAAAAGGCTTTTGTTCGATCCCACGCTGATCGTAGGCCTTTTTTAAGTCCGCCAAGAATTGATCGACTTGCTTTGCTAATTCCTTGCGCGAATCTTCATTGTTAATATCGAAATTGGCAAACTCCTTTGTTTCAACTCTAAATCGAAAGGGATCTTCACCAACGATTTCACAAAACTCATTTACCAAATCATTGTAATGTTTAAAATAGCGACTTTTTTTCCGTTGGTACCAACCCAAGCCACGCGGTGGATTCATTGCAATCTTAATGCTTTCACCCCAGTCTTCATGAGGTTCAGAAAAATCATTATTGCTGACAATTAAATCCGGCTTAAAGTTTTTAATAAGCTCTGAATCTGGCATGGCTGATTCAACCAGAACTTGTTTTCCACTGGCACTTGTCATTGTTAATGGCGCCTCAAGTGGTTTTGCAAAACCCACTTTGACTTCATAGCCCGCCGTTTCCATCAGTTCTTTAATCGTGATCGCGTTTTCCCAATAATAGGCATTTCCGCTGTGCTCTTCCGGCACCAACAGAATCTTTTTAATTCCTGAATAATGGGCCTCTAGATATATTTTAAATAATTCTGGCGCTGTTTCTTTGTCTGTTGGACAAATATTATTAAATCCTGCCGGAAAAATATTAGCGTCAACATTAGCCATTTTATAACCCGCATCCCGGATATCGTAGCTTGAATAAATGGGATATTTTGCCTGTGCCGTTTGTTCTTGAAACCAATGACAAATTTTATCGCTGTTTTCTAAAAACTTTTGATGCAGGAACGCTTGGCTCATAAATTTGGATCTTTCTTTGTGGATTTTTGAGGCGTTTTTAAACGGAAATTTTTCTTGATCGAGTTGAGCTTTAAAGATTCATCAGTAAAGGGTGTCACATCTTTGCCAGAAAATAAAATTTCTGACACCTCTTGCTCAAGTCTTGTCGCAAAATCATAATAATTTTTTAAATACGGATTGGAAAGATTGGGCTCTGTCGGTTTGCGATACATATTTTCCGAGATCAGCTGATGTAAGTCCTTTAATCGTTCCAGCTTCGTGGGTCGATCTTCTTCCTTATTCCAATGCGCTTGTATGAAATTCCACTGTGTCTGATAATCTTGCATTAAATCTTCAGACGCTTTTTGCGACCACAAAGGGACGCCTTGCTCGATGGCACGCAATAAATAGACTTGCAGTCGCCTTTGGCTTTGCAATTGCTGAGCAATGTTTTCTTCACTGAGTGGGGTCCTATTTGATTTTCCCATTCGATATAAAGTTTCTGACAGCCACACTCGGTCCCGACTTAAATCATTTCGACTCATCAAATATTTGAGACCGCGGTCGGCTTTGTCAAGGTAGGTTGAAGCTTCTTTCTCATTGCCTTGCCTTGAATAAAGCGCCGCTAATCGTGCCGGTCGCTCAGCAAATTTCACTTCTTCAGAAAGATTTGGAGAATTTTCCAAACCCACTAAAGTTGTGATGGCTTTTAAATCATCACCTAAAACTTCCAGCACAAAGGTCGATTCGTATCTGGCTCGCGTCCAAATCGATGGATACTTTTCGGGCCCCAAACTAAGGATGTCTTCATAAATTTCCAGAGACTTATTAAAGTCCTGCATGTCGTAATAGGTTTTTGCTTCGACTAATCTTGAGGCCTGATAATAAATGCTTTCGTTGTGGGTTTGTCGAAAGTTTTCAATTTCATTCAAGGCCCTGGGATACTGTCCTTCGCTAGATAATTTTTCAATCGCCGCCAGCTGTTTCTGCTCGACCTGATTTTTGGTTAATTCAGTTTTGAAATGGCGAGTCGCACAACCGCTTAAGAAAATAAAAAATAAATTTTTGATTTTCATCGGTTGTCCTTTTTCCAATACGTGTTCATTTTTTCTAAACTTTTTATGTCTGAAATCTGAAACGAAAACTCGGGCAGTTTCAAAATCTCGACCTCAGAAGGCAATCGCTTTTCTAGGGCGGCGTAGTCTTTGACTCGCTTCTGGTAATAAGATTTTAAACTCATATAAAGGCGATGCAACTCTTTCTCTTTAGCATCCAGGTCCTTAAAGTCTTCTAAATCGTTAATCCATTCCGGAAAGGCTCTGTTTAAGATGACGGTCTTTAGGTGATAGCCGCCTTTTTTAATTTCTTTGGCAAAATGCTCGGCCTCTTTAAGTTTAGCGCTATCAAAACTGGTCACCAGGCAGAAGTGACAGACAGGACTCACCAAAAGTCTGTGGAAATCCATAGTTCTTTTTTCTAGCTGGCCCTGCCATTTTTCGATATGCACAAAAAAATCAGAAAGTTCCCGGACAAAATCAGATCCCGTCATCAACTCCAAAGCTTTTAAGACCTGCCGAGTTCCAGAGTAAATCAGGTTCTGGATGATGCCCCCTTTGGGCTGGCGAAACCATTTGGCAATTCCATCGCTAAATAGCGCCGAAATCTTTTGCGGAGCTTTTAAAAAATCCATCGCATGCTTTGAGGGCGGCGTATCCAAAACAATTAAATCGTAATCCCCAGATTCATAGGCCGAGTAGAGCTTTTCCAAAGCACTAAATTCCTGCGAGCCACTGAGCTGGGTCGTTAATTGCTGATAAAGTTTATTATTTAAAATTTTATTCGCGGCTTCCTCTTGGCGAGCCGCCCTTCGAACAAAGTCATCAAAGGTTTTTTTATGATCAATTGTTGAAGCATAAAGAAAAACATCTTTGGGCAGCCCCGGCACTTTCGTGATCTCAGTTTTTCCTTCAATTCCTAAAGTTTGCGCTAAGCGCTTCGAAGGATCTATGGTCAGAACTAAAACTTTTTTCCCAAGTCGTGCGGCCATCAACGCCATCGCTGAAGCCATCGTCGTTTTTCCAACACCACCACTGCCAACGCAGATAAATATTTTTGCCTTGTCCCAAGATGAAATCAATTTTTGATCTCCTGGCTAAGAATTTCGATCATTTTCCAAGGCTCGGTTTCCGTCACAAAGGGCAGAATCGTTGTTTTAGATTTTAATTTTTCGATGCGGGTTTTAGCTTCGCCCTGTCGATCAATCACAGCTTCAACGTACTCAGCGAATTCCCCAATCGACGAATTGTCTTTAGCTAATTTTTTTAATTGCGGGCTTGTTAAACTGGTTTCAAGCATTTTATTAATATAAATTTCGGGCTGAGCTCCTAAAAAGGCCTGCAGCTCTTGATAAAGCTCTTCGGCTTCTTTCACCGGTAAGTCCTCTGGCAAAGTGACAATATGATAGGTGCAAAGCTGATCGTTTTTCAAAATTTTATCAATGCCGCGGTTTTGTTCGCCCATCGGGCCAAAATTGATCGCTTGGGCCATGGCCGCCGGTGCCTTGATCAAAGAAAGAAAATGGCCTGTGGCATAGGCATCGATCACCAAGCAGTCATATTGCATCTGAGGGCCATGATGCCTGGGACCACTGGTAATTTTTCCAGTGATCGAAATTTCAGCCAAGCCTGGCGCCACATTGATCAGACTTCTTGAGATCGGATTTTCAAAGAAAAGCTTGTACAGACCCTCAATTTTTAACAAATGCCGGGCATATTCCTTCAGGCAATCGCCACCGCTCCACAGGCTGATATCCAGATTTTTCTTCAATGAAATCGGATGAAAGCCCACTTCGTCTAAATCTAAAAAGTCTTTAAAGAAGCTCTGATCGCCCAGCTCGACAAGAAGGACCTTTTTGCCCTCTTGGGATTTTTTAAGGGCCATGGCTAAGGCCACGGTTGATTTACCAACACCGCCCTTGCCAGTGATAAAATGAAGTTCTTGAGCCATGCTTTATCCTAGCAAAATCGTTCTTGCCTTTAAAGTTCAATTCCCCTAGTATTCTCGCGCTACGGCGCTGTGCGCATATCGTTCCCAATTCAAGGAGATCTATGAAATCCCAAGTCGAAAAAGGCCATGGCCTGACAAGAAAACTTAACGTTGAAGTGCCAGCCGAGGCTGTGAAAAGTGCCTTTCATCGAGTTTTTGAAAGCATCCAGCGCGATGTCGAAATTAAAGGCTTCCGTAAGGGCAAAGCGCCGATGGCCACGATTAAAACTATGTACGGCGATCGAGTTAAACAAGATGTCGTTCAAGAATTGATTCAAACTCATTATGGAAAAGCGTTGTCAGAACACAAAATGGAGCCTTTGGGCTATCCTGAATTTGAATTTGATCAACCCAAAGAGTCGGCTGATTTTAAATTTACAGCGTCTTTTGATGTCAAACCCGAAGTAAAATTAAAAAAGTATGAAGGCCTTGAAGTCGAAAAAGAAAAGCTTGAAGTCGATGAGAAAAAAGTTTCTGAGGTTTTAGAAAATATCCGCAGCTCGCGGGCCAGTTTTGAAGATGTTTTAATCGCTCGGCCGGCTCAAATGGGCGACACCGCGGTGGTTGATTTCGAAGGTTACATGCACGATAAACCTTTGGAAAATGGCGCTGGGAAAAACCATAACTTAGAATTAGGCGCCAACCAATTTATCGCCGGTTTTGAAGAAGGCCTGATTGGCATGAACATTGGCGAAAATCGTACACTCAACTTAAAGTTTCCAGAACCCTACCACGCCGCTGACTTAGCTGGGCAGCCGGTGCAGTTCAAAGTCACCTTGGTTGGATTAAAGAAAAAGGTTTTACCTGAGCTGAACGATGAATTCGTAAAAACTTTGGGTGGCCCTACTTCTTTGGATGATTTGAAAAAAACCATTCACGAAGACATGTCCAAAACAGAAGAAAAAAGAATTCAAGACGCCTTTAAAAATAATTTGTTGAAAAAACTTGTCGATCATAATCCCGTCGAAGTTCCGGCCTCTTTGTTAAAAGAACAAAAAGAAAGCCTTGTGGCCGACTTTAAAAAGCGGATGTCCGAGCAAGGAATGTCAGAAGCTGATTTTCAGGATTATGTTCAAAAATGGGACAAGGATTTTGAAAAGACCGCTTCAGAAATGATTCAGTCCAGCTTTTTAATTGATGAGATCGCACGAAAACATGATCTTGTCGCCAGCCGCGAAGATGTTGATCTAAAGCTGACAGAATACGCCAAAGAAACTGGTATTGAAGAAACGAAGCTGCGTGAATTTTATAACAAACCTGAATCAGCCAGTCGCCTGGCTTATATGATCACCGAAGAAAAAGTCGTCGCTCAACTTTTGAGTACGGCTAAAGTGAAAGAGGTTCCTAAGGGATCTCTTCCTCCAGAAGCGAACTAAAAAAAAGACCCGGCGTATGGGAATAGCGCCGGGCCTTGCACACGGAGGATAAAACGGAGATTTTATCCAATTAATTTTAAAGCTAATGAATTGACTTGATTGGCTTGCGCCAACGTTGCAGTACCGGCTTGCAATAAAATATTATTGCGAGTCATCTCTGAAGTTGCCATTGCAACATCGGTATCTCTGATACGACTGTTGGCAGCACTTAAATTTTCTTCTGTAATTCCTAAGTTATCAACTGTCGATGTCAGGCGGTTTTGAAGCGCACCAAAAGTGGCTCTCATTCCGTTAACACTTGATTGTGCCGTATCAATTTTTGCAAGGCCCTCTTGAGCGCCCTCTTTAGTGGTATAATCAAGTCCACTAAGTCCTAAGTTACTTAATGTGACATTGTTTTGGGACGCATCGAACACAATTCGATTTTCATCGGGCTTATTATAGATGCCCACTTGAAAATCAAATTTAGGTGCATTGCCATTTAAAAGTTTCGTTGATCCCCAAGTTGTTACATTGGCAATACGATCAACTTCCGATTTTAATTGTTGAACTTCTTTATCCAAAAATCCGCGCTCGGTGGCGCCCACGGTATCAGATGCCGCTTGGATTCCCAACTCACGCAACCTTGTTGCGATATTGCTGATTTCATTCAATCCGCCTTCGGCGACTTGAACCATCGAAATTCCGTCATTCGCATTTCTGGCAGCTTGTCGTGAAGACCGAATTTGGCTCTTAAAATTTTCTGAAATCGCTAAGCCGGCTGCATCATCGGCGGACTTGTTGATTCGGCTTCCGCTCGCTAACTGAGCCATGCTGCTAGACAGACTTCTTTGACTTTGGACTAGGTTTCTCTGTGCATTGATCGCTGCTAAATTTGTCGTTACTCTCATTCCCATAAATCCCCCGTACTCTCTCCGTTGTGTGTGATCCCTTCCTAGGCTTTGTGTTTGCAAGACCGAGACTCCGTTCAGCTTACCCCTCTACTAACGGTACCAAACACAAAGTCTTTAACGGGACCAAGGCACAGAAATGTGACCAAAGGATTAATTCGAAAGTCGAGACGACTTAAAAAGATTTTTTATTTTAAAGTGCAGTTGTTATATTGCGAGAAGTATCGCTCACATACAGAAAATGGCGAGTCACAGTCATCCGGATCTGCCGAGACATATTGACTGATAGGGCACTCGCGCGCCGGCTGTTCCTGGACTAAAACCTGGAAGTTTCCTTGACCAACGACGGCCTGGTTCAGGACTAACGTGTAGCTGATCTTATTAAGACCTTTTTTAAACAAAGGTCTTTGGAACAAAGTCGAGATCCATAAATTCAAACTCGACGTACTTCTAGACTCTGAACCATCATAAAGATCGGTTTTTGATCGAATAGAGCCATCTTCTCGCGTTGCGACCACCGTAAAATGATCTGCGTCGACGCCCTGGGGTCCCATAAAGTAATCATAAGCAGAGGGTTCTAAAACAACATCTTGGCAGCTGTATTTAGCAGTTTTCCCGGCTGGATTTTCTGGGCTGACAGGACAAAAAACGGTCACTTGGCCTGCGACAGGCACAGACTTCATCATAGGGCCGTGGCTGAATCCCACGGCAAAAATTAATGGCACCAAAGACGTCATGATCTATTCATCCCACAAGCTTTGGTGTCGCCGCAAGAATTATTTCGAAAGCACCTGAAGAGTCTTCCATGCCCGCAAATAACTATAGGCCTGGTAAGCTTGATAATCTGACTTGAACAGCTTTTCTCGGGAGGTCAGATTTTCATCCTTTTTATTTCCCATATCTTTCCACCAAGCCAATGCTCCGTCGTCAGCAAGTTTTTTCTTTTCGCCTTTTTTCTCGCGGTCGCCCTTCAAATGGCCCTGAATATCTTTTTCACGGGGCGCCTTGTTTTTTACAATAGCTTTAGAAAAGGCCTCAGGATCGACGTCATCGATTTCAATATCAGGATTGATCCCCTCGGACTGAATTGAAATTCCGCTGGGTGTGTAATACCGTGCCACGGTTAACTTTAAACCGCTGCCATCCCCTAAACGAACCACAGATTGAACGCTGCCCTTACCAAAAGTTCTTTGTCCCATGATCAAAGCCCGTTTGTTGTCTTGAAGAGCACCAGACACAATTTCGCTGGCGCTGGCAGAGTATTCATTCACTAAAATAATCACTGGGAAGTCCGTGTATTTACCTTTTTTTGTGGCATATGAAACTTCTTTGTTTTTCGGATCACGCCCGATCGTACTAACGATCACTCCCTCTTTTAAAAATAGATCGCTGACTTTAATCGCTTGATCCAGAAGACCGCCTGGGTTTCTTCGCAAGTCGATGACAAGGCCGCCGACTTTTTTATTCTTAGCAACGTGCGCCTCTAAGGCTTTTTCCAAATCTTTTGAAGTGTTTTCAATAAAACTTGTGATTTTAATGTAGGCGTAGGTGTCATCAAGATCGGTGTATTTAACGGATCTGATTTTGACATTTCCGCGAACGATGCCGATATCTCGAGGCTGTTCTTCGTTTTCACGAACTACCCTGAGTGTCACTTTAGCGCCCTTTTTCCCGCGCATCAGTTGCGAACACTCCACTAAACTTAAACTTTTTGTACTGACGCCATTGATGGCAATGATTCGATCGCCCGCTTTGACGCCCGCTTCCCAGGCCGGTGTGTCTTCAATGGGTGAAATCACCGTTAGGATATTATTTTGTACAGAGATTTCAATTCCCAAGCCACCGAATTCGCCGCTTGTTTCTGATTCAAAATCCTTAAACATTTCTGGCGGCATAAAGTTCGTATGGGGATCAAGTTCTTTCAGCATGCCTTTAATCGCACCGTAGATCAGTTTTTTAGTATCGACTTCTTCGACATAATATTGCTGAACCAAATTTAGAACTTTTGAAAAGTTCTGCAGTTCGGTGTATCTTTCTTCGGCGTAGGCTTTAAACCCCGAGTTCAAGGTGACAGCGACCAGCGCTACAAGAATTCCTAAAAAAACGGCCGTCTTTTTCATAAAGATCCCTTCTTTATCCACTCCAGCGGATCCTGCGGTTCCGAGAAATGTCGTACTTCAAAATAAACACCGGGTTCGTTATAAAACTTTGACGCCCCAGTTTTTGCTAGCTTGTCATGCTTACTAACGAACTGTCCTTCATGAACATCAACTTCCGAAAGGGCAGAATAGACCGTGTAGTAATGATCACCATGATCGACAATCAGAGTGCTGCCAAAACCGCCCATTTCACCAACAAAGGCCACTTTGCCATCAAACACCGCCTGAATCTGTTGCGGAGTTTTCGTTTGGATAAAAATTCCTTTGTGGTTCTTATAATAGTTCGCACGCGAAGTTTGTACAATTCCGAAGCGTTGTTTCAACAAACCTTTTGTGGGACCGTCTAGATTTCCCTTTCCCTCAAGGAAGGAAGCCTGAGTCAAACTATCCAAAAGGCCAGTGTCTTCTAATTTTTGTGCTAACTGAGTGTCGCGAAGGTTCTTCAATTTTTCTAGAATACGAACTTTTTTAGATTTAATTTCAGTTAAGGCTGTTTTTCGAGAGGACTGCTCATTTAAAAAATCTTTTTCTCGAATGGCCAGATCTTGGGTAACTTTATTTAATCGCTCAAGCCTGGCTTGCAGCTTCACCTGACTTTTTTGAAACTGCCTTTTCTGGGCAAAATACTGTTGGATTTTTACTTTTTCTTGGCCCGTGATTCTAGTAAAAATATAAAGATTCAAATCGGCTTCTGCCGGCCCTTCACTGCCTGATAAAAGATTCAGCCAGCCAAAGCCCTTGGCCTGCTGAAGCAAACGAATATGACTGATCAGATCGCGACCTTTGCCTTGAAGATTGGCTTGCAGCTCTTCAATTTGATCTTTCAGGTCTAAAATAGAAACTTCAAGAAGCTGCCGTTCATTTTCGAGGTTGGATTTTTCTTTTGAAATCTTTTTTATCCGCTGATTGATGACAAAAAGGTTCGAAAGAATTTCCCTTTGCTTTTTTTCAGTCTCATTCATCTGTTTTTTATGTTGTTCTAGCTTAGCTGCCATTTGCTCAGCGGCATTTCCATCAATGCCAGCCGTGGCGCAGACACTGACCATCAGGCTGCATAAAATTAATGTTAAAAAATGAAACATTAATTCCTCTCGGCTGCGGCCCAGCCACTGTTGATTTCACGCACGCAAAGATAAGAGGCAAAAATTCCCAGGCCTGTCGAAAATAAAATAAAAGCCAGACCCTCGGCCAAAGTGAAAGTTTGGATTCTTTGGGCCATGCCAGACAATAAATCGCTGGCGGCCATAAATATTTTAAGATTTTCGATAACTGCTAAGGTGATTCCTAGCGCCACACACCCCGTAGCAAAACCCAAAAATGTGCCTTTAATGACAAACGGTTTTCGAATGGACCACGATGTGGCTCCGACCAGTTCATAGACTTCAATTTCTGAACGTTTTGAATTCACCCAAGCCCGGACGGCGTTGGAAAAAACAAAAACGCTGGCACAAATTAAAATAAGGGCAATCAACCAGAACGCTTGCCTGATAAAACTAAAGAACTTTGAAAATTTTTCGACCCACAATTGGCCATAGGAAACCTGGTCCACGTTGGGCTGGGATTTTATTAGACTAGCGACGCTAGTAAAAATTTGTAAGGGATCAGCCAGTGAGTTTTTTAAATCAAAAATAATTTGTAATGTCGAAGGCACTAAGGCCTGGACTTCTTTTTCGTTTTCGACTTGTGGAAATAAACTGCCCATCTGGTTTTTAAAATGGCTAAAGTTTTCTTCAGAAGTGATTTGCTTGACCTCTTGAACAGAGGGTTGGGCTTTAATAAATGTGATCAAATTTTGAAGGGCTGTCGCATCGGCTTCATCTTTTAGATAAACCGTCATTTGTAAATCTTTGCCCCAATCCATTAAAAAGCTATTGAAGTTTTTTAAACCTAAAAAAAGTGTGGCCGTCATGATGTAACAGGCACACAAAACCATTGAAGTTAAAACAGTCAGTGAACGATTAGGCCCCATGGGAAACGATCTCCCCATCTGTTATTTCTATGGTTCTTTTGTTCCGACGCTTGACCATCTCGTGATCGTGGGTCGCGATAAATACAGTCGTTCCTTGCGCACTGACGCGCTCAAAAAGGTCGATGATTTCTTCCGTCAACCGCGGGTCTAAATTTCCGGTCGGCTCGTCTGCGATTAAAATTCCCGGCTGATGAATGATCGCCCGGGCGATGGCTGTTCTTTGCTGCTCGCCACCAGATAATAAATCAGGCCGATGATCGGCACGATTCAAAAGTCCCACCTGATCCAAAACTTCTTGGACGCGCTTTTTTAGGTTTTGTGGACGATCGCCCCGCAGTTGAAGCGGCAGGGCGACGTTTTCAAAAACAGTTCGATCTTTTAAAAGCTTAAAGTCTTGAAAGACAACTCCAATGCGACGTCGAAAGTAAGGCAGGTCCTTGTTTTTAAGATGATTCATATCAAGTCCTGCAACTTGCAGATTTCCCGATGAGGGCAGATCAAAAGCAGAAATCAATTTGAAAAGACTTGTCTTCCCCGCGCCACTTGGTCCGGTCAGGAAAACAAATTCGCCTTTTTCAATTTGAAGATCGATATTTTTAAGAGCGTGCACGGGCCCAGTATAAGTTTTGTAAACGTGTGAGAAATTGATCATTCTTCTATTGTAGAAGCAGGAGGGGGTCGATGACTACTCGACCTGGAGCTAAGTCTTTAAATAAATTCGCCCGAAAGCAGCCGCTCTACGACTAAAGTATGTTGGCTGCGCAAAGCCGTTTGAATCACTTCAACCTGATCGCGGGGAACGGGTTCTTTCAAGATCTCAAGGTAAGGGGTTTTAATTGTTGTTAGCACGGCGCCCTGACGGAAAACTCGACTGACAAGATAGGGATTCTGAAATCCCCAGTCCTCTGTTTGGACGTGGTACTTATGACCCTTAAAATTGACGTCAGAATTAAAGCCTTTTTGCATGGCCAAGAAATTATCATCACAAAGCCGGGCCCGGCAAGATTGCAATTTGACTTTCTATTGATGCAAGGAGAGAAAACATGATGTTTAAAGAATTTAAAGCCTTCATTATGCGCGGAAATGTCCTGGACCTGGCTGTTGGAATTATAATTGGCGCAGCGTTCACAAAAATTGTGACCTCCCTTGTGGCCGACTTGCTAACGCCGGTTCTTTCTTTGGCCTTAGGAAACATCGATCTATCGAATTTCTTTATCGCCATGAATGGGCAAAAATTTGAGACTTTGGCAGAAGCTAAAAAAGCCGGCGTCGCGACCTTGAATTATGGTTTGTTTGCGAATGCGGTCTTAGATTTTTTAATTATTGGCTTTGTAGTTTTTTTAATTGTCCGCGCCGCTCAGAAGGCAAAACGTGATGCGGCTCCTTTGCCTGCTACGACCAAGGAATGCATCTATTGCAAAACAGCGATTGCGCTGGCGGCGATTCGTTGCCCTGCTTGCACGAGTTCACTTTAATATTTTTATTTTGAATTGGGTCTTTTGATTTTTTGAAAGGCCCACTTAGAGCTTGCGGCTAGTAATAGTATGGGTGCAAAAACCGAAATGCACATCTGCCACAAAAGCCAACAAATGGGCACCATGCCTTGAGTCTGCTTCATGAAGTGACCAAAATCCTTTTTCAAAAAGAACACCACAACATTAGCCGCCATCCAGATAAGAACAAAACCCGACGGCAGGGACAGAGAAGCCAAAAACACCTGGCGTATGGCTTGTTTCCAATTCGGCGCTAAGATCAGAATCAAAAATGGAGCGACTAAGTAGGTACTAAAACAAATATTACTCAGACTTCCGAAGGGACCTGGAGGCAACTTTAAAAAAATATCTAAGTAATAAACAAAGCTAAAAATCCAAGTATGAATAAGAACAAAGTGGCTGGTGCGATCATTCAGAACATTAGAAGGTTTCATTTTCTAATGTTAAGTTGATGACCCGCCTTTCACAAGCGAAGCGGGCCTTATGCGATCTTTGTGTCTCATAAAAAGACAGTCTAATTGGAATCGCAAATTTCTGCACACAACTAACGAATTCAGTGAAAGCTATGATGTAATCCCAACTTCCGGGCCTCCAAAAGATTATGTGTCCGACAAAGCAATCGCAAATTTTCAGCAGATGATTTTCCTCCCCAATTGACAGGCGTCACATGATCAATCTGAACTTGAAACCTTGATCCGCAGCGTTTTCCATCAGGGCTTTGATACTGGCAACAACCTTCTGCTTGCACATAGAGTTTTCTCTTTACGTGAACTGAAATATGGGG
>JAYWEQ010000116.1:0-5047 GCA_043779185.1 Pseudobdellovibrionaceae bacterium
TCTGGAGTTTCCCCGTCTTATCAAGAGATTAGGGAAAATTTTGGATTCTCATCGTTTAATTCTGTTCAGAACTATTTAAAGCAACTTCGCGATAAGGGCTATATCTCTTGGAACCAAAACCAAAAGCGTTCTCTTGAAGTGCTGCACTCTTCTGAAAAAATTCGTAATGACTTAAAACTAACGCAGTCAGGGCCTCGTCAGGCACCGCTTCTCCAAGCATCTGATGAGGTCCTGGCCCTTCCCTTTTTAGGAAAAGTGGCGGCTGGAATTCCCCTTGAAAGGGTCGAGTCCGGGGAAACGATTCCTGTTTTAAGATCCTTTGTTCGCGATGCTTCAAAAACCTTTGTGCTTAAAGTCGAAGGCGATTCAATGATCGACGAAGGCATTTTGGATGGCGATTTGATTCTGGTGCAATCCCAGCCTTCGGCCAAAAATGGGGATCTGGTTGTAGCTACCGTGGAGGATGAGTCCACCGTTAAACGATACTATCTTCGCCCCTATCCCTACGGGGAGCTGAAGGAAATGATGGTTGAATTACGACCCTCAAATCCTAAGATGAATTCGCTTTGGTACTCACCGGATGAAGTCAGCGTCCGAGGCTTAGTGACGGGCTTGATCCGCAATTATCTCTAGTAGACCTTTGTAGGTATTTGTTTTCTCAGAAGTATTAGGCAATTACTTTTCATAATGCAATCCGTAGAATCTTATCTATGAAGAACGAAGCTAAGTTAATTTTCATCATTGCTGGAATTTGTTTATTGGCGCTAGGGCTTGGAAAAGCCCTTCACTTAAGCTTTCATCCGGACACTTTCCAAATTGGCTACACGGTATTTTCAGAAAAAGGCGAAGAATTTCGGGGCTTCATTCCAGAAAAGAAAAATATTCCAATATCTAATTCTTGCAACCAAAAATGTGATGAGTCTCCGTCGGCTTTTACGATGCAATGTCGCCAAGAAGGCCACCAAGTTTATTCTGGTCCTTGCTGTGAGAGCCTATGTTCTGCTAGGTTGGTGACTTCCAACCAAGGACCAAGTTTATGAACGACCATGAAAAGCAAATCGCTAAAGAAATGATTCCTTTTTTGCTGAACGCTATTTGGCCCATTTTAATTATTGTGGTCATTGCAAAAATTTGGGGCCCCTCTTACTAAAAGGCCCTTCTAGGAAGCTCGCCTAAGCGGTAACCAGTTTCTGATTTCACTTTGAACTTCCTGAATTTGCTGATCAAAACGAACGCCATATCCGTGCCCATAACGCAGTTGCAGTTGATTGTTCTGCCATGAGGTTCGGCCACTGACGCGCACTTGGGCGGCACCCAATTTAAAACTTAAAGACAAGCTTGTGTGCCTTCCTAAAATTTCATTGGGAACTTCGACAAAACATCCTCGGGCGGTGACGTCGCGAACGCGACCTAAAAGAACTTGTTGGCCGACCTGAACTGCGGCTCGGGAAGAAATTGGAATGCGAAATTCTTTGAGGGTCATATCTCGTTCTAGATTCAAAAATATTTCAATCTCTCCTTCGCCAAAAAACTGCAAGTACATTTCTAGAAAGATCTGCCGCGTGGCCAAATCTAAATCTTCATATAAATTCGTTCGTTTTAAGAAAAAATACTGTAATAGATCGGGCGTCATTACTGGATGCATAATTTGCCCTTCACTGGTGCCGGGATAGCGAAATCGACTGTCCTCAAGGGCAATAAAGGCCGCCGTATTTTTGCTATGTTGAAGGGACGAAAACGACCGAGAAAAATAATTTTGGCTTTTGCCATCCAAGGCCCTTGCCAGCAAGACAGTTTGGGCCGATTTTGCAGAATGAAACCTGATCACTTCGCTTTTTTTTCTGAAATACCAATTCTTACAAAAAGACTTTGCGACTTGCGGGTGAACATTCAAGATCACCTGTTCCGACCCCATATATTTTTTGACATAATTCAGCGCGTACTTCATCAGTAAATGAGCCAAAGCCTCAGACCAGCCTTGAAATCCCTTCTCCACAACAAAAGATGAAAGCTCGACAGTCTCTTCGCCGGTTTTTCTTAACTGATTAATTTCATCGGTAAAATATTTTTCAGCTGGTAAACCTAAAGGCGAGTCCGCCACCAAAGTCATCGAAGCAATCAATAAATTTTTATATTTTACGACAATATGGTTGGTTTGCGGAAGAAAATGATAAATCGTACAGCGTAAACCTGATGCCTGGGGCTTCATCAGTCCTCGGGAAAGATAGCTTTCGTGTTGCAAGCGAAAAATGGCTTCTAAATCCTCTTGGGTTCTAGCAATTTCAATCACAAAATTTGAATCCCACACTAGGTCAGGAATCAGATAACCGATATGGCTCATTCGCTGACTCCAGAAGTGAGCGTACGATTTTAAAGCTTCGGAAATTCCATTTAACAGTTTTTTTATCATAAATCGTCCTTACTTTGGATACGGAATTTTTTTCGAACTTTGAAAAGAAATTTACTTTCAAATTTTTCAATGACATCACTTGAAATCATCGGGCTTTTGGTAATTTCAGTGGGCGCTTCGTCACCCAAGCCCGCCGCCTGGTCGGTTTCATAACCACATAATCTATTTTGCAAATTTTGATAATGCTGAAAGAATTCTTTTTTCATAAATTCAGCGAGCTCGGTCGGCGTAAATTCAGGGTAATTTTTATTAAGTATGCCACGCAGTTCTCGGGAAAAATCGTCCATGGTTTGAAACCGCTGATCCAGGCTGGGGCTTAACGACTTTTGAACGCAGGCAATAAGTTCGGTGCCAACATGGTGATTTAGCTCTTGGATGGGCTGAATTTCTTGATCGCGACCCTTGTAACCACGACAGCCAGTTAAGACCTCGTACAGAACAAGGCCCAACGAAAAAATATCACTGCGATGATCCAGTTTTTCACAGTTTATTTGTTCGGGGCTCATGTAGTTTATTTTTCCTTTTAAAACACCCGCCTGAGTTTCTTCACCGTAACCCCTGACCTTAGCGACGCCAAAATCGATGACTTTAATTTCACCAGAATAACTGATCATAATATTGGCCGGACTGATATCTCGGTGAATCGTGATGTCATGGGCTGAATAAAGCCCCGACGCGGCTTCGGCGATCAAGTACAAAGCCATCGCCATCGGAAGTTGGCCTTTCTTTTTTTGAATCTCGCGCAGAATCTGACTTAAATTAAGACCATGCACCAGTTCCATCACAAGGAAACATTGTCCGTCGACTGTTCCAAAATCATAAATAGAAATTAGATTACGATGCTGAAGTTGCATAGCAACCCTGGCTTCGGCCTTAAACATGTCGATAAAATCCGGACTTTCACTTAAATCTGGAAGAATTTTTTTAATCGCAACGAATTTGCCTAGGCCCATAGCCGCTGTTGACCTTGCCAAAAAGACTTCGGCCATACCACCCGCTGCAATTTTTTGAATGATTTTATATTTATCCATAAATCTTAGACCTAGTATAACACTTCAAAATGCGATTGTGTTTTTACAGTACAGTTGTCAACTTTATCAGCAGCTCAAAATTAGACTGCTGATTTAGTGTTGAACTTGTTGTCATAATTTTTAGGATTTTTGTCGTCTAATTTGTCGCTTTGAATTGATAGACCGCTTTCAAACCTTTTTCTGAAGGCACTAGCTTCTGATGGCACACGCCAATCAAAGCGGCCTCAAGGTTCTGATCTGTATATTTCTGAATTTGCGCAAGCGCATCTTCACAGGAAATCGCGTGCCATTGTAAGATCACCAGATGCCCTGTCATTGCAGCCGTCAGTGCTTTTTCAACAGTGATTTTTTCTAGCCCCTGATAGTGGCCCAAACCAAAGGCGATGACATCCGGATCTGAATACATAATTCGATCAAACGCCATTTCAAACTCCTCGACAGTTTTTCTGGGGAGCTCGACTTGATTGATCCCTTCAATCATAATTTCCACAGGGTTTTCGACAGTAAAGATCGCGTGATTGAGGCTTTGAGCTTCTAGCAGCAAAGACTGAACAGTCGTTGTCTTGCCCGAGCCCGCAACGCCACACACGATGATCAAGCCACTTTTTTTCTTCGCCCAATTTTTGAAAATTTGTAAGCTTTCAGGATCACCATTCGTAATCTTTTCTAAGGGCATGACATCTTGCTGAGGATTCCAAAGCTGTAAAGTGATCCGCGGGCCTGCGACAGTTTCAATTTTCTGATATCGCACTTGCAAAGCCTGCCCCTGCTCGCGGTGCAAATGCAAACGGCGCATATTTTCTTCTCGCATGGGAGAAGAGATTTCCCTTAAACCTTGATCCAAAGTATTAAACGTCGACTCTTGCAGCAAGGTTAGATGGTCAAATCCTTTACGCTGCCTGTAACGGACTTCATATTTTCCTTGATTGGGTTCGACGTGAATTAATCGTGTTCCGTGATCATAAGCGTCCCAAATTAACTGTTCAGCTAAAGCTTGGTTCTTTGTTTCCATTTTTAGATCCCTCCTAGATCTTTTTAATAATAAGTTCTGTAGCTCTAATAATTCTTTTTGTGTTTGAATCTGCGGACCTTTGCCAGAAATATGAATCTCTAATTCATCTTGCAGAAATCGCCATTGCCTCCCCAGCTTATGGCCCGGTACTTTCCCCGCTTGCAGCCACTTGTACATCGTGCTTGGAGTGGTTTTTAGAAACTGCACAGCCTCATCGAAATCCAAATAAGATCTATTTTCCATATTTATCCATTATTATCTTTTGTTATCTATTGTAAATCTTAATTATCCATATCGGATGGTAAATTCAAAGAAAAAGGCTAGAAAAGCAGGACCAACAGCCAGCCACGGGTTGCGATTCAATCCATTGAATTAGACTACGATTTGATTTAAAACCTGTATTCATTCCGATTGCGGAGAGGTGGCCGAGTGGCTGATGGCGCACGCTTGGAAAGCGTGTTTAGGTTAATCCCTAACGAGAGTTCGAATCTCTCTCTCTCCGCCATTCTTCGCGGCTCAATGAAATGTTCGGAAAAATTCTCAAAGCAAATTAAACAGTTACTCAACCATTAACGCGAGCAAGCGTTCAGCGGA
>JAYWEQ010000117.1:0-11450 GCA_043779185.1 Pseudobdellovibrionaceae bacterium
AGATTTTGCAATTAAAGACACACCTTTAATTGAGAATATTTTAAAATATCTCGATACTGATTCAAGAAAACAGGCCGAATCAATTTTATGCAATGCTTTTAATTCTGAAATTAAAAGCTACTTAACAAGTAAAAATATTAATCTTGATTGCAACTGATTTTGAAAGTGATCACATAACCCTTGTTACAAATAAAAATGGCGCGCAGTTTAGCTGGCGCCATTTTTCAATTAAGGATCTCAAAGACAAGGCGATCAGTTGATTTCGCATTTCCGGCCATCGCCAATCAAAGAGCAGGGTTAAAATTCACCTTGCTCCCGGGCTGCCGGATGTCGTTTTCGCTGTTGGTAGGGCATCTTTGAGTTGCGCGGAAGGTCCACTATCGAAAAGAACTTTTGTTCCTGCCCATTCTTTCATTACGCTCATATCTTGAGCGCCAATGACATCGTGAATTCCGTATTTTTCGAATATATTTGGCCCTGGTACATAAATGTCATAGAGACCATCGTCATTTTCCTTCTGGGTTTTATCAAAAAGTGATTGATCAACTCCAGCCTTAGAAAAAAAGTCAGATTCTTGTCGAACCTTTTGCCCATGGTAAGCTAGGATATCGTAGCGTTGCTCAGGAGCTATCGATTGAGCTTCCTTTTTGAATTTATCAGTAGCAACCATCGCTTTCCAGTTTCCGTGAAATCCCACAATGCCGTGATCAATTTTTTTTGCATGGCCTGCAAGGAATAAATAGTTTGCGCAAGACGAAGCGCACATGCCTTGAACGACAACGGCAAGATTTTTATTCTTAATGAGAAGGCTTCCAATATCAAGTGCGGCGCCCATATGCCCACCTGAGGAATTTAGAGTGAGAGTTTCGTCTGTGGGCTTATAAACTTTTAAAAATCGACTGAGTTCGTCTTTTTCAATCTGGCCTGAAAAAGATACCGCAGTGGGAGAAATACGTACCCACTCACCGGCGTAGCCCAAAGATGAGATCGTCGAAGCAATGATAAATATAAAAACTTTGCCCGACATTGATGGTTTTAGAGAAATCGGCATATTTAACTTCACAATCACCTCTTACAGAACTACCCAGCAAGATCGAGGCCGGTCAGCTCGTTCTATTCAGATACTGATTGTCTCAATTTGAGATAAACACATTAAAAACCTAAAATTGTTATGCAATTCGAAAAATCTCATCAAATGCTGGGTGCGAGGATAGGCAGTTCAAAGGCCGAATCGTTCAAGTCGGTGTATCTGCGAAAGTGAGCTCTAAAAGAAAATTAGCCAGCACGAAACAAAAAATCGAAGCTATGACGATCTATGGTGACTCGGTGTCGCAGTTTAAGGTCGAAGATAGCGATGGAAAATTTTTAATAACTATGTTTACTAGCGCAGGTGTTCGCCGTGAAAGAGTCCTAACAAAGGCCGATTTTGATTTCATATTGAATGAGTACGCGAATTTACCCGTGCCGCCGCAAGTCCCGGCCGATTGCTACCGAGCAAGAATGGATGTCGTTCTCTTCAAAGATGGATTACAGGAGTCTAAAAAATCGAGCTGCTTTGGGTTACAGACCCTCACAGAGCCGCAGTATATCCACTTTTCGAAAGTATTAGTGAACGCGCTGTAAGTCTAAAAATGACTGCTCCTTGATCGGCGATGGCCATTTGAATGAGTCTTTTGTGTCAGTGAAAATATTTTTTGAAGTTTGGACTTTTGGCGTTCGCGAAACCGAGCGCCTTTCCAATTTGTAACAAGTGGCTACTGAACGCGTGTCCCTGTCAGAGATGCCTTAATAAAAGGAGTCTCTCCTTCTTTACCTTCGGTCATTTGAGCTTTGTGGCCAGATTTAATAATCATTTGAGGAGTCCCAACAAGCTTCTTAGTTCCATCTTTTTCCTCAGTAATCGATAAGCTAATTAGAATTCCATCTTTTATTTTTGAATCATCATCAGAAACTTTCATCTCCACTACTGTGTTAACTCCGGATGAATCAAATGATCTGGAAATAACAACCGGCTGATTCGGTTTAACATTTAACTTTCTGGGCTGCATATCAAGACTACCATTTACTGAAACTTCATCTACCTGAACTTCAAAGGTCTTAGTCTTTGCAAAACTAAGTGATGATAGAGCTAAGCCAACAATAAGTATTAAGGTTTTCATTGTACTGTTTTTCTCCCAATACAAATAGGTTAACAATTAAGTTGGCATAGGCAAGACCGAATGCTTCAAAAAGGAATCTCCAAAACGCACCCAGCGCTATATTTGAGCTGGGGATTCTGGCCGGTACGAGCGACCCTCAGACCCCTTATTGTTTCTGTCCAGGTTCCCGTCGCTCAATAGGGCAAAGCCGACTAACTCCTTAGGAATAGTCAAAAAGTGTCGCTTCTGGGCGGCGGCCAGCAACTCAGGGTTCAAATAGTCGCTGGTCATAAACAGATAATCTTGCCCATTCGCCAACATCGGAAGGGCCTCAAGAGCCCTGCGCCCCTCTTCCAAGTGTAGATCGAAAACAATCAGGGTCTCCGAACTAATTTGACCTTCTTTATAAGCCAGCTCAAAGCTTGCGAGCGATTCAAAAGATCCTATAAAGATTGGTGACAGAGATTATCAGCAATAGATACTGCCCAACAAAATGTTTTATTGTTTATAATAGGGCAACTAGTCACTGAGGGGATTTTATGGAGTTCACCAAGAAAGAACGTTTTATGATCGCAAACCAATTTAGAATTCTTGAGTTACTCGAACCAGCTCAAGCCCAAGAATACGCTAAAACTCGCGAAATTTTCGAAGAGGGGTATGAAAATGAGTGTGAGTGGGCTATGGAACACATTGATTCTGGCCTTTCAAGTGATATACAAAAGCAAGTTTGTGATACTCTTGATATGTTCGTCGCCATCCGGCGAAACTACGGTCAACTTACAGATAAAATTGGCATAGAGCCCAATGAAATACTCTTTGACGGATATGACGGCAATGATCCTCAAGAGGTAAAAATGCTTGGATATGCTAGGTTTTTGGTTGAAAAAGAGGGTAAGTTCACTGACGTCAAAAAAGGACAAGATGGCCACTGGAATTTCAACTCTCACGGAGAAAGAATCGAAAACTATGAGAGAATGCTTGCCGAGTGGGATCAAATGGGTCGGAATCAAATACTTTCAAAGGATCAAATAGCTAACCTTCTTAACGCCTCTAATCATCCTAGATCATAAATATTGCCCAATTTTAACTTATAGCCTGAAGCAAAATGGAGATTTTATTTTTGTAACATTCAACTAGACTAAAAATAGACCACTGGCATCTAGTTTATAAATTACTGAAATGTCTCAAGTTTATACAGTTTGAGAAATAAGTTCAAAAATACTGATGTTAGGCATAGTATAAAAGTTCATTATTGCACTTTTAAGTTCCGAAAGGTAATGTGGATTTAGGAATCGATTGGATTGAAACCTTAAGTAAATGGAAGTCATCAAAAGGCGATTGTGAGCTAATTGAGGATGTGACAATCATTGAAGGCGTCGCAACTCTGCTGAAAATCTTTTCGGCAGAAGCAGGCGCCTCCAAGGTGATTGTAAGAGGCGATAAGGTTATGAGAGCGATTCGAACAGACAGCGTAAATAAATATGAGTTGTTGGAAATTGGAGCAACTCAGTTAATAGCTCATAAGAAAGCTTGGAGAACGCACATTAAATTAGATTCAAATACTGATAATCTCACAGTTGAGTTTCCAATTGTGATTCAGGGAATATCACATCTCAGATATTTTAAAGTAATTATGCTTAACGGAAAAACAAAGTTACATAAGCCCAAAGAAATAGAAAAAATTTATGTCCACTACCATACAGCTGATGAGCCCGTAGAGGTTATTTATTATGTCTAAAATTGTAGCATGCGACATTTGTAATTCAAAGGCGGAGCTTAAACAAAAGGATTATCAATCCGGAGAAAATGACACTCATGGAGTTGAGATTATAGTCCCCAATGTAAATCTGTTCTACTGCACCAATTCTGAATGTAATCACACTTGGTTACCTACGGCAGAAGAAGACAGAATTGAAAAATATATTCTTCAAAAATCTAGAAACTATCTAAAGGTAGACGAAATTGAGCTTTTGAGAAAGGCTATGAATTTCTCAACGAAAACTGCGGCGGCCAATTTCCTAACCTTAAATTCGAAAGCCTTTACTAAATGGGAAAACAGCTATACTGACTTAAATTCCGCTAACGATTTATTATTAAGACTTGCAGTATTCAGTGACTCTAATTTTAATTTTATAAAGGAACTTCACAATAAAAAATTTCAGTTTGATCCAAACGATTATCAACTTGTTAGCAGATTGATGGGCGGAGAGTGGAAACATCTTTCAGCTCAAATTCATTCTTCATCTAATGATACATATACTTCAAGTGCTTTGGCCGCCCCATCAGCTCAACCATCTTATGGCGCTATTCATCAATTGGATATATCTGCGACGACTAAGCAAGTTATTTCAGGAAAATCATACGGAGAAGTAGCATGAGCGAAGTTGCCCCAACAACATTCACCTTATTAAGACTTTACTTTCCAAGAATTGATGGATCCTTTATTAAACTCCCCTCAACCAATTCGTATAATCAAACATTGCGAGTTGCTGTTAGTTTATATGATGACCACCATTTAATTATATTATTGGGAATTCAGTTAATTTCCGACGAAAAAGATAAGAACGATAAGCCGAGTGCGGCTCTTATCGTTGAGTGCGCTGCTGAGATAGAACTTAATAAGGATTTAGGACAAGTGAATTCTTTGGACGATATTCCTCTCGCTGCCAACATGTTGGCAATGCTTTTTCCCTTTTTAAGGGAAAAGGTTAACTACTTTTTTTCTAATAACCATGTTCAGTTGCTTCTTAACCCTATAAATACGCTTCAACTTACAAAAGAAATGAAACCTGGGAATGGTTTAGAGATCTTTGACGTTCGCGATAAAAAAATTGAGACCAAAACTACAACCGTGTAGAAAAATTATATCACTGTTTTGATAAACGTAAAATGTCTGCACGTTTTTTAATTATTTCCCTTATTGAATTCCGTTCGGAATCATCCCCCGGCCATCGCATGCTCCTTTTACTATTTTTATCTTCTAAAAGAGTGTTCTCTAAAGTTTGACGTTTAATGCTCGCCCATTGGTTGATGTCGCGCTCTATGTTGGCCGTTATTAGCAGAGAAAAAACACTCTTTTTTGCAGATATAGAAGCGGCGTTCTCCTTTAATTTTTTAGTCAGCCATTTTTCGAGCTCACCGCCTGGTTCAAGAAATGTTCGCAACATTTCGAGTCCTGCAGCTGATCCACGATGAAGGCAAATCCCAACAAGTACCTGTTCTGCAAAAAAGGAAGGTACTTTCAGCGGACCCGGCTTTGCTTTCTTATTAGTTTCTTTTAGTCTGGCAATATCGCCCTCTATGCTCTCGCGACAATTGCGAGCGACCATGAGCGTATGTAGCAACTGTTCAGCAACCGAGCGCTCAAGCTTACCTGGGATTAAAGAAGAACGTTTAAGGTTGTCTGATACTGGATGGCAATTATTTGGCAGCGGAAATTCTTTATATTTAGGGTTTTGAATGTCGAACCGAAATTTATGACAGAGTTGAATAAGCTGCGCTTCAAATTTTTCTGCCAGTCGAGAATAGGTAATTATTATTATCAAGTCCAGAAACCAAATCCCAAGTCGCATATATGCGTTACTGCCTTACGATGGTTAACAGCCGAATTTAAGTGAGGCTTCAAAAGGTCCGCTCATATAGACACGGCCTCAGTTGGCTCTGATAAAGGACCTACCTAACTCCAGGCTCTTAGTTTTATTGAATCAATAGCGGCCTTTTTAGGGCAGCTCAGCCTGGGCCAAACATCTTGTGGCGGTAAGATATCGAGTTAGGATTTGCAGGTGAACTTGGTGCCATCAATTTTTTGATTTCAAAAAGTTCATGAAAGATTTTTTGGTGTTTTATTTTTTCTGGAGGAGCGGTCAGTATTATCAGTCTTCAAAAGCAAGCAGGATATGGCGCCACGTTGTAAGGTAAAATCGACTGTTCGTGAGCCAATGTGAATCATAAAAAAACAGGCCGAGTTTTTACTCAGCCTGAAATGTATCGAATGATTCTGTTTTAAAAGCTATTTTGGCCGTCGAGATTCAAGTGTTTGATGATCGCTTAATTTTTATTTTGCATTTACGAAATTAAAAATTCCTTATGCATTTAAATGGTTAGCGACGAAAATTTGGCCGCAATAATTTTTGAGTTCAACGATTTATTAAAAAATTTCGCTTCAGAAGTTTACTTTGTTGAAAGAAGAAAAGTCATTTCACGATATCTTTTCTAGCCAGCATTTTTAAAGCTAGATTTTTGTCTAGTAGCGCCACCATTTATGATTTTAGCGCTTTTCAAAGGTTGGATTTTGGCACAAAGCCTAGTTTCAAAAGGTTACAGTCAGCTTTATAGTTAAATATGGCAAAAAAGATATTACTTTTAGTACTGACGCTGATCATAAGTATTTTAGTGAGTAAACAGATAACAAATCAAAATTTTATTTCTAAAAATAATGAAGATGTCCCGATAACTTTAGTTGCCGGCGACCAAGAATATGCCAAAGTTCAACCGAATGAAATTTTACCAAGAAAAGAAATCCAAAAGAAGAAAATTTTTGCAGAAGATATCAATGACACAAAATCTATCCGTCATGAGCAAAGGGAAGATATAATTCAAAGTGAAAAAGTTGACTCTATAGTTGCAGCAATTGAGTCAAACAGAGAAGATTGGAACATTTTCAGATCACAAGTTTACTCAAATTTGGAAATAGACCCTTTTCAAAAAGAACAACTTCAGATGGCAAGAAGTCATTATCAAACATATTTTGACGAATTAGCTGGTGGGCTTAATCATGCAAATAGTGAGGCAATCAAAGAACAAATTATTTCATCATTAAAGAATTTGCATAAATCCTTTGATACTGATGTTGAGATAATAGTTGGATCTCCTAAATTCCAGCAAATGAAACACCAAAGGGATAAGTTCAACCAATGGCTTTTAAGTAAATCAGAGATCGATACTAGAGTTGGAAGTGATTGGTAATAATTCACTTCATGGTCAAAATTTAAGATGGCTTCAAAAGGTTAAAACAAATATCTTGGCGCTAGGCTTAAGTTGGATTGGTTTCTGGACCAGTCTGGCCTACTTTAAATTCTGGCTTAGGTTTACAATAATAATTCAATAAGGAGCAGACTATGAGAATATTTTGCGTAGTTTTAATTGGATGTCTTTCATTTAATGCATCTGCTAAATCTTCAAAGGATTGCCTAGAGTTAAAGGCGGAGCAAATCAGGCTAGCTTTGACAGGTTCTAATTTGGCAAATATAAATTCAACTCGTACGGCAGAAGGCGGACCCTATCGTCCGTTTATTATTAAAGCATGTTCAAATGGACAGTGTGACGTCAGCAGAGATAAAAGAGCACCACTTATGAAGTATCTGCCAGGCCATCCCGATGCTGATAAAAATGGATACGTTGCATATCCAAATATCGATGAAAAGTCAGAGTACGCAACATTCAATATGATTGCTTCAAAACTCAAATTGTTCGCATCTGTTAAAGCATGTGGTTCAAAAATTTTAATTGATAATGGAAATTCTTCATTTGCTATTAGATATGATGATAAGAAAAAATCTAATGTGAAAGAAGACATCTTCAATCTTACCAATAGTCAACAGGTTGTATCCTGGATGAGACAAGACTCTCAAGGAAGAGCAACAACAATTAACTTTGCACCTAAGGGACAAATTGTTTCGCCATCCCAAGCTGAATAATTCCACTGCTCTTTGATCGGCGATGGCCGGAAATGCGACCTCAACCAATCACCTGATTTTTTAGACCCCTAATTGAAAAATGGCGCCAGCAAAACCGTGCGCCTATCTCATTTCAAACAAGAGTTATTGAAGCATCTTCAGAAATTCAACCCCGAAGCGATGAGCATCCCCCGGCCACCTTGCTGAAAGATAATTTCTATCATGAACTGTAAATCCATAGTTTAAATGCTCTAAACTGTCTCGTCGAATAGGAATAGGGCCTTTCATAAAGTCTTTCGGAGATGCAAGGACCGACGTGACTTCGGCTTCTACAGTTTGCTTATAGGTTCGATAATAGTCACCAAGCCAAACACTTGTGAGTGTCCAGGCCAACAGTTCCTGAGACGAAAGCAACGCTGTCGTTTGATAACCTTTTAAAATACTTTGACCGTTAACTTTACTTCGCGCAGCCAATACTACTCCATGGCAGATAGCTCCCACAGGTTTTTCTAATGCAAAGAAGTCCTTGGTGCAGTTTTGCAAAAGGGTAGATTCAAGGTATTCCTTCATGCCTGGTGCATGACCGCCTGGAAGAATGAGACCATCAAATTCATTACTTTTTATTGCGGACCACTTAATTGGATTCTGAAACTCAGTACTATTTTCAAGTTCGCGGTAAGCCCTTCGAGCTTGAGCATCTGCTCTCAGGATTGGAGAAAGGATATGAAGCCCATTTCCTAGCAACATTCGATGGTCGCAGTCTGCCTTCTCGCCAAGAGGGGTTGCAAACTGAATACTGATCCCATTTTGACTAAGAATTTTCCAGGGCACCGCACACTCGGTCGGATCAAAGTCAGTTGACGGAAGCGGAATCAGAACTTTCTTGGACATGACTCAGTCTATCTGAACGAACAGATGCTGTAAAGAAAGGTAATGAATCTGGGGTCACGATTGGTCGGACTTTCAATAGCTTTTTGAAGCTTCAATAGATTCGATCTGACGGCGAATACACTGAACCCTGTTAAGAAATACTAAAAGGTACAGGCTTAATGACTGTGGGCGCAGTTTCGCGCAAAAGGTTGGGCTGTAATCGAACAATAGACGGCGCATAGGATTATTTTAATGACCGCAAAAATTTGGCTAGCTTACCTTCTACTAATTTAACAGCATCATTGCCCTTTTTATGGACCAAAAAAATCTTTACTGGCTTCATAGGTTTTAATGAAAAGGGATATGGTAATTTTACGAGTCTAAATTCTTTAAGTAGATGTCTGTTATGAAGTTTAATAATAAAATCTGGACAATGGATAACAGAATTTCCCATTCGCGATGTTTGAAGTGCTGTTTCTAGTAATTCAAATTCGTATTTTGCCCATCGTTTTTGTTTTGTCTGTGGCCACATATCAAGAGAGTTGCTTTCGATTGAGTGTATTTGGATTGAAGTTGTTGGGACGGCAAAAGGCCAGTCCTTAAAAGGCTTATCAATCCATTTTAAGTGCCCCCAGATAGCCATTTCAAATTGACCAATTTCAACAAAGCTTAAATCGCTATGAGGATCTGGCATATAGGTAATTCCAAAATCGATGAGGTTATCTAAAATAGCAGCCTCAATCTTGCCGGGTGTTAGCTCAAGCAGAAACACTTCATGCATTGGAAGTTCCGTGGTAAAAAATGCCGCAGAAAAGTAGCTACTGAAAACTTCAAATGTGCCAAATCTAAATCTGTCAGATTGAACATTGATATTAACCTTTATATTATCTTGAAAACGTCGGTATTCATGTAAGAGATGGGCGGAACTACGATAGATTTTCCAGCCTTGTTCTGTAATATCAATGCCACGCCCCTCAGGTCGGAGCAACTTAAAACCTAGTTCAGTTTCCAGTGAAGAAACTGATTTTGAGAGGGATCCTGCATTTATCCCAAGCAGTTCAGCTGCTTTTCTTAAGTTTTTGGTTTCAACTACAGCCGCAAAATATCTAAGCTTATCAATCGCCATATGGAAACATATGTATCATATTATTCGCTAAAAGAAACTATTAGATATTGATACAAATGACTGCAAGAGGTGATCCATGAAAAATATTGTTTTAATGCTTTTATTAATAAGTGGTAATTTGGCAACTGCCGAGAGCTATAAGAATTGGGAAGGTGGCATTGTCACTGGTCATGCAAAAATAACATTTGAAAGGTATGAAAATGATAGAAACCAGATTATAGCTAAACTGTATAGCATGACCGATGAAGACGCATCATTGAATTGCGCGCATCAAGGGTTTCATAAAATCCAAAGGATATCGGATTATAGAATGAAGGAAACATCACACAGTGGACACTGGGGCAGTATATCATTAATAACGATGTCAGCAGATTATGGCTGTGGCGAGGTTAACGATTCAATGATATGCCATGGCCCTTCAGGTTCATATAAAAACTGTGATTAGAAATCCCTTGAATCTCGACGACGAGAATAGCTTTTAAAACAGAATCATTCGATACACTTCAGGCTGAGTAAAATCTCGGCCTGTTTTTTTATGAGTCACTTAGGCTTGTGATCCATTGATTTTACCTTCACGGTGGCAACCATATCCCACCTGCTTTTGAAGGCTCGCAATATTGACCGCTGCTCTGGAAAAAATAAAACACCAAAAAATATTTCCTGTACTTTTTGAAATTAAAAATTTAACGGCGCTAAGTTCACCTGCAAATCCTAATTCAATATTTTGCCGCCAAAAAATATTTATCCCAGTTTGGGCTGCCCGAAAAAGGGCTGATATTGGTTCAAAAAAGCTAAGGACATGACGTGTGACGAACAGTCCTCAGGGCTTGCTGGGGCACTGTCTACATAAGCGGACCTTTTGAAGCGGTACTTAAATTCGGCTATTATCCATCCTAAGGCAGTAACGCGTATATGCGACTTGGGATTGGGTTTAGTTCAAAGTGGGCATTCAAACAGAAAAAATATAAATTTTCGGCATGTTTATGGCAATAGAGAGCTGCGTGATAAAAATTTGAACTTCAAAACGAATAAGCACTAATAAGGAATTTTTTATGAAAAAAATTATAGCGATTTTGAGTCTAGTGTCAATGTCTTCAACAGTCATCGCATCTACGGGTACACATTGTGTTCGTGGCGGTGGAGTTAATATAAATTTACCATCCAACTCCTATCACCTCTATATGCAAAACAATCAAAGTGATGGGATTGATATTAAGATTTTTGAGAGGACTATTGATGCATCTAGGGGTGATTTAGTTCTTAAAGCTTATGTTGAGTTTGTAAAAAAAGACCAGAGGACATTACGAAGTACTTACTCTTCCAGAGATGGACGCATTGCCCTGACGGTAAACGAACGCCAAGATGGTAAGGTTCTAAGTGCCTATATTTCAGGAACTGGCGAAGGCTTAGATCAAAGAAGAACCTTTGCATTTGAAGGTAGATCTTGCGGGCAAGTTGAATAATGACCCTGTCATGCGCACAAAACCGCACTTGAAATACGGTGACAAGCCGTTCACTTCAAGCGCGGTTTTTTTGAGCTAAAAAGACTTGAATCCCAGCCGTGAGACGTCCTCTTGCGGCCTTTAATTTCGGGCGCGTCCCATTTGTTGGCCATAAAGAATCACTTTCTAAGCCGCAATA
>JAYWEQ010000118.1:0-6568 GCA_043779185.1 Pseudobdellovibrionaceae bacterium
CCCGTATTATGAGCGGCTGCGATGATTTTTTCAAAATCAAATTTTTGTCCCGAAAGATAATTACAATTTCCCAGCATGATTAAGGCCAAAGAATTTCCAAGAGCTCTTATTTGCTCTTGAATATCTTCTGTTGAAACTGTTATTTGGCCAGGCCGTGGTTTAAGTTCGACAATCGCTTCTTTGGGATCAAAGCCATGAAAACGGCTTTGCGAATCGACGCCGTACTTATCAGAAGGAAAAGTATTGTTTTCAATCAGAATCTTAAAGCGTTCTTTTGTCGGGCGATAGAAACTGACCATTAAAAGGTGCAAGTTTACGGTCAGTGTGTTCATGGCGACCACTTCATTTTCTTGGGCGCCAACTAATCTTGCAAAACTGCCAGTGATATTTTCATGGTAGGGAAGCCAAGGATTTTTTCCTTCGAAGTGACCTTCGACGCCGTAGCGCCCCCAGGACTCCATTTCTTCTTGCACATACTCGGGGGCTTTTCTGGGCATCAAACCCAAAGAGTGGCCAGCAAAATACAAAGGTTTTTCGCCACTGGCGGTTTGCGGAAAAACAAATTCATCGCGAAATTTTTTAAGCGGATCTTCTTGATCTAGGGTTTGAGCTTCTTTCAAGCTATAGGTCAAATTGATCATTAAGACGGCGTCCCTTCAATCATCACAGAGACCGGTTGCAAGCCATCCACTGTCAGGTCGATGCGCATTCCTGCACTTAATGCGATGGCGACTGTGGCCGCACCGGCTAATACAATGCTTCCGCTTTTTAAGATTTGCCCGCGCTCTGCTAAAAGTTCGCAAAGTTGAATGACGCTGACCACGGGATCGCCGGAAATATCTTTTGAAATACCTTTTTGTGAAATCTTTCGATCGGCTGACATTTCCATGAATAAATTTCTCAGATCTAAATTTTGAAAATCTTCCCGCCAAGGTCCTAAAATAAAATCGGACGACGATGAATTGTCGGCGATGACATCTTCCATAGAAAAATATTTAAACTGCTCATATCTGGAATCTAAAATTTCTAGGCACGAGCAAACTCCACGGCAGGCCTTTAAAACTTGCTCGCGCGACGGACTGCCAGAAAGATCTTGGCCGATCCAAAAAGCGACTTCGGGCTCGATTTTTGGATGAATTTTTCCTTGAAGGCTGAGGGTGCCCCCGTTCGGAATCTGCATTTTTTCAGTCAAAAAACCATATAGCGGAGAGTCAAGATTCATCTGTTGGCGCTTAGCCTCGGAGGTCAGGCCCATTTTCCATCCGATTTGGGTCTCGCCCAGCGCTTGGCGCTGTTTAAGTTGTTTTTCCTGGATGCCGTAGGCTTCAGCCCGGGAAAAATCCTTGATCTGTTGGCTGATCTGCTGAATGGGGGACGCCTTGATTCTGGCTTGGTTCAACACACTTGCCCATAAATCGACCTTGTTCTGTTCCAGAGAAACCTTCCTTGAAATAAAAATCCTTTTTATGATTAACTCTGTCCAGGGCCAGAATCAAGGCTGGAGCGAAAAATGCAAAATTTGGAAGAAATGGAAGTCATTGATATCACGCCAGTGATCAACCCGCGCCTGGCGGTTTTCCCTGGGGATCAGCCCTTTACACAACAGTTTTCCATGGATATGCATCATGGGGATCATCTGACTTTATCGTCGATTCATACGACAGTTCATTTAGGCGCCCATACCGACGCGCCAAATCACTACTCTATCAACGGTTCGACGATGGAAAAGCGGGCTCTTAACTTTTACTTGGGGGCGGCCCAGGTGATCACGATTCCTTGCCAAAAAGGCACACGAATTTCTAGTCAGAATTTAGCGGGGATTAAAATTCAAGCGCCGCGGATTTTATTTAAAACGGGCTCTTTTCCGGATCCTTACCATTGGAATACCGATTTTATGTCTTTATCCGCCGAGCTGATCGAGTATCTATCCAAGCAAGGTGTAAAACTGGTCGGCATCGATACGCCTTCGATTGATCTGTCAGAAGATAAAGTTTTGCAAAGTCACCATGCCGTTGCAAAGTATGATATGGCTATTTTAGAAGGAATTGTATTAGACCAAGTGGTGGATGGAATCTATCAACTGGTGGCGCTGCCCTTGGCGATTGAAGGAGCCGATGCCAGTCCGGTTCGCGCTGTGCTTCTAAAATAAGAGTTTGAAAAAGGAAATGTTTTATATGCAAAAGATTTTAAACTATATCGGCGGAGAATTTGTTGCGCCGTTGAATGGAAAATTCTTAGAAAATATCGATCCCTCCAGAGGTTTGGCTTATTCGTTGGTGCCAGATTCAAGTGCTGCTGATGTTGAAAAAGCCGTCCAGGCGGCGCAGCAAGCTTTTCTTGGATGGAGCCAAACGCTCGTCGCTGAAAGATCTTCTTTGATTTTAAAATTAGCTGATTTGATTCACAGGGATTTAGACAAATTAGCTTCTGCTGAAAGTCGCGACAATGGCAAACCTTTAAGTTTAGCAAAAAATTTAGACATTCCTAGAAGTGAAGCCAATTTTCGATTTTTTGCTTCAGCGATTTTGCAATTTCATGGAGAAACATTTTTATCAGATGATGTCGCATTGAACTACACCGAAGCCAGTCCTTTAGGTGTCGTGGCGTGCATTTCGCCTTGGAACTTGCCTTTATATTTACTGAGCTGGAAAATCGCACCTGCCTTAGCAGCTGGAAACACGGTTGTTGCAAAGCCCTCAGAAGTGACACCGATGACAGCTTTTTTACTTTGTGAATTATTTCATGAGGCCGGCTTTCCTCCGGGGGTTTTTAATATGGTGCAAGGCTGTGGCCCGGAAGTTGGTGAGCCTTTGGTGAATCATCCAAAAGTCAAAGCCATTTCTTTTACAGGCAGCACGATGACGGGGCGAAGAATCGCCCAAAGCACGGCCGCGCAATTTAAAAAAGTCTCTTTAGAAATGGGCGGAAAAAACGCCAACATCATTTTTGCCGATGCTGATTTTGAAAACGCCATGACGACAACTTTGCGATCTAGTTTTTCAAATCAAGGCCAGATCTGCTTATGTGGTTCAAGAATTTTTATCGAACAGTCAATTTATGAAAAATTCCGTGATGAACTTGTTCTTCGGACAAAAAAACTTCGTTGCGGAGACCCTCAACAGGCCACAACCGATCAAGGCGCCTTAGTGTCTCAACTGCATTGGGAAAAAGTGAAAGCCTGCCTCCAGACAGCGCAAAAAGAGGGCGGTCGCATTCTTTGCGGAGGAAAACCTCCGGCCCTTGAGGGCGAATTCAGTCATGGTTATTTTATGGAGCCCACTTTAATTGAGGGCATTAGCCATCTTGGAGTCACCAATCAGGAAGAAATTTTTGGCCCGGTCGCCACTTTGATTCCGTTTTCAACGGAAGAGGAAGTGATAGAAATGGCGAATTCGACTCGCTATGGATTATCTGCCAGTCTTTGGACCTCTGATGTGAAACGCGCGCATCGTGTGGCTAGCAAGCTTGAAAGCGGCCTTGTTTGGGTCAACACCTGGATGTTCCGAGATTTAAGAACACCCTTTGGTGGAGTCAAAGAATCCGGCGTTGGGCGTGAGGGCGGGACGGACGCTTTAAAGTTTTTTACAGAAACAAAAAATATTTGTATCGCCTTGAAATAAATGGAGATCGCATGAGCCAAGAGTTTAATTCACAAAAAGCACCTGAACCGACAGGTCTTTATCCTCACGCCAGAAAAGTGGGAAATATGCTTTTTCTTTCTGGCGTTGGTCCTCGTGAACGCGGCACTAAAAAAATTCCGGGAGTTGAATTGGGCTCTGATGGCAGCATCTTATCTTACGATATCGAAGCTCAGTGCCATAGCGTTTTTAAAAATGTAAAAAATATTTTAGAAGATAGTGGCTATGCTTGGACTGATCTTGTCGATGTGACAGTGTATTTAACCAACATGAAAAATGATTTTCCAATCTATAATCGCCTTTGGGCTGAATACTTTAAAGAAAATCCTCCTTGTCGCACCACTGTTGAAGTGAACTGTTTACCAACTCCGATCGCCGTTGAATTGAAATGCATCGCTGTCAGCGCAGCCAAAAAGGAATCTTAATGAGCCATTTACAGGCGTTTTCTTTTAAAAAATGGATTGATGAAAATAGGCATCTGTTAAAGCCACCTGTCGGCAATAAGGTGATTTGGAAAGATCACGAGTTTATCGCCATGGCTGTGGGTGGGCCGAATGCGAGGACGGATTTTCATGTGAATCAAAGTGAAGAGTTTTATTATCAAATCGAAGGCAATATGACTTTAAAAGTCATTAATACAGAAAATAAAATGAGTGATGTTCGAATTACAGAAGGAGATATTTTTCTTCTGCCGGCCAATACGCCGCATTCTCCACAGCGGGAAGCGGGCAGCGTCGGTCTTGTGATTGAAAGAAAACGTCGCGACGGCGAAATTGATGGTCTGCAATGGTACTGCGAAAAATGCCAACATAAACTTTACGAAGAATTTTTTAATCTGATTGATATTGAAACTCAATTTCCAGCTGTGTTTGAGCGTTATTACAACAGTGAACATGTGAATTGCAAAAAGTGCGGCCACAAAAATGGTCGACAATGGCAGCATGCTAAAAATTGATATTCACACTCATATTTTGCCCCCCAAGATTCCCAAGTTCAAAGAAATGTTTGGCTATGGTGGATTTATCCATTTGCAAGACTGCCCGGGTTGCAATGCCAAAGACATGTTGGATGATTCGGGAAAATTTTTCCGAAGGGTGGAAGAAAACACCTTCATTCCAGATTTGCGTCTCGAAGAATATTCGAAGCACAATGTCCAAGTTCAGGTGATTTCCACGGTGCCAGTGATGTTTAGCTATTGGGCAAAACCCAAAGATGGGCTGACTGTTGCTCAATATCTGAATGATCATATTTCTGGGGTTGTCAGGCAAAATCCAAAACGTTTTGTCGGGTTAGGAACTTTACCGATGCAAGCGCCAGAACTTGCCGTTCAAGAAGTCGAACGAGGGATCAAAGAATTGGGTTTAAAAGGATTTCAAATCGGCACCCATGTGAATGATTGGAATTTATCGGATCCGGCTTTATTTCCAATTTTTGAAGCTTGCCAAAAATGGGGCGCCGCTTTGTTTGTTCATCCCTGGGATATGATGGGGCAAGAAAAAATGAGTCGCTACTGGTTGCCTTGGTTAGTGGGCATGCCGGCGGAAAGTTCTTTGGCGATTTGTTCCATGATTTTTGGCGGAGTGTTTGAAAAATTTCCGTCCTTAAGAGTGGCTTTTGCCCATGGCGGAGGAGCCTTTCCCTTTACCCTGGATCGGATTCAGCATGGCTTTGAAGCTAGGCCCGATTTGGTCGCGGTGGATTGCAAAGTTCCTCCTAAAGAGTATATCGGCCACTTTTGGGTCGATAGTTTAGTTCATGGAAATGAGTCTTTAAAATTTTTAAAAAACTTATTTGGTGCCAAGAAAATTTGTTTGGGGACCGATTATCCATTTCCGCTGGGTGAATTAACGCCGGGCCAGTTAATTTCTGAATCTGGTTTTACATTCGAAGAACAAAACTGGATGAACCATGGCGCTGCTTTAGAATGGTTAGCAATGACAAAAAATGACTTCCTAGGAGGATCTTAATGGATCTACAGCTTAAAGGTAAAAGGGCATTGGTCATGGGATCGTCAACCGGATTAGGACGCGCCGTCGCCGAGTCCTTGATCGCTGAAGGGGTCGAAGTTATTTTGTGCGCAAGGTCCGATGAAAAGTTGCAAAAAGCGGTCAAAGAAACGGGCGCTCGGGCTGGTTTTTCCTGCGATTTAACGAAAGCCGGAGCTGCGAAAGATTTAATTTCAAAGGCGATAAAGTCTTTAGGTGGGTTAGATATTTTAGTGACCAATACCGGCGGGCCCTTAAAAAATAATTTTCAAGATGTTAGCCTTGAACAATGGCACACAGATTTTCAGAGTTTATGGATGAGTGTTGTTGAATCTTTAAACGCCGTTTTACCAGACATGAAAAAACAAAAATTCGGAAGAATTATAATGATCACTTCTTTGGCCGCGAAAGAGCCTCTGGCTGGCTTAACAACTTCGAATGGATTTCGCGCTGGCCTTGCCGGATTAGCAAAATCAATCGTCAATGAAGTGGCTAGCGATGGGATTACGATTAACCTGTTACTACCAGGATATACGGCGACGGATCGCCTGAAAGATTTAAAATTAACTGATGAAAAAATTCGCCAAATGGTTCCTGCAGGACGTTTGGGAGATCCACAGGAACTTGCTGATCTTGCCTGCTTTTTATCCTCGCCCCGCGCTGGCTACATCAATGGCCAAAGCATCGTTGTTGATGGTGGCGCCTTGCGCGGACACTCTTAAAAAAATTGAACCCACGGTTCCCACAAATTCCAGAAAGAGCGCCGAAAGGATCTTTCTAAAAATAGTGGGCTTTTTGAAGATCTTTGAAGTTAAAGAATTTATTGGTCAGAGATGGTCTTGGCGGGGGGGGGGGATTACCCGGAGAGTTGACCTCTGCATTTTTCATGGATTGATTTCGCTGATCTACTCAGTGTAGATCGAGAAAAAAATTATTGCTCCTAAG
>JAYWEQ010000119.1:0-10751 GCA_043779185.1 Pseudobdellovibrionaceae bacterium
CAATATCTGTGCCAGCACCCTAGTGTAAGTAAGGTTGTTTTTAGATAAAAACAGGTGTCCAGGAACTTCGCAAAAGGCCGTTAAGTGACTTAGTAAATACTGACAAACAAAACATACATTGGCATCAAACAGTTTAAGCACAAAGATGGAAGCCGCGAGGAACCGTAGAACCGGAACTGATGGAACCCCAGCAACCGGAAACCAAACTCAGAATTTAAATCAAAAAGAAGGAAAACTTCTCCCGTTCAGTCCGAACCGTGTGGGTTCGAGTACTGAAGGTGTTGGTGCCTCGGGCCGGACTTGAACCGGCACGCCCCTGTAAAGGAAGCTCAGGATTTTAAGTCCTGTGCGTCTACCAATTTCGCCACCGAGGCAAACGATGGAACTGAAGAGACCAGAAAAAACCATTTTTTAGTCCACTTGTCACCGCTGAAACAGAGCAAGGCCCGGTTGACGCATTCCATCGTCCCATTCCAAGTCGCTCAAAAAACAAGCAGACCTAGTCTTTTCACTCTGGCTCCGAAGGCTCATGTTGTGAAGATGAATTGACTGACAACCGTCTCCAGAGACTCTTTTTTTATACCGAACAGAAGTATGGAGACACTCACTTTGTCAATTCGTCGAAAGCTCGTTTTAGTCGTCTGGACTTTCCTCATCATGATCACTTTGATCACGCCGCTACATCCAGGGCGCGGTTAGAAGTATTAAAAAAAGATACGGACTTCAAGCTATTAGATCAGGCATTGATTGAGGCTAAAAATGATCCCAGTGAAGTTCGTGCCATGGGACTTATGATGAAAAGGGCTCAGGGCGTTAAGTATATCGATCAAGCCTTGGCGGCCTGGGCGCTTGGCGATCAGGAACTTTTTAATTTGAAAATAATTGCGCTGCAAATCGAAAATCTAATTCAATTAAAAAAATTATCGACCGCCCAAAGGACTCAATTTTTAGATCAAATTATTCAGGCCGAACAAAGATTGGCTCGGGCTGAATTAACTTTTTCAAACACCCTCTTGTTCCCAGGCTTGGGTTTAAGTATTTCGATGGGAATTATTAAAGCTCACGGCGGCGATCTTACGATTGACAATCATTCACCCAACACTTGTTTTAAAATTCGTCTGCCAAAATGACAAAGCTTGCCTCTTGAGCAAGCGTCTTAATCCACCCAATCGATGGTTTGCAGAAGGCCTTTAATTCGAAACTTAAGACCATTCCAAAGAAGCCTCTCATGTTCAGGGGTGCTCATGTCATTGGCGCGCAAAATCACTTCGGACTGGACAGCCATGATTTTTTGTTGAGCGTCTTTTAATGCTAAGGGCGCAGTTTTCTGCAGGGGTGGATTTAATTTCCATTCAAAAGCAATTCGGCTGACGCGCTTTTCTTGTTCTAAAACAAGGAGGTCAATTTCGCTGTACCTTGTTGGGAGGATTATTTTTTGGTTCACAATAAATTGTGAAAGGGATGTGCAGCGATAGTAATTGATATAGCTCGAGCAGTCCGATGGGTTTTCCAAACGGTGGCGACAAGCAAATGGCACCGGAAAAATAGCAAAGATATCCGGTGTCGATTGAAGTTTGTAAGGCGCCATTGTCGTCAAATAGTTTTTCGTGAAAGAAAGCTCGTCTGTAATAAACGTATAGGCGTGCACTTCGGTTTGCGCAGAGTTGCGGATCGCGGCGATATCTCCAGGTGCCGGGGTCTCATCTTCAGGCACGGCTTGGCAAAGAGGGGACTGCATCCAAAAATTCATTTCTTCTGGTGGAGTGAAACGTAAAACGGGTAAAATTTTTGCAGCGACAAGTGCCGTGTTCCAGCAATTAGGTCCCCATCGTCCGGCATCAACGCTTAAATATTTTGCCACAAATTCTGGAACGATCGGATCGATCTCCATGTAGCATCGAAGACTATCACAGGTGCAGTCCGTAGGAGTTTTTCCCGGCTTTTCTTGAAGATGTGTTTTCCATGCACTAAAGGCCAAGGCTTGCCGCTTTAAAAGATCACAGTTTTCACCCGTTAAAGTGACCCCACCGTCATCCCGGCGTTGGCCATTCACGCCTTCGACGGCTCCGGCTTGGAGGTTTAAACTTAGTTGTAAAATAAAGAGGCCTATTATCAAGAAGCGCATTCCTCGTTTATGAAGACAAAGACTCGTAGAGTCAAATGCCAATCAAATGGGTTCCATCAAAGGCATTCCAGGTGGTTATAAAGCTTAGATAAAACATATAGATAAGTATATTTTATAAGCTTTAAAAGAAGGCTCTTAAAATACTTGACACATTGCATTAAATGGGTTAACAAGGTTCGTTCTCTGGCATCTCAACTGAAGTGGGTCCTATGAAAAAGTTAGTTTTTTTAGTCACTCTTGTCGTGCTCTCAAACGTTGCATCGGCTCAGGAAAATTGCACGATACAAACCCGGGTTTATGTCCCAAAAACGGTGGTGAATAAGTATGTCAGCTCAAAATTAACTTCTGAAGTCACAGATTGGCGTGAGTGTTATTCGAAGGCTCTGCAACAAGCCAAGGATTACAAACCCCTGCAAACGGCGCGCGTTCAGGTGAAAATTTTTAATATCACGGTGTCTGATCGTGATCGACATGTTCACTTTCTAACTGATTGGACAGTCTCAAGCGATTTATTGGAGCATAAAATAAAAGGCACCGTCAATGAATCAAGCCCGGCAACGCCTGATATCGGTTCACAAGCACGATAACAATCAGGCAAAGTTAATCAATGATCACTTGAGTGCTAAAGCTGAAGACGATAAGTTAAAACTTCAAATTTAAAAGGAGTTTTTGTGCAACGTCGAAAGTTTATGAAGGTTACAGCCGCAGGACTTGCAGGCTTCAGTTTAGTGGGTCCAATCTTAGGATCGTCAGCCCATGCTAAAAATAAATCCGAATTAAAAACCGAGCCCGAACAAAAATGGCGCACTGTTGAGCTGACTGAAAAAATCACCTCAGAAGCTGTCGCACCGACAGAGGTATGGCTGCCCATTCCCTTGGCACAGGCTTCTTATCAAGAACTGATTTCCACAAATTGGACGGGCAACTTTTCAAAAGCAGGAATTTGGAAAGACAAAACCTATGGAGCTCCTATTTTTTATGCGCAGTGGGATCAGGCAAAAAAAATTGAATTGCAGGTCACACACGAAGTGAAGTTAAGAAATCGGATTCATCCTGAGGTCGCTCTCAATGAGGATTTTGCGCTTTATTTAAAATCGACCGAACATATTCCGTTGGATGGAATGGTCAAAGAGACAGCGCAAAAAATTGTTAAAGCAGAAAAAAATCCCGATAAAATAGCCAAGCTCATTTACAATTGGATGGCTGAGAACACATATCGCGATGGGAAAGTTCGCGGTTGTGGTCTTGGAGATATAAAATCCTTATTGGTGTCTGGAAATCTGGGTGGAAAGTGCGCAGACCTCAGCTCGTTATTTGTGGGTCTTTGCAGGGCTTCAGGGGTTCCTGCACGTGAAGTTTTTGGTCTGCGAGTCTTAAATTCAGAACTGTCAAAATCAATCGGCAAGCAAGGTGACGTCAGCAAGGCTCAGCATTGTCGTGCGGAATATTATGCAGCCGGAGCTTGGGTGCCAGTCGATCCGGCGGATGTTCGAAAAGTGATTTTAGAGGAAAATTTAAAACTTGAGGATCCTCATGTGGCCGACCTTCGCAGAAAGTTATTTGGATTTTGGGAGATGAACTGGGTGGCTTTTAATTCTGCGCGCGACTTTTCATTGCCGCCCAAATATTCTGAAAATATTAATTACTTAATGTATCCAAAATTGGTTGCAGGAAGTATCCAAAAAGACGGAATGGAACCCGATGCCTTTACGTACTCGATTAATTCCAAAGAAATTATTTAAATTTAAAGACATTCTTGTCACTGAAGGGGACACCCTTAGGTTTGAGGGGTCTCGTGCGCAGATTTTTCTGATTCATCTTCAAAATAAGGGTTGATCCTGAAAAATCCCTGCCACAGACTTAAGAACAGGAGGATTTAATGAAAAATATTTCCATGTTGTTAGTGTTAGTGTTGTTGCCACTTTTTTCTCAGGCACAAAGTCTTTCGTCCATTTCGGTCAAAGCGCAGTCCCACGATCAATATCTAAGTTATAATTTCGGCATTGTGCCGCTTAATTTTCATCAATCGGTGGATTTTATTCTGACGGCCGATTCAACTGAGGCCTCGCATATTCAGCGCCTGGTTGTGTTTGGGATGATGTTTGATGCAGCCACCAATTGCCCAACAATCTTGCCACCCGGCAAATCCTGTACGATTCGTGCGATATTTTGGCCGTCCCGAGATGGGTTCTACAATGGGCAACTGAATATTTACCTTGAGAAAAGTTCAGTTTTTATTGATCTGTCGGGTTGGGGTCGCCTTTAGACTAGGAAGCCTTTTTCAAAGCACTTAATGTCCAATTTTTGCCGGCGCCTTTGGTATGATGTTCAAAGGTCATTAAAGGGGTCATGAGTGGTCTTTGGCAGGCGGAAAGCAAATTATTTTGCCTTCATTTTTATTTTCTCAGTCTTTAGTTCAACACCGTTAAAGGCATCGGATCTTATGGATCCGATGGTGACCGCCCTTTGTCAAAAAAAGATCGACTGCAATCAATGGCCCGGACTTTTAAAGCAAACTCTTTCACTTTGCGAAGTCTCAAAAAAATCTTATCGTTGCGATGAGTTCGTCCGGCAAAATCCTGAGTACGCAAAACTGATCAGAAATTGTGATTCTAAAAGTTACTGCACTCAAAATATCGAAGCCCAGCAAGGCCTTGAGTCGGCTTGTTGGAAAGGTTACAAAAATGCAGTGATTGATTTGGGAATTTCAATCAAAGACACCGCCGTTAGTTTAGCAGACTTTATCGATCAAGCTTGGGAGCGCAATAAAAAAACTAGCTTTACCAGGTATGGAGCTTCTCCGGTTCAAGCTCAGAAGCAAGAGCTGAACGCCAATCAAAAAAGTCGTTTGGCTCAAATGACAGACGCGGCGATTGCCGCGATTGAAAAAACAAATATCAAATACAATTGTTTAACCCCTCTCGTTCAGGCTGAGATGAGGTGTTACGCGCTAGGAACAGTTTTTGATCCCACCCTGATTGTCGGTTATGCCGCAAAAATAGTTCGAGGCTCGCGGCTGGCGGCCGAGCTGTCCGAAGGGGCCAGGCTTAATTCTGAGATCGCACTAAAATCGTCGGTGCTTCAAGCCTCGGGCCAAGCCGGAAGATTAGAGCTCGTTCGAAAATATCTTTATTTTTCCCCAACTACAGAGGCTCAAAATAAAAAATTTATGACTTTGGCTTTAGATGAAAATTCTACGAAAAATATTAAATTTGTTAATTTCGAAAATGCCGAGATGACAAATTTAAATCAAACTTTTTTAAATAAAAACTTAGTGACCAGTTTTACAAATTATCACAAAGATTTGATCTTTAGTAAGATGGAAATCTTGAAGAAAGAATTTCCCACTTTAGAAATGGAAAGTTATTCGGATTACAAATCAGCTCGATTTGCTTTTAAAGGACAGGCCCCTCCTGGGTTTGAAGATCGGCTGGCGCAAGTTTTTGCCGAGGCCAATCAAGAATTTCGCGATCACTTGATAGAGGATCGAATTATTTCAAAGTCTGATGCCCCCCAGACATGGGTTCGTGCCGGCATAGGTCCCACAGCTGATAAGGCCAACTTCGCGACCCGCTACTCTCGTACCCAGGACCTCAATCAGCTCCAAAATTTTAGCACTTCTGAAATCAAGGATTACCTGGGGAAGACCTATCAAGAGGCTGAAAAGCTAAGGGTTCAAATCTCATCCGAGCTTCCGATTAAATCAGGGATATTCAATGGTAAGACTTTAGATGCAGATGCATTTAATATTGTACGAAAAAATAGCGGTGATACGGAAGCCATCCGCTCTTCTTTGATTCAACGTTTTGGTCTTAAGGAGCTGTCTTCTGACACTGTCAAAAATATTCAGAACTATGCTACGAAGGTCGATCAATTTTCACCTGATCTATTAATTGCTAAGCGTGAGGTCGCAACGCTTGATGAAGCTAAAATGGGCGGTCTTTCCGCCGATATGATCGGCATGGGTGCACAAAATCTACGGGCGACCGCGGAAGGGTTAGCGCAATCTAAAAATGTCGACGAAGCTTTGGCTCAGGCCCGCCAGATGGAGAAAAAGGTCACTTCGCAGTTTAATGCCCAGCGTGGCGATTTTCAGAACGTGGTTTCGGAATCTGTGGGAGCTGGAAGAATGAAAACCATCTGCAGCGGTGATGATTGTATTTCCGTCGCAAAATCGCCATTAACTGACCGCGATAAGTCTAAGATTTTGCAGGGGCTTGTCGACCAAGGATACTCTTCTAAATTTAGGATCAGCTTTATTCCCGAAGGGGTTAGTGATGCATCAGCAAGGACAACTTTAGCCACCCACGGCGAAACCATTGAGAAAAAAGTTCAACAAAACTTAATGGAGCAGATGGAGCCCGCGCGTTTAAAGGGTCTGATCTTTGGAGTCGATATGCAAACCACCAAATTAAACAAAGGTTCAGTTAAGCTATTGATAGGAACAAGCAATGACATTAAGCTTTCGGTAAATGATAAAGCTAAAATCCAGCAAAGCTTTGAAAAAGCTGTGAAGCAAATGAACGACGAACTGGAAGGACAAGGAACAAAGGGTCAGTACCGGTCGCTTCCTTGACAGACTACAAGCCTTACGATCTGCTACTTTGAGGGGGTTGCCTTGAAAATAAAAATATTATTCTGGATGATTTGTCTTTTTTTGCCCAACCTAACTTTTGCAGCGGATGCTTTATCTTGCAAAGATACTGTCGATCGCCGAGCGAATCTTCAGATTCAGGTTTTATTTTCTGCGCAAAATAAACACTGTTTTTTGATGGTAACCTCTTTAAAAAAACCGACCATGGTTTATCGCGATTATTTATTTTCTGATGATGGAAATTTTTTAGTTTTTAATTCCCTCAGTGAAGGCGAAGAAGCTGATTCGACAGCCGCCAGAGAATTTTATTTTTTTCCCCGCCTCAATACGACCCCAACCTACCAGTGGAACGATATCGATCGACGCTTAGAAGTCATTCACACAAACGGAGATTTGTTTTACTTCGATTATGACAATGCCCAGATCAAGGGAATCGGTCGCGGAGAAGTGGTGGTCTCTAGTGACATCATAAAAGAAAATCGAGGCGGCGTCGAATTTTTGAATTACCAAGGTTTGATTTTAGATGCTGGATTTGCTGTTGGTCATTCACCCACGACTGTCGCCAGTGGTGCGGCTATTTTTAAGGTTCAAAATGGAAAAAGCTGCAGCCTTCTAAATCGGGATGTTTTTATTTTGACCTCTTCTCAGGATATTATATTCAGATACCAAGACGCTGACTTGGTTCCTTTTCTTGATATTCGATGTCCTCAATTACAGTATCACTAAAAAATCTAAATCTTCGGGAACCACGGGATAAAAACCGATGTTTCCAGTTGGTACTGTCGATAAGCTTCACCACGACTTTTTAAAGACTGTGCTTCCGCCGGGGGAATGCCTGTGACTTTTAAAAGCAGGAGCAAAATAATCAACGGGCTGTAAATGGTATAAAAAGTTCCGGCGGTGCCAAGGGCAAAGATAAAAAATCCCCACCAAATAAGACTTTCAAAAAAATAATTGGGGTGACGTGAATAGCGCCAAAGTCCGACCTTGCAGGTTTGACCTTTATTTTTTGGATCTGTTCTGAAAGAAGTCATTTGGTGGTCGGCAAGGGCTTCACCTACGAAAGCCAGCAGCCAAACACAAAAACCAAATTTTTCTAATGTTGAAACTTCTGGCAGGGGATTAAGACTTATTTCTAAAAACATAAAACATAAAAGAACGACACTCCATGCCTGGAATTGAAAAAACCAGAAAAAATTGGTGGCGACCCTGGGGGCATACTTTTTTCGTAAATTTTGATAACGATTGTCCTCGGCCGGGTGCGATTTATAAATTCGCCAAAAAAGAAAAGTTCCTAGGCGAAGACTCCAAGCCCCGACCATGCCAAGTAATAATATTTTCCGAAGGATCCAGCCGTCTGAAAAGGCCACAAAGAAGCAGACGATGAATAAGAAAGAGTAGGACCAAACGATATCGACGACGCTGTAGTTATTGATTTTTCGTCCAAAAAACCAAAAACCAGCAAAGGCCACAGAGCTTAAAATAAAGGCGGCGGCGGCCAGAGTCCAAAAAAAAGAATTCATGATGAAGCCCTTTCTATTTTTGTCTTTGAAAGAAAGTATTTTGAAATGCAGTAAACCAAAAAACCAATAGGAATTGAAAGAAGGGCCCAGGCAAAAATGGCATAAAGTCCCGCCTGACCATAGTCTTTTAAAAAGAGCAGAAAATCAGTCGAAAACTCGTGCAGCATCACCTTGATATTTAAAGAAACAGGATCTGCACTGAAAACCCATTCACCAATAGAAATATAAACAGGAATTAAAACAATCTGCACAGCTCCTAAGAGGTGGTTGACCATTTGAAGCAAAGGATGATTCAACTTAAAAATAGAACCTACAATTAAACCAAGTCCAGTTGTAAATCCCAGTAAAGGGAAAGTGCCGCAAATGACTCCAGCAGACAAGGTTTTTGCAATTCCTGAAACCGACAGGCCCTGTTTTAAAGTTGTTTGTATTAAAGCTTTGGCTTTTTTAAACATTTAAATTTTTTTCACATCGACGGTTCGCAAAAGGAGGTAGTGGGCGGGAGCATCTTTGGGTAATTGATAGATTTGCCACAAAACGTAAGCCGCCATGGAAATATTACCTAAACTAAGAATAAGAATCAACCACGTCGATTTTGCGACGAGGCTTTCTTCCTTGTAAAAAACCCATGCGTAAAAAGTTAAAAAAGCAAAGTAGGTATCTGCAAAAGTAGCTATTCCCCAAGGCTCAGCGGCGATTTTTCGCGCGCCTACGAAAACACTTTCATAAAGACTTGCCCACGAGGTGACGGCGATCATGCAAAATAGGACCAAAATAAAAATGATCGCCAGGATCTTTTTAGATTTCATGCTCTTATCCTATTAAGAGCCCTGAATGCAGGCAAGAAGGATTTTCAAAGGTTTCGGAGGGCTCTGCCACTGGCCTCTAAAAGTTTATTTTGACAGTTGCTTTGGCGCTTAAAAGACGGCATTATTTTTGAACTCAAAAAAAATTATCGTGGGCGCATGAAAATCATTTTAACGGTTTCTTTGTTGATGAGCCTTTCATGAGCCGAGGCCCGTGGACTTTCTGCCATAAAAGGGCCAGAAGAGTCTGCTCAGACGGCTCGAATCAGGGTCTCCAAGCATCCAATCCCTGAGTTGTCGCGATTGATGCAGATAGCGACCCCCGATTCTTTGTCCCAAGCACTTAAAAATTTGAACGTCAATGAGATTCCCGAAGTTTCATCGGCGGCAGAATTACAACGTGAGTTTAATTATTTACGGGACACTCGATTTTTGGAATCGGATCGACCTGATTTTCCGCGACGAATCACTTGGTTATTCCCGGATGATGGTTGCTATGCTCGGGCGGAAATGGCCGCGATTGAATTAGAACATCATCAGTTTTTAGCACCCAAGAAAATTTTTTCTTTTGGTGATCTGAGTGTTCAGACTCAAAATGCTTTAACAGGATCAGTGACCTGGTGGTACCATGTTGCCGTCGCCTATCGAATTCAACAAGACGTTTATATTTTCGATCCAGCGATTTCGCCTCGGCAGCCAATACGACTTAAAGAATGGGATGAGCGGATGGGTGGGGCGCAAACTGAAATAAAATACACCCTTTGTTCGGCTCGAACTTTTGATCCAGATGCCGATTGTCTGCATCCGGTGGTGACCAGTGATAGAGATGTTGAGGAAGAGCAAAAAGGTTATTTTAAAGTCGAGTGGACGCGGGTCCTTAAATTAAACCGGGACCCTGAAAAAGAGCTAGGTGATTTGCCACCCTGGATTTAAAGGAAAAGCTTAAAAATACAATTCATCACTGACGTGAAGGCCTAAAATTTGATTTAAAGGGTCGGTCGCTTTAAATTCGCTGATCAGGGAAGCCAGTTCTGTTGTTAACCGTTGAGACTCTTTTAAATTTGAAGTTTTGCGAATGTGCTTTAATGACAGCTCCGCCTGAGTGACAGTCTGGCCGATGGCGCTGATCAGACCGTTCGTGTCTTCAACATCCGCCAAAGCCTCTTGCATCGAATTCATTTCCTCAATTTGTTTTTGAATTGTCAGCATATTCTGGTTCAGTTCGGAGACTTGTGAATTGGCATCGGCAGGAACACCATGGACCGGCAGGTCTGAGGCTTGGGCCCAGTAAGTAGAAAAGGTAAGAGCTAAAAGGATCGTCGAAATTTTAAAAGCCGTTTTCATAAATCTTCCAATGTTAAGGTTTTACCACTTCACTCACTTCAATTAAATGCTATTCTTATGCCGCTCTTAAAACTTCCTGATCGCCTCTGTGGGTTCAGGGCCTGTCTAAGAATGAGACAGGCGCCATTTTTGGAGAACCTAAGGTGCTAAATTCTATTGGGTTTAATGTTTACCAACTGCCCCACTTAAGTGTGCGTAGCGCACGCTAACGCCTCAAGGTTACTTTGTTATTTTAGGTGTTTAAATGATTCGTTGTTACCAAACGAATTCCTTAGGAGTTCGTTTGGCCGCAAGGAGATGATAAGCCTCTAGAAAAACTGAACTTATTCGACGCGCGAGTTAAAGCAAGCACACTTAAG
>JAYWEQ010000120.1:0-13619 GCA_043779185.1 Pseudobdellovibrionaceae bacterium
TAACCGCCCGTCCAATCCAATGAAGCTGCAAAAACTGACGTGGTTTTTAAAACTAAAAACAAAACAATACTGGTATTTAATCGCATAAGTCCTCTTCAATTTATTTTTGGAATAAGCCCATCACGTCGCTTTCGCGCAAAATCACAACATCAGTTCCTGGAAGATCAATTTTGCTGCCCGAGTATTGCGGGAAAATCACGCGGTCGCCCACTTTGACATCCATCGGTCGAATCCGACCTTTTTTATCGAGGTGACCGCGGCCGGCCGCGACCACGACACCTTCTAGGTTTCCTGAAACATCCGCAACGGTGTCAGGAATAAAAAGACCGCCTGCGGTCTTTCGCTCACGCTCAGCCAGTTGGACGATCAATCGATCATCTAAAGGCGTTAGGAAATTGTTAAAATCAATTTTTTTGGCTGGGGCCATTGGCTTCATTGGTTTTGCTGGCGCTGCCTTTTTAGCAGCCGGCTTTTTGACCACCGCTTTTTTGACGACAGCCTTTTTAGCGATTGGCTTTTTTTTCGCTGTCGCTTTTTTTGCTGGAGATTTTTTCGCTGCTGCTTTTTTAGGAGCTGCCTTTTTCTTCTTACCTTGGGCCACGTTTGCCTCGTTCTTCTTCGTAATATTTTTTATACATAATGTCCCATTCAGGACTGCCTTCAATCACGCCCCGCTTCAGCGAAGCGACTTTGTTTCGTGCGGCTGTATCGATATCTTGATCTTCTTTAACAAATTCAGCGATGGCTTTTTTCGTGGCTCGCAAAGCTTGGTCATCGTCGCTAAAATCCACCATATCATCTTCCCAAACACCATCCGTGATCAAATGGGCCCAATGGGACTGGCGATCTTCTGATAAAATCATAGAATCACCTTCTTTTCTTTGGCTAACTTTTGCTTTAAAATGGGATACATTTTGAAACGTTGAAATTCGCCGCCGTTAGTGCGCTCTAACTGATCCAACATCTGGTTCACTTCACGATCTAAGTTCATTTCTTTTTGAATTTCAGCTTTCATGGCTTCAAGCACTCGGTTCAGGACAACACTTTCATCGACTTTAAAAGTGACCAAGTTTTGCTTTTTCCAATGGTCCAGAACTTTATGTGCCAGCGCTTGCATTTGAATGGGCGTCAATTTCATTGTTTTCGTCACCCTTTTTGGTATTTTGAGACCATGTTGTTTCGCTCCCGATTAAAGACCATTTTACTTGTGTTTACAATCGTTCTGACGCTCTTTATCATCGGCGTTGCGGTCGCCTTTTGGCGTCTGGATGGGCTGATGACCGAAAAGATGGCGCAAAAGCAGCTGCTCGAGCCAACAATTTTTTATGCCTACCCCGTGACCTTCGAAAAAAACGACCTGTGGTCGGCGGACGACGTCGAAAAGGAATTGCTTCGAAACAATTATCGCACAAGGGCGCCCAATCAGGTTTTGCTGCCCGGGGATTATTTTCGCGGCGATCACGCGTTGTGTATGGCAAAAACGCAAAAGGTTCTGGCCGATGATTGGCAGACCTGTTTTGCCTTTGTCAGAAAAAATACGAAGGCCGAAGAAGTGCAGTGGATTTTTTTGAATTCGACCTCGATTGCAGATCTTTGGAGCCCGCAAGGCCTTGTTTCAAAGGTACAACTGGAGCCCCTTTTAATGGCTCAGTATTTAGATAACGAGCCTTTACTTCAGAAGCAAATTGAACTGAGCGATATTCCGACGGCTTGTATTAATTCAGTGATGGCCATCGAAGATCAGAATTTTTTAGAACACAAAGGCTTCAGTGCCACCAGTTTTTTGCGCGCTATTTATAAAAATTTAATCCTCAGGCAAAAAGCGCAAGGCGGCAGTACGATCACTCAGCAGTTAGTTAAAAACTATTTCCTAACCAATGAGAAAACTTATAAAAGAAAATTTCAAGAATTGATTATGGCAATTCTTTTAGAAGCCCGATTTACCAAGGACGAAATTTTAGAAACCTATTTAAATATTATTTATATGGGCCAGAGCGGCGCCTTTCGAATTCATGGATTCAGTGCCGCCGCCGATTATTACTTTCAAAAAGATTTAAAGGATCTGCAACTGCACGAGTGTGCCCTTCTGGCCGCTGTTCTGAATAGCCCTGGCCTTTACAATCCATGGAAGAAAACAGAAAACGCGACTAAAAGACGCCATTTAGTTTTGGGAAAGATGCGGGAGCTTAATTTGATCAGCTCCGAAGAATCCGCCGCTGCTGATCAAAAACCACTGACGCAAGCGACACCAAAAGCGCAAGCTCAAGAAACGGCTCCGTATTATATTGATGCCGTCCACAAATTTTTGGCTAAAAATAATTTGCCCACGCAAGGAGTTAAAGTTTATACGGCCTTGGATCTTCAAGCCCAACAGCGGGCGCAAGAATCCTTACAAAATCATTTAGCCGAGCTTGAAAAAAGCAATCCCACGCTAAAAGCCAATAAATCCAAAGGCCTTTCTTTAGAGGGCGCTGTCCTTAGCGGAGATGCCCCTTCAGGACTGGTGCATGTCTTGGTGGGCGGCCGGAACTTTAGAAAAACTCAGTTCAATCGGGCCATCGAAGGTCACCGACAAATTGGCTCGATCATGAAACCATTCGTTTACCTCAGCGCACTAGAATCCAAAACACCAGAAGGCCAATGGTACTTACCAACCACCCCTGTTTTAGATGAAAAGTACTCTATCAAATATGAAGGAAAAACTTGGACTCCAGAAAATTATGGAAAAAAATATTACGGCACAGTACCTTTGTTTTTTGCGCTTAAAAATAGTTTGAATGCGTCGACCGCCCGGGTCGGCATGCAAGCTGGCCTTGAAAAAATTATTCAAAATGCTCGGGAAATGGGAATTGAATCTGAATTAAAACCTTTCCCTGCCCTGACTTTGGGAGCCTTTGAGCTTTATCCAATTGAAGTTCTAAGATCCTATATGGCGCTGTCTCAAATGGGCCGAAAACCCGATCTTGGCTATGTTTTAAAAGTCGAAAACTTGCAAGGCGTCTCGCTTTATCAATTTGAATCCCATTCGACAGATTACGAGGACCCAGCTTCCGTTGCCGTCCTGGTTGGAATGATGAAGCAAACTGTTTTGACGGGTTCTGCGAAAGCTGTTTCCGCCCGTGGATTCACAAGACCCGCGGCTGGAAAAACAGGCACCACCAGCGATTACAAGGACACTTGGTTTGCAGGATTTACGCCGAAAATGACAACCGTTGTTTGGGTCGGTTATGATCAGAATGAAAAAACGGGCTTAACAGGCGCAAGTGGGGCCGTTCCCGTATGGATTGATACGATGTCCGTTTTAGCTGAGCGCCAACCACCCCATGATTTTGCGTGGCCAGAAAATACAGAAAAAGAACAGTTTTCGGCTGCGAAACTGAAGGAAATGAATGCTGTTGAAAATGCCGAAGTGGCACAAAGTGTAGAGCTGATTTTTAAAAAGGGCACACGCTAATGAACTGTCAAATCACTTGCCACGGGCGAACTGAAACAATTCAAGTTTCCTCCACAGAAAGCTTGCTGGAAGCCGCTGTCAAATTAGGGATGACTCCGCCCTATTCTTGTTTAGAAGGAATTTGTGGAACGTGTGAAGCACGTGTTGAAAAAGGTGAGGTTCTTTCTAGCGACGGAGTCTTATTATCTGCCCCCAATTTAGTTGTAAAAACATGCATGACAAGACCTAGGTCGGACGTCGTCATTAATTACGACAACGTGTAACTGTCTTTTCGGCTCGACCCCTGTCTGGAAACAAAATATCCGTTGAAACATCAGACCGGCATGACATCCTGTAGAGGTATGTCAATCAATGCCTTTAACGTTAAATTCTGGGGCGTCCGGGGATCCCTTCCTTCGACGCAAATTCCTTACGACTGGTGCGTTCATATTGATGGATTGATGCGCAGTTTTTTTGCTGCGGGCTACAGAGACTCTTCGCAAATCACAAAGTTTCTAAACTCGCAAGATGTGCCGCATGTGGGTGGCTACGGTGCCGCAACAACTTGTGTTGAAGTTTATTCGCCGAAAGCCCAATTAATTATTGATGGCGGCAGTGGTATTCGAATCCTTAGTGAAAAAATAATGAGCGGAACTTACGGGCGTCCCAAAGGTCCTTTTCATATTTTTATGACCCATTTTCATTGGGACCATGTCATTGGTTTGCCTTTTTTTACGCCGCACTTTATGCCTGGAATTCCGATTCATTACTATGCTGTTCAACCAGAACTAGAGGAAATGATTCGCGGAGTTTTTAGAAAGCCTTACTTCCCTGTTCCCTACGAGCAACTTTCTTCAAAAATTCAATTTCACACTTTAGAGCCGCGAAAACCAATCATGATTGGCGATTTGAAAGTGACTCCTTATCAGTTGGATCATCCAGACCCATGCTGGGGATATAAAATTGAAAACGGCGGAAAATCTTACGCTCACTGCGTGGATACTGAAGGGACCCGCGTCAGTCGCGAAGAGATGGGCGAGGACTTACCTTTGTATGAAAAAGCCGATCTTATGTATTTCGATGCTCAGTACACTTTTCCTGAGCTGGCTGAAAAAGCCAATTGGGGCCACAGTGCCGCCCAGATTGGACTGGATTTGGCTTTCCGTGAAAACATCAAACATGTTCTTTTTGCCCATCACGATCCAGGCGCCACGATTTATCAAATTCAAGAGATCAAACGCCAGACGCAAGAGTATTATACTTGGCGCCTTGAAAACGCGAAGGACTCTAACGAATCACTGCCACCCTTTGAATGGGACTTTGCCCATGAAGGAATGGAAGTAAAACTGTAAGGTGCCCCTGTAAATTCTTTCAGGCAAAAGAGCCCTTTTGACCCCAAAAAATCTTTCTTTCCAATAGCTTAGGCCCTTTTATAGCGGCCCTGAACTTGCAATTACTAGATCCGGCTTGCTAAGCAGTGTCAAAACGACACTTGTTTGCTCGCGGCTAAGGTGAGGATTTTCTGGTGATGCGACAAAGTGAATTACAGATCAGACGCTTCAAAGACATCGTCGCCTTCAAACAGGGCGAAGAAGGTCCTATCGCGTTTCATTCTCGTAATATGGAGTTGGCTGAAATCAGTGAACAGGCTTGGCAATCTTTGCCGTCAACAAGCTTTCTAACAGCCGAAACCCAAGATCTAAGCAAGTCAGCTGAGACCTTAGAGGCCGCTGAAGAATTGCAGGATTGGGAAGTCAGTGAAAACCCCGAAGTGACGGCGATTCCGTTAAAATTCACGATCCGAAGTGTGACCATTAACGTCACGCAAATTTGTAATTTGCATTGTACCTATTGTGCAGCTGGTGGCGATGGCACCTATGGTGATGCGATCAAAAAAATATCGGTTGAAAAAACCTTGCCGCAGATCCGTTTTTTCTTGGATCAACTGAAGCCTGGAAGCTCTTTTCATATCAGTTTTTTAGGCGGCGAACCTTTGCTTTATCCAGAAGCCATGAAAGCCATCGCTGATTACACCAAAGAAGAGGGCGCAAAAAAAGAAATCTCAGCCAGCTTCAAAGTCACTACTAACGGAACTTTATTGACCGATAAAAACATTGCGATGCTGAATGAAATTGGCTGTGCCGTCGATATCAGTTTAGATGGCCCACCCTTGGTCAATGATTCTCGGCGCCCTGATCGCGCCGGAAAAGGGGCTACTTCAAAAATTATTGAGGGATTAGGCCGACTGGCGCTATCCCGAGCTAAAATTCCTTACATTGAGCTTCATTGTGTGATGGATCCAAGCCATTGTGACGTTGATTCCACTTATCAATATTTTAGAACTTTACCCGTGGATCGCTTTGAGTTCACCTATTCCGTGAACGAAACAAGCTCGGCTTCATCACAGAAATTTGTCGAGTCTTACCAGAAAGCCGCTGAACGAGCTTTTCTGGCAGGTGGTGAAAAAGAATTGCGCCGCTTTCATTTATTTGATCGCTATTTTACGGTTTTAGACAATCAAGAACGAATTGAAAACCATTGTGGCCTGGGAAAAACTTTGGCTGTGATCGATGCCAGAAATCGCATTTTTAATTGCCCGTGGACTGTCGGGGATCAAAAAAATCAAATCGGCGATGGCGCAACCTTAGATTATGATCTGCTTGAAAAATACGGCCAAAACCAAGTCGATATGAATAAATGTGGCAACTGCTGGGCGCGCTTTTTGTGCGGCGGCGGTTGCTCTTTTGTGCATGAAAGCTTGGATGGACAAAACATGAATAAGAAAAATGACTTTTGTTTCAGAACCAGATATTTAGCTGCTGTGGTATTAAAATACTACGGCCTTAACAGGGGAATTAATGATGGGCAAAAAAAAGGAGAGCCAAGTGGCCGACAAGAAACACATTAAAAAGATTCAGGCTAGAAAAACAGAAAAAAATACACTTCTGTCTGCAAAAGGTGGAGACGGCTGCGTTCCAGTCAGATAATGTCTTTTCATGGCATTACCACCCCTTTCTGAAGAGGCAATAAAGTCACCGGATTCTTGGTGGCACCAAAAGAAAATACTGAACAGTGTTTTGCGCTTGGTTTTAGCGATGACACTGGCATTTTTTATCATCCAAATTAAGCTCGATTTCTTTGAATCATTTCTTTACGATATTCGCGTTCGATTAAGACCGCCGCCGCCCGTCTCGGGCGAAATTTCAATGGTCATGATCGATGAATCCACCCTGCAAAATTTAAAAAAGGAACCTTCTGCCAAGGACCTTGGGCAGCTGATTGAAAAACTGTCGACCTATCAGCCACGGGCGATTGTTTTTGATTTAGATTTAACGGATCTTCAAGGCTCTTTCGAAGAGAAAAAAGCTTTCGCAGAGGCTTCTTTAAAAAATCCGAATGTTTATTTTATGACTGACGATTTGGGGGTTGCGGGCCAGAGCATTCGCTCGTCCTATCCGAAACCGCTGGATATTTTGCCTGTGTTTCCAGGCTTAAAAAGTGCCGATATTAGCAACTTTGCAAAAGATGGCGTTTCGCGCCGAATGATGATTGCCTATCAGGGTCGACAAATGTTGCATCTGCATTTGGCCACTGAAATCAATCCGACTTTAAAAGATCCTTCAAAAATTCGTGGCCTTTTTAGCTTTTTGGGCAGCGATCAACTGTATATTAATTTTCATCCCGAAGGCACCTATCCCCGCCTCAGTTTCCCACAAATCTTTGACGGTCCCATCGATCCCAAGCTTTTAAATCATCGCATCGTTTTAGTCGGCCAAGATTTAAAAACTTCGAAATTGGTTAAAATTGGCAATGAAAAAATGGAACGAGATTATGTAAGAACCCCTTACTCCCGTGATGTCTTAGCCATGACCTCGACAGAGCTTCATGCGAATATGTTTGATACTTTGATTTTAAATAATGCCCCCGTTCGAACTTCATTTTGGTTGGATTTTATCTTTGTCGGATTGATTTCTGTCCTGACGGTGTATGTTGTTTTTTCGTTGCGGCCCCTTTTGGGTCTTTTTATTTTAGCCGGCAGCCTTGTGGGTTTTGGCCTGATTGGCTTTTTTACTTTTTGGCCGTTTGGAATTTGGGTGTCGATGTCGCATCCGTGGCTGGCGATTTTTTTATGTTATTACTTTTTTATTCCCTACAGGTTGATTATCGAAAATCGTCGAAGCTGGGAAATTTATCAAAAACATAGACTGCTAAAACAAGTCGAAGAGCTTAAAACCAATTTTATATCTATGATGTCCCATGATTTAAAGACCCCGATCGCAAGGATTCTGGGCATGGCCGATGTTATTTTGCGGGATCCAACTCCTATCAGTTCCCATCAGCAGGAAGCTGTTGATACGATCAAGCACTCAGGCGATGACTTATTGAAGTTTATTAGCTCGATTCTAAATTACGGCCAGATTGAAAGCCAAGCCGTGCAACTTCATAAGCAAGGCCGAGATATCAATGCCTTGCTTGATGAGGTGATCGCCAAGCACGAGTTCTTGGCCCGCTTGAAAAAAATTCAAATATTGAAGGAGTTTGAGACTCTTTTTCCTATTTCTGTCGACCCTAATTTAATGAAGCAGGTGCTGTCCAACCTGATTGAAAACGCCATTAAATATTCTAATGACGAGACAAAGATTTTGATCTCGACCGAGGAAAAAGGGGCGTCCGTGGTCATTCAGATCGCAGATCAAGGACCTGGCATTCCTGCGGCCGAACTTCCTAACCTTTTTACGAAATTTTACCGCAGCCAGAACGCCAAAAGTTCGACGATCAAGGGCTCGGGATTAGGCCTTTATTTAGCGAAATACTTCGTCGAGCTGCACGGCGGACAGGTCTTTGTAGAGTCTACATATGGCCAGGGATCGACTTTTACGGTACAACTTCCACTGCGATAAATAGCCAGCATCACTGCGGCTTGGGGGTTTGCCATGCTAAAAGTATTGATTGTTGATGACGATTTGGGACTTCGGTTTTCAATCCGCTCGGCTCTTGAATCGACCCGTCGATTTCAAATTGATGAGGCCTTTGATGGCGTCAATGCTTTGGAAAAATTTAAGGCCGCCCCCCCCCAAGAAAAATTCGACATTGTTCTGATGGATGTCGATATGCCTCGCATGAATGGCCTTGAGACTTTAAGAAAAATTAAAGAATTAGAACCTGCCACGATCGTCTTGATGCTGACAGCCCACGCAGAACTGAGCGATGCCGTGCAAGCCGTCAAAGATGGCGCCTACAATTATCTTTCAAAACCCGTCGCCTCAGAAGCCTTAATTGAATTGATTGATAAAGCTGTTGTTGCCAACGCTTTGATCTCAAATATTGCAGCTTCTGCCCCTGTCCTGGTTGAAGAAGGTCGCAAAATTATTGGCAATACCTCGCAGATGCAAAAAGTGTTTAATATTATTCACCGCCTGGCCAAAGTCGATACACCCGTTCTTATTCGTGGCGCTTCTGGAACAGGGAAGGAATTGGTCGCACGCGCCATTCATTTTAATTCAGTTCGTAAAGATTCTAAGTTTGTTGCCATCAACTGTTCAGCGATTCCTGAAAACCTTTTTGAGTCCGAACTTTTTGGTCACGAAAAGGGTTCTTTCACCGGCGCTGATCAACGTAAAATTGGTAAATTTCAATATGCTGAGGGCGGCACCCTGTTCCTGGATGAAATTGGCGATATGCCGCCATTAATGCAAGTGAAGATCTTGCGTGTTTTGCAGGAAAAAATGTTTGCGCCCGTTGGTGCTAATCGTGAAATTGCATCCAATGTTAGAATCATTGCAGCCACCAATCGCCCCTTAGAAGACATGATCAAGACAGGTCAGTTTCGGGAAGATTTATTTTATCGTTTGAATGTTGTCCCGATCTTTTTGCCAGCTTTAGCTGAACGAAAAGATGATATCGAAAAAATGATTTCTATTTTTATTAAAAAGTTTAATGAGAATCATCGGAAACGCATTACGGGAATTTCTGCCGATGCGATGGCTGTTTTAAAAAAATATAATTGGCCAGGAAATATTCGTGAATTAGAAAACGTCATTGAACATGCCTTTGTCCTAGAGTCGACCCATGTTGTGACACTGACCTCATTACCTGAAGCGGTTTTGGACGCTTGCGGAGTCGACCTATTACAATTAGCCGATGCTGTTAACGAAGCAAAACTTTCAGAGGCCAATGAAAGTTCGCTGGTCAGCCAGGGCGACAGCTTCAGCGGCGATATGGACTTGGATGACGATTTAGACAGTGATGAGATCTTGGCAGACGGCGGATTGCCGGTGTCTGGCGACCTTGATTTCAACGCTCAAAAAGAAGCTTTTGAAAAAGAATTTATCGTAAAAGCTTTGAAGACTTTTAAGGGTCGAATCAACCAAACGGCATTGCATGCCAATATTCCGAAGAAAACTCTTCTTCGAAAAATTGAAAAGTACGGAATCAATGCCAAAGATTATCTAGAGTCCCCTTTGTCCTAAATAAAGGCGACGCAGGTCCTGGTGGCTGGATTTCTGCCTTTGCTTAAAATAGGCCTTTTAAACTCAACAAACAGTTGTATACTTATGGCATGATAGAACCTGCAAAATTTCATCTTTTGATTTCTGATTCTCCGCTAAAAAAAGAACTTCGCCAGGCCCTGCTTATGCAGGGTTTTTCATTGCATGCACAAAGCTCGGTGGCGACTGTGGATCTGGAAACGGTCCTTGACTCTGATGTTTTGGTGCTGGATCGAAAAAGTTTTCTTTCGCTCCTAAAAAATCCAGCTGGATCTGCCATTCGAGCGGGCCCATTAACGTTGTATCCGGCCTCTTTTGAGGCTGTTTGCGCCGGTCAAACTCTTTCGTTAACTACTTCAGAGTTTCAGTTATTGCAGGTTTTGTGTGAAAATCGACCTCGGGCCATCAGTCGTCAAAAGCTTGTCGAAATTTTTGCTCAAATGGGCTTTGAACTGAGTCTTCGGACGATTGACAACCATATTTTTAACCTGCGAAAAAAATTAGCAGGCCATCAGGACATCATTGGGACGATTCGAGGGATTGGTTATAAAGTTAGTGCTATTTAATGCCTTGCATTAGTTGACTCGGGAGGGGTCGGAACTTTAGATTCAACTCCTTCATGGCAATGAATCCCCTTCCTCCTCAGGCTTATACTAAAGACACCCTTTTGCGCGCCTATGCTTGGCTGCAAAACCAAAATCCATCGATTCGAGGCATGGCGACGACGCCAGATATTTTGGTCAGCCTTTATTTGAAAACGACCCGCGATGGGGAAGAGGCTCTAGACCGTCCCAGTATTCAAAATTTTAAGAATGAATTAAAAAGTCTGGCGGGCTTGATGGGCGAACTTGAGATCAGCAAAAATGTTGAAGTTCAAAAGCCAATCTCTGCACCCGTTCATAGCACCGATGAAACGCCCCCGACGTGGCCTTCGACTCAAAAAAAATCTACAACGCTAAACTTTCGAGCCTTGACCCTTGAGAACCTGGATCCCTTGTCACTTGAGATGCTTGACGAAGTAAAAAATGGTTTTAATTTAAGTGATCCGGCGGAAGCATTAAGAATGTTAATTAAACTGGGTTATTTAAAAGCAAAAAAAATCCTGACCGAATAAAATAAAGGCTTTTCATCATGTCAACAGTACCCGACTACAAAGCGACCGTCCGATTGCCACAAACTGATTTTCCGATGAAGGGAAATCTGAATGTCAAAGAGCCTGAAATTATCAAAAACTGGCAAGATCAAAAAATCTACGAAAAGATCTTAGCTAAAAATAAAAATAGTAAAAAATTTGTTCTTCCCGATGGCCCGCCTTACGCCAATGGCTCAATTCATATGGGTCATTGCCTGAATAAAACTTTAAAAGACATCATCATTAAATACAAAAATATGTCGGGCTTTTATGCGGCTTTCATTCCTGGTTGGGACTGTCATGGATTACCTATTGAGCACAAGGTGATGAAGGACCTGTCTGAAAAAAAATTAAAAAAGTCTGACGAAGAAATTTTGCAGCTGTGCCGAGAAGAAGCATCGACTTGGGTCGGTCATCAGCGGGAACAATTTAAGCGCTTGGGAATTTTGGCCGATTGGGAAAATCCTTACTTAACTATGTCAAAAGATTATGAAGCTGAAGAGGTTCGTGAGTTTGCGCGGGCATTTAAGAAAGGCGTGATCTACCGCGGAGAGAAACCAGTTTATTGGAATTGGGCTTTGAAAACGGCTTTGGCGGACGCTGAAGTTGAATATCACGATCATAAAAGTCCCGCCATTTATGTTAAATTTCCTGTGACCGATGCCACGACATTAAAAAAATTAGGATCGAAGAATTCAAAAGTTAATTTTGTGATCTGGACAACAACCCCGTGGACTTTGCCGGCCAATGTGGCGATCAGCTTGCATCCTGATTTTGAATATGGAATTTACACTTTGAATGAAGAAGCTGTTGTTGTGGCTCAATCTTTAAAAGAATTTTTTGAAAAAGACACCGGCCACACCTTAGTTTTGGAAAAAACTTTTAAGGGATGCGACCTTGAGCTGGGCAAAGCTCGTCATCCTTGGATCGACCGAGACTCATTAATTGTCCTGGGAACACACGTCACTCAGGATGCAGGAACGGGCGCTGTTCACACGGCGCCAGGCCATGGTGTGGACGATTTTAGAGTCGGTCAGAAATACAATTTAGCTGTTCTTTGTCCTGTTGATGACGGCGGCCTATTTACTGACGACGTTCCTGATTACAAGGGCCAAAATATTTTTAAAGCCAATCCCTTGATTGTTGAACGTTTAAAAGCGTCGGGCCATTTATTGGGATTTCGCCAAATCACCCATAGCTATCCACATGGCTGGCGATCGAAAACGCCTTTGATTTTTAGAACAACTCCGCAATGGTTTTTAGGCATTGATTTAGAAGGTTCTGAAATTCGCGCCAAAACTTTGAAAGCGCTCGATGACATTGAATTTTATCCCGACTGGGGCGAGGCTCGATTTCGAGCCATGATGGAAGGGCGACCTGATTGGTGTTTAAGCCGGCAGCGAATTTGGGGTGTTCCAATTCCAATTTATTATTGCAAAGCGACCGGTGAACCCTTGGCCGACTTTGATCTGATGATGAAAATCGCTGATCTGATTGAAAAAAATGGCATTGAAAGTTTTTGGAAAACAGACCCTTTGCAAGTCATTGGAAATTTTACAATCAACGGAAAATTTGGCTCTGATGGATTCCGACATGGCCGAGATATTTTAGATGTCTGGTTTGATTCCGGCATCTGCCATGCCGCTGTTCAAAAGAAACGTCCTGAGTTAGCTTTCCCGGCTGATATATACCTTGAAGGCAGTGATCAACATCGCGGATGGTTTAACACGTCGATGCTTTCGTCTATGGCGATTAATGAGGTTCCACCTTTTAAGGCTTTGCTGACCCATGGTTTTGTCACTGACACTCAGGGCCGGAAGATGAGCAAATCTGTCGGGAATTATGTCGATCCCCAAACCTTAACAGATAAATCAGGGGCAGAAATCATTCGCTTATGGGTCGCTTACAGCGATTACGGCGGCGATGTCGGCTGTGGGACCGAAGAGCTGACCCGTGTGACTGAAACATACCGCCGTTTTCGAAATACGCTGCGATTCTTACTGGGTGCTATCTCGGATTTTGATTTTAAAAAAGATCAAATTCCGGTTTCAAAAATGACTCGTTTGGATCAATGGGCAATGCATGAGCTGGCGATATTGACTGAAAAAATCACAGAGGCTTATGAAACTTACGAGTTCTACAAAGTTTATCATCTGATGAATAATTTTTTTACGGTCACCATGTCTGCGACCTATTTAGATGTTTTAAAAGATCGTCTTTACACTTGGAAAGCCGACGGCGTTCCCCGAAGATCAGCTCAAACCGTCATCTATCAAATCACTGATTATGTCATTCGAATGATGGCTCCGATTGTTTCCTTCCTCAGTGAAGAAGCTTACTCACACTTTAAGGGCAAAACGGAAGCCAGCGTCTTTTTGCTGCCGTTCCCAGTCGCTTCTAAGGATTGGAAAAATGAAACGCTGGCTTTGCATTTTGATAATCTTTTAAAAGTTCGTTCGGAAGTGCAAAAATCTTTAGAAGAACTTCGGGCTCAAAAAATAATTGGCTCCAGCCTTGAAGCGACTGTTCAAATTTCAGCAGAAGGAACAGTTCTTGAGGATCTGAC
>JAYWEQ010000121.1:0-5263 GCA_043779185.1 Pseudobdellovibrionaceae bacterium
TGTCCAGTCTCACCAAAGTGGACCGAAATGACGCACTAAAATCTCATGTAAGTGGACCGGTTTAGTGGGGGTCAAATCTCACCAACTTGGACCGGCAAAAAGCCGATAAAATCGGCACCGAAAATCCCCTGATATTTATGTTCTACTTTTGTTTCAACAACACGAGGGAAGAGCATGAGAAAAAAGAGCCGCAAAGAGCTTGGGAGAATTTTGGTGGATCGAAAAATCGTCGAATATTTTCGCGAAGGCATTTCAGCTTCGCAAGTTTCAAAGATCACCGGCAAGGGCAAAGGCTACGTTATCAAGATCAGAGATTTGGCTGAAGAGTACGGCTACATCGAAAAATTATCTGAGGATAAAAAATTATTTAAAAGAACAAATCGTGAGATGCCGGCTTATCCAGAGGTGCTGTTTCCGTTCATTGATAAGCGTAAGGTGAGTTTAACAGATTTAGATAAAGTTATAGAGCCGCAAAAGCTCTGGATCAAAGAGCGCCTTGAGCTCGGCTGGAGTCCGCAGACAATTTTCGAAGAAATCAGTGTCTCGGTATCAAGGGCAACTTTTTATCGTTACCTAGATCGGCATAGTTTGAAGCTGAGTGCGGCAATGAAGAGTTCGCCAGAGATCATCCATGCGCCCGGCGAATGCCTTCAGGTTGATTGGGGCAAGATTTTCGATGCGATGGTTAACGGCAAGAAGAAGACGATCTGGGCCTTCATAGGGACACTAGGGCATAGTCGCTACACCATGGTTCGCGTGACTGAAAAGTGCGATTTTGAAAACACGACGAATTGCTTGATCTCGATGTTTGCAGAGCTTGGTGGGGTGCCCCGAAAGCTAACCTCAGATAATCCGAAAGTATTTGTAATAGAGGCGTCAAAGTACGAGCCGGTATTGAACGCCGGCTACGAGAGGTTTGCTTCCCACTATAATTTTACAATCGAAGCTCTGCCGCCATGGGATCCCCAAAAAAAAGGTAAAGTTGAAAGAAGTGTGCAAACGATCCGCCGCCCTTTTGAGAGTTACGCCAAGGAGGATTACAGTTTAGAGACGGCGCAGGCACACATCGATCAAAAATTAAAGATATTAAATGAACGTCGTCACGGGAGTCATCAAATGAAGCCAGTGGAGGTATTTTTACGAGACGAGGCTTCAAAGTTAAAGGCTTTGCCTGAGCTTCCATATGAGCTTGAGAAGATCGTTGCGACCGATGTGAGACAAGATGGATACGTCAGGTACTTAGGGAAGTACTACCGCGTGGATCAGCGCTTAAAAAACCAAGAGGTGATCGTGATCGGAAATCAAAGATTAGTTTCTATTTATTGCCGCGGCCGACTGCTCGAAGTTTACGAGAGGATCAAGGATCCTTTTCAAATGAAGGCCTGCAAAGATCATTACAAAGAGTCTTGGGAGAAAACTCTCAATGACCATGGTCATTACATTAAAAGAGCTGAGTCGATAGGTGAAAATGTCGCACGTTTTGTACAAATTATTTTAGCAAGAGGAGAAGGCTTCGTAGATAACCGAATTGTTTGGGGTGTGCTGACGTTAAATAAAAAATATTCTGATCTTGAAATAGATAATGCGTGCAAGTCTGCGATTGAATTATCGAGTGTGCATTTAAAAACCGTTCACAGTCTTTTGCGTATCCACGGTAAGTCTAAAAATATATTAAAAAACAAAAAAGAAAATGAAGAATATCAAACACCAGGTGGCAAGTTCGCAAGGCCGATGAGTCAGTATAGGGCTCACTTACGACTTGTAAATAAAGACACCTAAAACAAAGGAGAGACGAAATGCAAATGGATGTCATTAGAGAGCAGCTCAAGCAGCTGCGGCTACCAAGTGCGATGGCGGAGCTTGAAATAATTTTACAAAAGCGAAAAGTAAAATCAGATATTGGCTGGCTCAGTGAGTTGCTAGAAAGTGAGCTCGATGCGAGAAAGCAAAGTGCACTTGAAAGGAGAATAAAAAGAGCAGCGTTCCCGGAGCGAACTTCGCTTGAGCAGTTCAATTGGGGCTTTAATAAAAAAATACCAAGAGAACAAATTGAAGACCTCGCAAGCTGTAAGTTCATTGAGCAAAATGAGATTGCACTTCTACTAGGAACTCCCGGCACTGGCAAAACTCACGTTGCTGTCGCAATCGGAATGCGAGCGGCACAACTCGGTCACTCGGTTTACTGCACGAGCGTTAAAAGACTCGGTACAAAAATCAGGATTGCAAAAGAAAGAAATACTTTAGATGTTTTATTTAAACAAATACTGACGTCGAAGTTGTGGATCTTAGATGATTGGGGTGTGGTCACGATGCCCAGAGATGTGAGTGAAGAAATTTTTGACTTATTTGATCGCCGCAAACACAACTCTGCGATGATCTTAACAAGCAATCGTGACGTCGAAGAATGGCCGCAAGTTTTTACTGATCCGATCTTAGCGGGAGCTGCGATTGATCGTATGTTTGAACGAGCCAATATTTTGATTTTTGAAGGCCCAAGCTACCGCATGAAAGGGCGAATAATTTTATCCGAAGTTGACTCCGAAAAGTAATACAAATAAACCTTCAACATCAGGCGGTCCACTTCGTGAGATTAGGCCGGTCCAAGTTGGTGAGACGAGACATTCTGCGCTCAAATCAGTTTCACCAGTCCAAGCGAGCCCATTGTTTTCGATTTTGAAAGTTAGGGTTTTCGCAGATGCAGCATAGTTTGTTTTTTCCAAAGCAAGATAAGATCCGTCTTCGCTGCGAGTAACCTGCAGCACACTTCGAGCAGAGTTCCGAAAATCGACAGAGCCAGAGCCTCGCTGGGAAGCCGAGCCGCTTATGCTTTTGTTAAAATGCCTAACAACGATAACCGCGCAGTCTTGATCTCTTGCAAGTTTGGCTAATGGACCCATTATAGAGCGGACATCATTACCCTTGTTCATATCGAGTCGAGTTCCAAAAAATGCGACTATCGGATCTATGACAACCACTTCGATGCGGTTATTTTTAATGAACTCAGAAACATTATATAGGAACTGGTCATCAATTGTTATTTGCTCATTAAAAACAAAAACTTTCGCGAGATTGGCATTGCTTTTTTCGAAGCGGGGACGAAGTACGGCTCCTTGATCGTCTTCCGGTGCAATGAGTAAAACATTGATCGGCGGTTTGGAATTATCCCCAGGCAGAGCAGTGCCTGTACTCAGATCGCTGCAAATACGAGATATGATCGTGCTTTTACCTGTCCCACCATCACCCTCGACGAGTGTTATGCACGCTCGGGGAATTCGTTGATCCCAGGTCCAAATTATTTTAGTCACTTCAATGTCACTCAAGGGAATCGGATTAAAGGCAGAAGCCACCTTCTCTCCTGAGAAATCTTTGCTAAGCTTTAAAAGAGCCTCTTTAGTGCCGCCTTTTTTTATCCAGTCAAAGACGTCTTCTCCTAGTCCGGCATTCGGCAGATTGACAGTCTTGATTGAATTAGAAACTTTAAAAATATCTGCCGATGCTTTGCTTATGTACATGCGACCGGGATCATCATTGTCCGGTAAGCAAATTATATTTTTTCCAATAAAGCTCTCAGCATAAGAACTTCGCCATTGATTCGCGCCACCGGGAGTGGTCGTACTGACTAACCCGATTTCGTAAAGTGCATCAGCACATTTCTCACCTTCGACCAGAAAGATTGAGTCAGACCCGTTCCATTCAAAATATCTGTAGGGGCGAAGGGGTTCCTTTGTTCCACCCTTAACCCAGCATTCATTTTCAATATGAAATTGCCTGAATGTCTTGCCATTCTTGTTTTCGAAACGATCGATCCTAAGAGCCGGTTTGCCATCATAGCCTTCATAGAAAAAAGATTTTATCACCTTCATGGGTTCAGCATCTTCTTGATTTGTGTTAGAGCAAAAGGCTTTGACGGACTCGAGCGCTGCAAATATTTTATCTACGGGGCAACCTGCGTGACACTTCAGAAGCATTTTACCATTGGTGTCGGTGAAGCTGAGAGAAGGATTTGCATCGTCGTGGGCTGGACAGTGCCCAAGAAATCCAGTTCCAGATCGTTTCGCTCTTGTAATTTGAATAATTTGTTCGAGTTTCAATGGAGACCTCCACAAGGATCAGGTCTATAAGTGAAATCGTTAATGGGTTGGCTTGATCTAATTTCATTTTGAATCATAAAACCTAATAAGCTCGCAAGTGTTTCTGGAGCACATGGACCATTCAATCCAATTTTTCTCAGATACTGAGCAAGGACATTTACTGGATTTAGTCCTTCGTCATTTATTGCAAAAACTAAAAGTAAAAGCGCCGTAAGAAGCTGGCCTTCGACGATTCCAAGGAGCGCATCGTTTGCTGCGGTAACTAAAAAAGCAGAATTGCCGCCCGGCTGAATCCGTTGTTGAAAAAGTTGTTCAGAAATTTGATATAGATAATCGAGTGTGGGGCCGTTTGGCCGTTCTTTAATTTTAATCATAGATACATCTCCAATATAAGTTTTTGGTAAAGTTAGTCCGAATGACTTCGATAATGCGACGAAGCCATAGCTTTTTATTATTTAAATTGTGAAATGGTCGCTGATCGCCTAAGGTAGAAGTTATCAAGCGTTCTATCAAAAGAAACAACCGGCCCATTTGGCTTCGTTTTTTTTATTTCATTGACACCTCATTTTGGTTTCTCCTCTAAGCTCTTTGATCCGCATCATAGCGTTTTAGAATTTCAATGATTCTCATTTCGAGGCCGCGATCACCGAGTGCCCTTAATAACTGGTTTCGTAGCAGCGGCCATCTTCGTGGATCATCAACTTCTGCTTGAGCGCTAAATAAAATTGAAGCTCTGCAATCGGAAACAGCTTCTAACAATCTTTTCTGTAATTTTACTTCTGGGAGACATTGGCCCCCACTTTGTGATGCTGATAATTTTGGGGACTTGCTATTTTGAATGTTCACTTTGACCTCCAGGGTTAAGGTCAAAGAGAACGCCAGACAGCCCGCCATTTTCTTGACCAGGATTCTATTTGCCCCACGAAGCCTGAAGCATCAAGGAGGTAAGTTCCAGGGCGGCTTCCTGGAAGTTTGTCGACGGTTATGATTTTTTAGCTACGCTAATTTTCGTTTGGAATGTTTTTTGAGTGATTGTCTTAAAAGGCTTAGATTTGTTTTCGTGAGAGTAAAACTCAATGAAGGTTTGTCCACTTTGCGAATGCAAATTTACTTTGGAAACATGAGAGATTACTTTTTTATCTATAAGGCTTTTAATAAAGCTGGAGCTTTCG
>JAYWEQ010000122.1:0-64444 GCA_043779185.1 Pseudobdellovibrionaceae bacterium
TCGATCGGATTTGGATCCTTTAAGCCCGCGCCAAAAACGGGAACTGAGATGCAAAGAAAAAGGCTAAGAGTTCTGCAAAAGCTGAAGAGCGACTCCATAGCGAACTCCTTTCGTTGATATCATGACTTCAGAAAAATTAAATTTTTTCATCACTTCAGTTAAAATTGTAGTTCCTGCAAAAATAATATCGGCTCGTCCGCCTAAGTTGTATTTTAATTTTTTTTCTTCGACCGAAGTCGTTGCAAAAATATTTTGCCATTTCTGTAATTGCAACAAACTGAAACAGAACCCATCGACTTTTTGTGGATCGAACGACCCCAGCTCAAGAGCGGCTAAAGCCGTTGGCGTGCCGGCCACGGCCAATAAAACATCTGCTGCTGCTAAATCTTTTGGAGCTCGAATTTGTTCTAGTTGTTGCCGAATCGCCATCTGCACCTGATTTTGTTCTTCAGGACTGATCGGCTGTTTTGAAATCAACTTCTCGGTCAACCGAACACCGCCTATGTTCAGGCTTTGCCGAGACTGGGTGTGACCGTTTTTTCCAACAATAATTTCGGTCGATCCACCGCCGATATCGAGCACTGAAACATTTTTATTTTTAAAATCAAAGCCCACTAATGCGCCTTGAAAGCTAACTTGGGCTTCTTTTTCGCCCTCGATGATTTCGATGGGGATGTTGCACTCTTTGCCAATTTTAAATAGTTCATCGCTATTGCTGACATCTCTGGCGGCTGAGGTTGCAACGGCCAAAATTTTTTCTGGCTGAAAAGCTTCGATTTCTTTTTGGAAATGCTGCAGGCAAGTCCTTGCCCGACTGAGAGCATAGGGGTGAAAAACCTTGTTCTTATCAACACCCTGACCTAAACGAACAACCTCGACCATATCTTTGTGAATTTTTGAAATACCGTGGGCGCTGCCTTCCGCCAGAAGGCATAAAAAAGTATTTGTTCCTAAATCCAAAGCGGCGACGCGCATTTAGCCCTGCAGCTTTTCAGTTAAAATTTTATTCACTAGATCTGGGTTGGCCTGACCTTTCGATGCTTTCATAACGGCGCCCACAAAAAATCCAAAGAGCTTGGTTCGACCACCTCGATAGTCGGCCACTTGACTTTGATTGGCCGCTAAAACGTCATCGATGATTTTTTCAATGGCCGACATATCAGAAATTTGAACCAGGCCCTTTTCTTTAATAATGACGTTGGGATCTTTGCTGGATTGCCACATCTCTTGGAAAACTGTTTTGGCAATTTTTCCCGAGATCGTGCCGGCATCAATCAGTAAAATCATTTCACCCAACTGCTTGGGCTTGATGGGTGAATTGAGAATTGTTTTCTGCGCCTGATTAAGTTCGCGCAAGAGTTCGGTCATAACCCAGTTTGAAGATGATTTATAATTTTTGGAAACTTTGGCAGTTTCTTCATAAAAATCAGCTAAATCATTTTCAGCCGTTAAAACCAAAGCATCATACTCTGGCAGTCCATGAGCTTCGACAAAACGTTTTGCTTTAGCAATGGGAAGCTCTGGAAGGCTTGCCTTCATTTTCGCAATCATTTCTGAAGTGACGATCAGTGGCAAAAGATCAGGGTCTGGAAAGTAGCGATAGTCTTGGGCATCCTCTTTGGCGCGCATTGAAAACGTGCGATTTTTATCCGGATCCCAAAGTCTTGTTTCTTGAATAATTTTTTCGCCACGCTCGATGGCATCAATTTGACGTTCGATTTCAAATTCAATCGCTTTTTCAACAAATCTGAAAGAGTTGACGTTTTTAATTTCTACTTTTGTGCCAAATTTTTCTGTTCCCACTTTTCGCACACTGACGTTGCAATCACATCGCATGGAACCTTCTTCTAGGTTTCCATCACAAACGCCTAAGTAGCGCACGATTTGCCGAACCATTCGACCGTACTCTGCCGCCTCTGCAGGTGTTCGCATATCGGGACCTGAAACGATTTCTAAAAGCGGAATGCCGGCACGATTGTAGTTAATTAAAGTGTAGTCGCCATGATGAATGGATTTTCCCGCGTCTTCTTCAAGGTGCGCGCGTGTGATGCTGATTTTCTTTTTATATCCATCCACCATAAATTCGACTTCTCCGTGTTCACACAACGGCAAATCATATTGGGAAATTTGGTATCCTTTTGGCAGATCTGGATAAAAATAATTTTTTCGTGAAAAAACAGATCGTTCTCTGATTTGGCAATTTAAAGCTAGTCCCGTTTTGATTGAAAACTCGATGGCTTTCTTGTTAACGACGGGTAAAGTTCCCGGCATGCCGACACTGATCGGCGATGTATTTTCGTTGTCTCCAGCATTGAATTCTGTGGAATCGGCACAAAACATTTTAGTCTTGGTGTTGAGTTGGACATGAATCTCGATTCCGATCACCGGCTCGAACCCTCGATTAGATGACATTGGGTTTTTTTCCTTTCGCAGGAGCCATGTCTTCTAAGACACTGGCGACGTTCAACATTTTTTGCTCTTCAAAGTGGGCCGCTGTGATTTGCAGTCCGATGGGTAAGCCCTGATCTTTTGATAAAGAATAGGGCACGCTCAGACCTGGAAGGCCCGCAAGATTTGTTGAAGTTGTAAATATATCATTCAAGTACATCGCCAGTGGATCAGAGATTCTTTCGCCAATTTTAAACGCCGGTGCCGTTGTGACGGGGCTTAAAATAACGTCGCATTTTTTGAAGGCTTCCATAAATTGGTCCTTCATCATTCGACGAACCTGACAGGCTTTATTGTAATAAGCATCAAAGTAGCCAGACGACAAGCAGTAGGTGCCGATCATAATTCGGCGCTGAACTTCTTTGCCAAAACCTTGGCCGCGAGTTTTAGAATAAAACTGATCTAAATCAATCCCTGAAAGCGAGGCAAAGTCCGCGCGGTATCCGTATTTGACACCGTCATAACGAGCTAAATTTGACGAGGCTTCGCTGGAGGCAATCAAATAATAAATGGGGATTGCATAGGCTGTCAGCGGAACGGAAATTTCTACGACCTCAACCCCTTGGCTTTTTAAATCGGTGACTGCTTTTTCCATGGCCGCTTTGACATCAGGATGAAGGTTGTCAGTCATGTATTCTTTCATCAAGCCTACACGGTAGCCTTTTAAATTTTTATTGATCTCTTTCGCAAAAGCCGGAACAGGCTTAGAAGATGTGGTTGAGTCCATGGTATCTTTGCCACAAATAACTTCCATCACCAGAGCGGCATCTTCGACGGTGGAAACCATCGGTCCCGCCTGATCAAGACTTGAAGCATAGGCTATAATTCCATATCGACTGACGCGCCCGTAAGTTGGTTTTACACCGACCACTCCACAAAAGCTGGCGGGCTGACGAATGGATCCTCCTGTGTCAGTTCCAATCGTTCCAACAACCAAACGGGCGGACTGAGCGGCGGCGGAGCCACCACTGGATCCACCGGGGATGCATTCCACATTCCATGGATTTCGAACAATTCCATAATAAGAAGTTTCATTACTAGAGCCCATCGCAAATTCATCAAGATTGGTTTTTCCTAAAACCACACACCCAGCATTTTTTAATCGAGAAACAACCGTCGCATCATAGGGCGGAATAAAATTTTCTAAAATCTTTGAAGCCGCTGTCGTTTTTAGTCCCTTGGTGCAAAGCAAATCCTTAATTCCAAAGGGAACTCCTGCCAGAAGCCCTGGGTTTTCTCCCTTAGCAATTTTTTGATCAATGGCATTGGCTTCCTTTTCAAAGGAATCATTCGTTGAAATAAATGAGCCTAATTTTTTATCCAGAGTTTCGATTCGACCACGAAAGTGCTTTGCGACCTCCAAGGCACTAATTTTTTTTGTGCGAACAGCTTGGCTGAGTTCAGAGATGGAGGCATTTGTTAAATCCATTGATATTTCCTTTATACAACCGGTGGAACTTTGTAGAGGCTGCCGATTTTATCTGGCGCATTGGCGACCATGGCTTCTGATTCGTGTTTAATCACCTGTTCGTCATCGCGCCAGAAAGCTTCAATTTCAGACGGGGTGACCAGCGGCTGTACATTTTTTGTATCCAGCTTTGATATTTGCTCGAAATAGCCTAAAATTTTTGAAAGCTGTTCGCTGAATTCTTGCGCCTGAGCCGGGCTGACTTCCAGCCGAGCCAAATGAGCAATTCGTTCGACAGTTTTTAGATCAATCACAAAGGCCTCCCATTTAAAAAACCAATCTAATTCAATCAGGGTCTGAGGTTCAATAAAGTCAGTCAATCCAGACAAAATGAAGCCCTGCACTATTGAAGGCAAGCTTCAGGTGGTGCTAGTTTGTCGGCATGGCTTCCGCGGCACAAAAAAAACACCAAAATTTGAAAGAACTCATCCGGCAGCAGGACCATAATTACTACGTTTTGGATCGCCCCCAAATGACGGACTTCCAATATGATCAGCTGATGGCAGATCTTATGGCCCTTGAGGCCGATCATCCCGAGTTAGATCGGTCGGATTCGCCGTCTCAGCGTGTGGGTGGGAAGGCTTTAGATTTATTTAAAAAAGTTTCCCACCGTCGTCCAATGCTGTCGCTGGCCAACAGTTATTCGCCAGAGGACTTGATTGATTTCGATGGCCGAGTCAAAAAAGTTTTGGGCTCTGAAAAAGACGTCGAATACTTTTGCGAACTAAAATTTGATGGCCTGGCCATTGAACTGATTTATGAAAATGGAATCTTAGTGCAAGCCTTGACCCGCGGCGATGGCGCCGTCGGAGAAGATGTCACCCATAATATTAAAACAGTTAAAGCCATTCCCTTAGTCCTGACCGCCAAAAAACCGCCCGCTTTGTTAGAAGTTCGCGGCGAAATTTTAATGTATAAAAGTGATTTCCTTAAGCTGAATGAGGCTCAACAGGAAAATGGCGAAAACGTATTTGCCAACCCCAGAAATGCCGCCGCGGGGACGATTCGCCAATTAGATTCCAAAATATCAGCGCAAAGGTCCTTGCGATTTTTTGCCTATTCTTTAGGTGAAGTTGACGGCGTTAGTTTTTCAACTCAAGAAGAGTTAGAAATTCAGTTTTCAAATTGGCGTCTGCCGGTCGCATTAGAGTTCACACGAAAAAGCACCGGACCAGATGGTGTCGTCGATTTTTATCGCTGGATTGAAAAAAAACGTCACGAGCTGCCCTTTGATATTGATGGCATCGTGATCAAGGTCAATAGCTTCCGCCTGCAGGATGATCTTGGCTTAGTTGCAAGAAATCCGCGCTGGGCCACCGCCGCAAAGTTCCAACCCGAGCAAGCGCAAACCGTGATTCAAGATATTGAGGTGCAAGTCGGGCGCACCGGAGCCTTAACCCCTCGAGCTGTTATGACACCAACAAAAGTGGGTGGCGTTGTCGTGACCTATGCCACGCTTCACAACCAAGAAGAAATTCAACGCAAAGATGTTCGCATCGGCGATACCGTTCTTTTGCAGCGAGCGGGCGATGTGATCCCCGAAGTGGTCTCAGTGATTTTAGAAAAAAGACCTAAAAATAGCACTGCCTTCAAAATGCCAGCGCAATGTCCCGCTTGTCGAACTGCGACTTTAAAGGTTGAAGACGAAGTGATCACTCGTTGCCCCAACCCTTTTTGCAAGGCGGTATTAAAGGAATCTTTAAAACACTTTGCCGGCCGTCGAGCGATGAATATCGAAAAAGTCGGTGATCGCCTGATTGAAAATTTTGTTGATGAAGGACTTGTTGAAAAGTTTTCTGATCTTTACCGCTTAAACAAAGATGTTTTGCTGTCCTTAGACCGGCAAGGCGAAAAATCTGTGGATAATATTTTAGAAAGCATCGAAAAAAGTAAGCTGACAACTTTGGCAAAGTTTATTTTTTCATTAGGGATTCGCTACGTCGGAGAGCAAACTGCAAAGTTTTTAGCAGATCATTACCTTTCTGTTGAAAATTTAGAAAAAGCCAGTGGGGAGGACCTTTTGGCTGTTCCCGAAATTGGTCCAAAGGTCGCACTTTCGATCAGGGACTGGTTTCAAAATAAAAGACTGGTTGCCGAGATCCATGCGCTTCAAAAATTGGGTGTCCAAATTGAAGCTCCACGTCGATCCACCGAAGGAAAACTTTCAGGTTTAAGCTTTGTCATCACTGGAACTTTGCCTGTCAAACGTGATGATGCAAAAGATCTGATCGAAAAAAATGGTGGGAAAATTCTTTCCGGTGTTTCCTCAAAACTGCACTATTTGGTCGCTGGTGATGATCCGGGCTCAAAAATTGATAAAGCCGCGACTTTGGGGGTCAAAGTGATCAGCTGGGATGAGCTTTTAAAGCTGATTTAAAATAAAAACGAGGGATTTCCCCTCGTCGTTAATTCTTAATTTAAATTGATTCTGTTAATTTAAAAACTAGATGTGATCGATAACGATGTCGCGATCCATCACCGTCTTACGACCATCCGCTTTCGCGCTCTCAACACCTTTTAAACAAAGCTTTTCAATGGCTTTACTTAGGATATCAATCGTTTGAGAAGAGGTGTTCATTCCACCTTTTTCTTTGATTAACTTCTTAACTTTGCTTGTTACAACAAGAACTTCAGACATTGTAAGCCTCCGTTAATTGACTTGAACCAGACAAGGTTTACATAGGGCCTAGGTGTTGACAACGACATATTTTAAAAATTAGAGGTGATGCGCCGTGTTTTTAGGCTTTAATTTCACGTGAGGTGGCTTGAAAAGGGAACGATTGGCCATCAACGAAACGAAAAACCTCGGACTGACGGCCGCCCTCAGGCGCAGGATAAATCCAAACAAAAGATCTCTGGTCCAAGGGTTTTGTGCACTCAATATCTAGAAAAGCGGGCGACCAACATCCGGGGTTCAGGTGTTCCACTGAACCTATCATTTCATGCCGAACAATATGCGTGTGGCCGAAAACGATTCTTTTCACTTTTGTAATGGCACTCGCCATCGCCAAAATCCGGTCATCAGGTTCTTTATATCCAGAAACCAAAGACGTAATGGATTTAGAGTAAAACAAGAAGAACGGAAAAAAAGCAAACAAGGGTATAAAAGCCCAATAAAATGAAACGTTGATCATGGCTTTGATCAAACTCATGACCTGATAAATTAAATAAAAAACAATCATAATTATAAAGGCTCGATCCAGCCAAAGTTCGCGCATCAGCAAAAAAGGATTGCTCGCCGCCGGTGGCATAAAAAGTTCTTTTAGTTCTCGGACCATTCTTGGCTCGGCGTTGGCTTTATAGGCAATTTCATTAACGTGATCTTCAATTCTTAGGGGATTTCTGATGGGCTCTGCCAGTCGATAAATAAATGAATGCCCCAAGGTGATCAGGGCTCCACCAAACCAATCTAAAATAAGCAGCGGCTGAGCTTTCACCATGTAACGTAAAAAATTAGTGACGTACTTTTTCATCGTCATAATATAATTTGAATCAACATGCGGATTAAAAAACCCCATGCCATTCATAATGTAGCGACAAGCCAGATTTCCAAAAGGCAGCTTTAAAGAAATATGGCTGTATCCGCGAATATAAGGATTGATTGGATCATCACAAACACAATAGGGATCATACTGATTGCCGTGTTCAACAAGAGTGTCTTGGTTACTGATGTAAAACCATTCGCAAAATCGGACTTGATCTCTGAATTCATGGGTAAGCCTTAATTGATCCATGATTTCCTGCCGAACTTCTGGGAAGTGCAATTCAATATCATGATTGCCCATCACAAAAACCAGACGATTTCCATCGCTCACAAAATTTCTGAGGGCCTCGACGAAAACTTCATGGTCTTTAAGAATCGTTTTGATTTTATGCTTAGAGCGTTCAGCGCGCGGAAATAATCCGCGCTTTCGCTCGATCAAAGAAATCCGGTAGGGCGGGTCCTTTGGCATCGTCATAACGCTATCAAAATCAAAGATATCGCCATTTAATATTAATTCGATGGGTTCGCCACCGGATTTGGTTTTTAGATGCACTAAAAAAGCGGCAAAGGTATCGTCAAAAAAGAACTGCCGAGTTTTAAATTTTTTCCAAAGTGGGTATTTAAGATTCACGGGCTCTGCATCACAAAGATGAAGGTCACTTATCACTGCAGTAAATTGAGCCTGGTAAAAACTTAAGTCCGACATGGTTAACCTATTTTGAACTACATTCTTTTCTTTGCAAATCTTGTTTTTTTACTAGATACATGAGCCATGAGTCATTTTATAGAAGGTCTAGTCGAACCCATTGGAATTATCGGCATGGGGCTGAGCGGAACAGCTGCTTTTAAGCTGATAAAAATGCTAACCCCCAAAAAATCGGTTGTGACTTTTGATTCAAAGCCTGCGGCCGCCGAATGGCATGATCTAGATAAGATGTTTTCTGAAACAAAGGTAAAAACTTTAATTGTTTCCCCGGGCGTCCCATTATCAACGCCAGCCATCATATTGGCCAAAGACCGAGGTGTTCGAATCACCAGTGAATTGGCGCTTGCGACATCTTGCCTGACCACGGAAAAAACCATCGCTGTGACAGGCTCTGTCGGAAAAAGTACGACGGTCAGTCTTTTGGCTGCCGCCACCCACGCCTTTGATTCTAATAATCTTGCGGTGGGAAATATCGGCAAGCCTTTAGCAGAATATGTTTTTGAGGTTTTAAGTGGAAAAAGGGCTCGAGCCACTTGGCTTTCTTTAGAGCTTTCTAGCTTTCAATTAGAAAATTATGAAAATCTTTTAGCCGACCATTCTGTTCTGACATTTTTTACTTCAAATCATCTTGAGCGCTATAAAGATTTGGCTGAATATTATGAAACCAAGTGGACTTTAGTTTCAAAAACCAAGGGCTTTATCTTTGTGAATCACCAAAGTTACGATCTTTTTAATTTCGCCAAGACAAAAAAGAATACTCATGTGGCATTATGTTCACCCAATGATCAAAACTTAAAGGACTTGAAACTGTTCGAATCCCAACTTCTAGGGGCTCACAATCAACAAAATATCTGCCTTGTCGCTTCGCTCGCTCAAAAGCTGGGTTGGCCGCAGACTTCGATGGATGCCATTAAGAAATTTCCTGGGTTGCCGCATCGACTTGAAAACTTAGGGATCTTAAAAGGAATTTGTTTTGTCAATGATAGCAAGGCGACCGCTTTGGATAGCGTGATCAGTGCTGTTGATTCATTAAGCCAAAAGGTTTCAAGCCCTTCTTTCTTGTATTTACTTCTGGGTGGGAAAGATAAGAATTTACCGTGGCCTACTCTGTCGGGCTTAAAAGAAATTTCAAATTTAAAAATTTTTTATTTCGGCGAGTCCGCCGCTAAAGCAAAAGTAGGCACGGGTCTTGACGGTCCTGTTTTTTCAAAATTGGGCCCGGCTTTGGATCAAGTTTTTTTGAAACTTAAAGCTGGTGATACACTGCTGCTCAGTCCCGGCGGCACCAGTCATGATGAATTTAAAAATTTTGAAGACCGGGGTCATTTTTTTATTAAAAAAGTGTTGTCTCAGTTTTCTTGAAACAAAATAATTGAAACTGATTTTTGATCAACGGGTAAAAGTCTTGATGTTAATCGTTCGGTTTGTTTTCCATAAATAACAATTTCATGCGTGTCCGGATCGACATTATTAATAATGAAGCCGCCGCCTTTTATTCCTTCTCGACTTAAATTTCCATGGGGATCGAAGTAGGTGATATTTTGTGGTGAAAAAGCTTCGTTGCCGGCCAAATAAACTTCGAAGTTTTCATCTTGAACAAAACCAATGACGGTCCCTTTTTCAGCATCGATCTGCGACCATTTTGGTTGCAAAATCTGCAGAAGCCAATCTTCGGAAACTAATGGGACATGAATAAAATCTTGGTCATCATTATAAAAATACTGGGCCGGAAGATAGCCTTGGTTTGCAGGATTGACTTGCATCAAGCTCAGCCTAGAAACCTGCGGAAGCAGAACAGAGGTCCATCCCTTGGCATCAATCTTAAGGGGTTCTTCAAGGCTTTGAAGCTCTAGCTCGGCCGCTTCGGGCGTTCCTGTAAAAGCATCAAAAACCCGCAAAGGAACATTTTTTGTTTTTAGACTAGATTCCAAATTAACGATGGACACCGTGCCGGCCTCAAGCGACGCGACATTGTGAGCATAATATTGACCGCCCCGCCGGGCGACCAGCGCATGAAAACCTTCTTGCGCTCCAATAATTGCAAAGTATCCGTTAGCTGAAGTTTCTTTTAAGTTTGTGTCGGGCAAATTTAAAATATCAAAGTAAACTACTTTTGCATCGGACTCGCCCTCGATTTCAACTTGTGCACCTGTCACGGGTCTTGAATCCATCAGAACTTGTCCCCAGATCAGTGGCAGCTGGGGGTTATTTAGGTCATAGGATAACTGTTCACTGACAATTTCTTTGAGCGCCTTGATCATTTTTTCTGGGAAAACAGGGGCTTTAAAATCTTTTCCAGAAATTAAGAGCATATTAGATTTTGCAAAGTGGTCGGCCTCAAAGCGGGCCACCGTCTGAGAGTTTCGATTCATATTCGATAATTGCAAAGTATCATCCGGCCCTTTTTCAAAAGGGCTATCATTTTGTAAGGCCTTCGCACTTAAGCCCTCAACAGGATTTTTATTTTTCCCACCGTCGTAACTGTTGGGCGCAGTTCCCCGGATAAAATTAACTTGTGGCCGTATAATTAATTTTGGAGCTAGGCCGGCTTGCAAAAATTCTTCTTGCAACGCCAAAGAGCCCTCGCCCAAGATATTCCCCGCTTTGTCATACATCTTTGCAATTAAAATTCCCGCAAGGGATGCGATGTTGATATTATATGTTCCATCCTTGACAGAAAGAACGCCTGATTCGCGGGTCGAGCCTTCCACCGAGTGACGCAAATCAATCGAGTGATCGTTCGTCCAGCCAAGTCCACCTGCTATTTCCCAGGGTCCGTGGATTTCATAACCATGAGCGGTCTTTACGATCTCAACTTTGCTAGGAGCGACTGGTTCTGAGGGTCTTCGGGAAACGGGGCTTTCCAATGGTGGTTGATCAAAAATAGCAAAGCGCGACTGAGCTTCTTCCAATCGAATTTGCTGACGAAGTGGCAAGGTGCTGACCCAGCTTAAATCCAAAGGTTCTGCAGAGGCCGGTTGTTGAATATCCAAATTTTTAAATTTCTTAACAACAATGGGCTCAAGTAAGACTATTTTTTTAGCTGATTGAATATTCTGATGGCTTAAAATATCGACTGATAAATTGGCCGTTCGCTGAAAAGTGATCGGGTTTTTTGCAAGAATCTGATGAACGGGTTGAGCTTGTTGAAAGGCCTGAAAAGGGGGACTGTTTTTTTGAACTTTAATTTCAATCGCAGAATCAATTTGCCAAAATCGAATAGAGTCCGTGGCTAAAGGCCATAATGAAAACAGGCAAAATAGAAATGAATAGATGCCTAGCCTTTGCAACTGAGTCTCCCTAGTCCTTGGTGACTAGTCACAGTTTGTTAGTAAGCTTTGAAATCGTCAATGAAGTTGCGATTATCCCTACTTTGGTTAAGCGCTTTTTTGATTTTCTCAGACAGGCGTTTGGCTTTTTCGTCATCGTAACCCGCCAAAACGAAATTTCGCCCCTTTTTTTCTTCAACTGTTACAATCACCCTAATATCGTAGGGCCTTCGATCACCCAAAATAAGAACATGGGTAAAAAATCTTTCAGGTCCACTTTTCCCTGGATCATAGTCCAGGCCCCGACTGTCATAAAAGCCAGAGAAAATCTCGCGCCCATTTTCGCTGATTTCCCGCGGCTTCCCAATCACTGAGATAATAGATTTTCGGCTTTCACTCATATTGAGCGGAGTTTCTTCAAGTAGGGCCCCAGGTTGGTTGGTCGCACATGATGAAACGCCAACGCCACAGAGTAATAAAACCAAAAAGCCAAATGCTTTTATCACAATTTCAATCCAGATTTTTGCCAGTCTTCAAGAAATGATTTCAATCCTTTATCAGTCAGGGGATGATGGCTAAGCTGTTGCATAACTTTAAATGGAATCGTAGCGATGTGTGCACCCATTTCTGCTGCGGCCAGCAAGTGCTGCGGACCGCGAACGCTGGCTACTAAAACTTCAGTTTTAAATTCATAGTTTTGGAAAATCTGAAGAATTTGGGAAATTAAAACCATTCCATCTTGTCCAATATCATCAAGTCGCCCAACAAACGGAGACACCATGGTTGCTCCCGCTTTGGCCGCCAGCAACGCCTGAAGTGGTGTAAAAACTAATGTCACATTTGTTTTCACTCCATCATGGCTTAATTTTTTAACAGCCATCATGCCTTCTTCTGTCATCGGAATTTTAATCACAACATTAGGAGCAATTTTGATCAGTTCTTCAGCCTCTTTCAGCATTTCATCGGCTTTTAAAGCAATCACTTCGGCCGAAACGGGACCTGGAACGATCGAGCAAATTTCTTTGATCACTTCCTTGAAAGGTCGGCCCATTTTGGCAATCAGTGTTGGATTTGTAGTGACGCCATCGACCCAACCTCGCAAGTGAGCTTGTTTGATTTCATTCACATCAGCGCTGTCTAAGAAAAATTTCATACGGGCCTCCGGGTCTAGCCATGTTTATACTCAAATCCGATCACAGGACCAAGCTTTTTCCTTGCAACATAAATTCCGCATTGGTGATGGGAGGAAGCGCCTGAGCCAATTCATGTAACGTTTTCTTTAGAATTGGATGCTCAAAGTTTCCCCATACTTCAGTCGCACATCGAATCACCAAAGGGTCAATATGCAAACTCGGATGGGGCAGCGTCAGATCCGGCACCATCAGCGTTTCGATATCTAATGCCAGCAAAATCATCTTTACGCGCTCGGGACCGGTAAACGATAAAAGATAGTTTTGAGTGAACAGTATTTTTTGAGCGAGCTCTTTGGCCCCAAGATCGGTCCCCATTTTTAACACAGTGATTAAATTGGCATCGAAATCGTATCTTTGTTCTGTTTCGTATTGCACATAAACTGATGAAAATTCCATATCCCAAGAAATCAGCCTTAATTCATTGACCAGACGCTTCAATATTTCCACGCCCGCAATCATTTTAATCGAAATTAAGATTAAGGACGAATGCTTCGTCACGAAGGCTCCAGTAAGTTTTGCAGAGAATAAAAACCTGGCTTCTGTTTTCTAAGCCAGTTCGCGGCCTGAACCGCGCCCTTGGCAAAAACACGCCGGTTTAAAGCTTGATGTTCAAAGGTGATAGTTTCTTCTTCAGACATGGCCCAGACTTTATGAATTCCAAATATTCCGCCGCCCCGAATCGATAGCGGCTTTTCAAGTTTAGTCCCAAGCAGGGATTCAAGCTCTTCTTGAATCAGCAGAGCCGTTCCACTGGGTTTGTCTTTTTTTCGACGGTGGTGAAATTCTTCAACTTGAAAATCAAAACCTTGCGCGCCCTGAAGAGCCCTCAGAGCTTTTAGCAAAATATTTATTCCTAAACTCATATTTGGAGACCACAAAAGCGGAATGGATGAATCGCTCATCGCTTTTATTTGCGCTTTGGGAAGCCCTGTTGTCCCAGAAACCAGAGACATCTTATTTTTCTGACAAAAATGGTATATTTCGGTAAAGCCTGAAGGTGATGAAAAGTCGATCCAAATTTTAATTTCTTTGCAAAGCGGGCTTTTCAAGTCAGAGACAATATTCTTAGCTGACATACTTTGTTGCTGAGAATCCACGGCTAAATAAGAACTTTCGCCGTAAGTTTCCTTAAGAGCAGCCAACACCTCTTGACCCATTCGTCCGCCGGCTCCAAAAACTCCAATTTTATAATGATCCGGTTTCAACTTCGAACTTAGTTTAGGAGTGCTAGTTTTTTTAGTTCGTCTTGAATTGGTTTTCGCCATTTTTCCTCCAAGGCCACAAGTGGCAGACGCAGTTCGTCCTGTTCTATAATATTCATCATTTTTAAAGCGGCTTTGACCGGAATCGGGTTCGCCTCGATAAACAATAAATCTGTTAAAGTTTTATAATTTTTAAAATCTGCCAGGGCCTGATCAAACTGATCCGCCATCGCCATTTTAAACCATTTTTTCATAGCTGCAGGAAAAAGGTGAGAGGTCACCGAAATCACACCATGCCCACCATTTTTTAAAAATTCAACATAGGTTCCGTCATCGCCTGAAAGGTAAATAAATTCCAGGCCGGCAGTTTTTTTAATTTCTTTTAAAAATTGAATGTCACCGCTGGCTTCTTTAATTCCGACGATATTTTTTATCTGGCTTAATTCCGCAATGCTTTCAACATGAAGGGAAGCAACAGTTCGCCCTGGGACATTATATAATAAAATAGGTGTTTCCACGGCCTTGGCAACCTTTGTAAAATGACTGACCAGGCCTCGCTGTGGCGGTTTATTATAATAGGGGACCACGACAAGGAGGGCGTCGGCACCTAATTCTTGGGCTCGGACAGAGTCTTGAATGGTTTTTTCTGTATCGTTAGAGCCCGTTCCAAAAATTAATGTTTTCTGCGTCCCCGTTTTCTTCTTTATAAATTTGAAAATTTCTTCGCGCTCATCAGTTTTTAGCGTGGGGCTTTCTCCGGTGGTTCCATTAATGACAAAACCATCAACTCCGCCAGCAACCTGATGATCAATAAGCTGACCCAAAGATAAGAAATCAACCTTTTGATCTTTGAAAGGCGTGATTAAGGCGGTAAAAACTCCCTGAAGGTTTTTCATGAAGGGTCCTTTTCTAAAATTTCAGAAGGTACAGTTAGATCGGCAATTTTATAAGCTTCGCCAGTCATTAAAATATTGCCACCCGTCGATAGAACATCAAGTCGGCCCCCGGGCATCAGAACTTGGCAATCAGAAGTTTTATTTTTTTCCATCATAAAATGGGCGGCGGCAACAGCACCAGTTCCACAAGCCAAAGTAAAATTTTCTACGCCGCGCTCGAAAGTGACGGCTGAAATTTTTTGGGCAGAATGCATAAATAGAAAGGTGACATTCGCGCCTCCAGATCCAAGTCCGGCCCATGATCGCATCTGAGCGGCCTCTGATCGATAGTTTTTAAGCTCCTCTAGGGATTGAACTTCCACCACCAGATGGGGCACTCCTGTATTTAACCAAGCGACGGGGTTTGGCCACATGGGAAGGAGCAAAGACTTGGACAGCCACTCCACTTTTGGCATCTGCACTTGAACCAAATGCTTATCTTTAACTTCACACAAAACTTCGCCAGCCATTGTTTTTAAATTTATTTTTTTGGTCGTCAAATCCCTTTCAAAAATAGAAAGTGCGACACAGCGGGCGGCGTTTCCACAAAATTCGGCGGGGGAACCATCCGAATTATAAAAATCCCATACGAAGGACCCATTTTTTTCTGCATTTAAAAAAACCATGCCGTCGGCCCCAATGCCAAAGTTTGGATCACACAAGGCGTTGGTTATTTTTGCTCTTGAAACAAGGGAAATATTTTCCCAACAGATTAAAAAACTATTTCCTGCGCCTTGCATTTTCGTAAAATGAAGCCGGACGCCTAGATCATCCATCGCTGTCTTCAGTTTTTTTCTTAGATTCTGGATTGTTTTTTTTCTTCAAATTGTCATTTTCTTGAATTGTTTTTCCATTACCAATAAAAGCTGGGTCGGCTGGCGGCATGGGCTTACCCTTGACTCCGCAGGCGGAAATCATCGTAAAAGCTATCATCAGCAAGAGGGTCTTTAAAATTAGCATGCCTTATTAAATCACAGATTCTAAAAATTAGACAGGCATATCCACATCAGAATTATACTCTTCAACGATCGTATTAAAATATTTCTGAGCTCGATACCGGTTGAATTCATGCAGATCATTTTGACGAATATACAGGTTTTCAATACCTCTTTCGGTCAGGCGATCTTTTTGATAGTCATAGAAAACGGCGCCAGCCGGGGTGTATAGAACATATCTTTTATTGGCTGGGAAGAAAATGTAGAGATCAAATCCAAGCGCGGCTTCACCCTGAAACTCTTCGATGGGAACGCTTAACATGCTGTCTAAGTTGGCTGACTGGTAACTGCTTTGCACGCCCTCTAAAGGAAAGAAGGCAAAGGCGATTTCATTTTGTTTGTGAATCGATCGTCTTAAGAAATCAGCGTATTCAGTCGCCCAATCTAAAAAGGCCACAGCCTTAATATTCATATCAAAGGATTCGACCGCCGAAACTGCTTCGTCTTGGTCTTGCAAAAATTGAATGAGGTGTTTTCGAACAATGCCATTAAAGGTTTCGTCCAGATAACAATCCGCCCCCAACGCAGCCACTAAATATCCTTGAAATTTTTGGCACTCAATTAACATGCATGTAATTTGACTGGTTCTTTCAATTTTTTGGACGGGCACCTTATTTGTATTTGGGGCTTTGTCTGATTCAATAATTTCACTAATAAGACGATCTGTCCCTCGAACTAAAAGGTGGTTTTCCGGAACGCGATCATGAGCTTTATAGTCTATATTTGCATAATCGATCGTCGTCATGGGACGATCCTCTTTAAAATGACGCCGAAATGTTTTCGGAGAAATTCCACTTCGTTTCAATTCATAACTTCCACGAACATCCACTAAGCCGCTCAATCTATTTTCATATTTTTTAAAGACCCGAAGGACCGCCGGACCGGCACTGGGCGGAAAAAGCTTAAAAGGGCATTTTACTTTTTGTAAGAGTCGGTGATTTTCAACGGTTGCTTTTTGCGTAGTTGCAATCACACAACTTTGAATTCTTTCTAAAATCAGTTCTGGAAGAACGAAGACATTTTTATTGGTATGATCCATACAAACTAAAACAACTTCGGGCTGATGTTTCATTAAGTGCTCGAGGGCCTCTTTTAAATCATGTTTATTTGTGACCGCCCAGCCATAGCCTAGCATATATTTTTCAGTCGAGGCCATGCCTCCAGGTGATGCGGAAATAATAAGAATATTTTTTTGAAGTTCGATCATGGCCACCCTACGACCTCTTTCGGATTTTTTAATGTCGTCTTACATGGGGCTTTGGTCTTATTTAAGGATTTTGGGCCTGGCTCTTGATAAAGGCTTCCACTTCCGGAACACGAGTACAAAGTCTAGGATCAAGAATAAATCGGCGATAGAATGCCAACGTCATATTTTGGCATTCTGTTTTATAGTCTTGGGCTGATTCTTGATTGATTACTTTTTGTTCAGTATCAATTTTCCAAGCCCAATAGTGTTGCTCAGGATATTTTTTATCAATTTTTCTTAACTGGCTAAGTGCTTCTTTTGCTTTCATTAAGTTTTTTTCTTTAAGGTCCCGTTCAATTTCTAAACTGAGCCAAGAAACAGAGTTTGCAACTTGAGCTGCATCCCTTATCGCTGCATAGCCCACCAAATCATTAAGGCAGATTTTTGTCTGGGCTAATACTAAGTTAAGCTCATCGTCCAACAAATTTATTTTCTGAACGGTCTGGCCAAGATCGAGGGCGGCTTTGCAGTCACCTTTCATTAAATTTTGCCGTGCGGCCTCAAGAAGAAGCGTAAAGTTTTCGGGTTCGGCTCGAAGAGCATCATTAATTTTAACAAACGCTTGCGGGGGATCGGCTCTTTTCAAGGACAATGAGAACTCATAGGCTTGTTGAGCTTTTTCAGAGATAAACATTCGCGACATATCATTAAGATTTTTTTTTAATTCTTTAAATGCCGCACTATTAGGCTTTTCATTTTTTAATCCAGCACTAAGAACTTCCAAGGCCTGCGGGCGATTTTTTTGTAAAACAAGATTCTGGGCTTTTTGGATAATTTCAGAAAAATTCTCTCGACTCTTTTTGACAGGAGCTGCCGTCAAGACGAGAGGGATTAGAACCAAAAAAGAGGCCACCCTTGTATGGGTGGCCTTTAATATTTTTGCAGTCATTACATCTTTTTGAAAGCCGTTAATAAGATGGTCACTTCACCCAATTGGCTTGGTTGAACAGCTTTCAACATTCCAGAGATCGGAATCAATTGTGGGTTAATCCAAGCATTTGATTCCTGATTGTTTGTTTTGTCTTTTAGGCGCGCGTGGATACAGTCGAAAGTTCCAGCCGGAACAGTGATTTTGTCTTCTTTAACTTCAACAATTTCAGTGTTGTTTTTTGGCGGAGCTTCTTCTTTTCCATTCACGATCATTTTTTTAATTTCGCCTGTGTTTGGATCAAGCAACGTTTGAACAACTTGCTTTCCAGCAAAACCTAAATCGATATTTTGGTCTAACCATACTCCGTCAGCGCCAACTTCGCGAACAGACATAACCATAGTTCCTTTGATGAAACCCATGTCGATAGAGTAGTTATTCGTTTCGCCGACTTTCCAGTTAAGACCGGTTGCATGCGCTTGATCTAAGATTTGCTGTTGGTTGATTTGAGTTACAACATCAACAAACGTTGGTGCGGCCATTGCAAAACTAGAAGCTCCTAGAACTAGGCTTAAAATAATTCCTTTTAACATTGAATTCCTCCTTAAGGTGAAGGACTTCCCATTGAAGTCCTCTTTAAAACTTTCGCCTATCAGATCACTTTAAGGATTGGAGTCAATATTAAGTTTGTTGCAGTTGATTGATCATTACTTGACGCGGTTTGCTGCCATTGGCTGGGCCCACAACACCTTCTTTTTCAAAGATTTCAATCAATCTTGCGGCGCGTGGATATCCTAGACGAAATCGTCTTTGAATCAGTGACGCACTAATATGTTTTTGTTCGGAAGCCCAATGAAGGATCTGATTGTACATTTCATCCTGCTCATTGGCGTATTGTTCGCCGCCGCCAGAAAAGTCGGCGCCTCCGTCATTGCTTCCGACATGGCCCTCGAGGGCTCGCATGGCAAGAATGTCAAAATCAGGTTCGGCTTGATGGGCCCAAAATTCGGTGACGTCATTGATTTCTTTTTCACTCAAGAAAGGCCCGTGGTGCCGCATTGGTTTTGAAAGTCCCGGCGCTAAAAAAAGCATATCGCCATTGGGAAGCATGCGCTCGGCGCCACCTTCATCCAAAATAATCCGCGAATCCATTTTGCTGGCCACCTTAAGGCCGATGCGACCAGGAATATTTGTTTTAATGAGGCCGGTGACAACTTCTTTTCGCGGCGATTGCATGGCTAAGATCAAATGAATTCCGCAGGCGCGGGCCATTTGTGCCAGACGCACAACGGATTGTTCAACGTTTTGTTTATCGACGGCCATCAGATCGCCAAACTCTTCGACAACAATCACAATGTACGGCTGTGGTGTGTAGTAATAGGTGTCGCCTTTGGTGGCCTGCTGGGCTTCTAAATCTAAATTCGCTTTTTCGTGATCTGTGATTTGTTGCGAAGTTAAATTCGTCGTCATTTCGTTAAAACTTTCTAAGCCCCGGGCGCCAAAGCGACTCATTGATTTGTAGCGCTTATCCATTTCACGAATGGCCCACTTTAATGCAAGCACAGCTTTTCGCGGTTCTGTGATGGGTGGCATAATCAAATGTGGCACTTTTTGAAAGGCCGCTAAATCCACTTGCTTCGGATCAACTAAAATTAACCTTAGTGTTTTTGGCGAGTGACGGAACAACAAGCCAATAATCAGTGATGTAATAAAAACAGATTTTCCTGAACCTGTTGTGCCGGCCACCATTAAGTGGGGCATTTTTCTAAGATCAACAATTTTAGGATCACCATTCACCTGCCGCCCAAGAGCAATCGGCAACTTAATGTCTTCGTTCCAAAAAACTTGTTCGGCCACTAGGTCTTTATAATAAACCGTTTCGCGCTTTGCATTTGAAGTCTCAATCCCAACCACGTCACGGCCCGGAATGGGCGCAATGACACGCAATGATTCGCTGGAAAGGGCCAAAGACAAGTCATCCTGCAGTTCGGTGATTTTACTAAGCTTCACATCGGCATTGGGTTTAAATTCAAAAAGTGTCACCACCGGTCCGGGCTTAACGGCCACAATTTCACCTTCCACTGCGAAATGTTTTAATTTATCCGTTAGTAAATCCGCTTTTCTTCGAATTTCTTCTTTGTCGACTTTGACGCGAATCAGAGGAGGATCCTCCAGCAAAGAAAGCTTGGGCATATCCCAATTTTCGACGCGCCTTGGGGGTTTTACTTTTAAAATGACTTTTCTTCGGCTTGGAATCTGAGGACTTCGGACGACTTCATCCTGAGCCTCTTCTTCATCGGCTTCCCCATCGTCATCGATCAATTCAAGCTGCTTCCCAGAGCCATCCGCTGAATTTTTCTTTTCAAATGTAAAAACTGCTTTCGATGGTGACTTCACTTTATCTTCTAGGTTTTTCCTGCGCGAAGACTCCTTCGCCGTTTCCCCCAAAGTTTTCCACATCGTTTTTATTTTTTTTGAAAACCAAGCAAAAATCATTTTTGGCACAGTTAAAATTTCATTCACTGTTTGCTCAGAGTAAAAAATAAATAGAATGCCCGTCATTGACCATAAAACGATTTGCACGCCGACATAATTAAATGCCTTTAGAAAAACCTGTGAAACGCCCAGGCCCAGCAGGCCCCCAATAGCAATTGTGTCGCTAAAAATTTTCTTCTGAGGAAAATAAAGAGAGAGCAGGCTTGCTAGGTTCAAGATAAGCAAAAAGGCCCAAAGCAGTCTTGGCGTTTTCCAGCGAAATTCTTCGCCCCTAAAGCTTGCAACAGACAGTTGTAAAAGCCCCAATGCCAAGACCCATGCGGTCAACCCAAAGAACTGATACATCAAATCCGACATAAAGGATCCGACCACGCCACAAAGGTTCAGTGCCTTCATGGTAAAACCTACAGAGTTCAAAGAGGGGTCTTTTGGATTAAAGCTGGCTAAAGCCATCGCCATAAATACAGAAAGTCCAAGAAAGAGAATAGCCACGATGTCTTGTCGAAATTTTTTGAATAGTTTTGTCACTCTTTCAATTTACGTTTTTTCAGGGCGCGGGGAAAGGTCATTCGCAGCTGCCTTGACTTTGGCAGAGCCTAGTGAGAGCACAAGGTCTAGTCTATGATCAAAATCAATGAGATCTTTTTCAGTATTCAGGGTGAATCCACCTATGTTGGGCTGCCCACCGTTTTTGTGCGCACCACCGGCTGCAATTTGCGCTGCACCTACTGCGATACAAAGTACTCTTACTTTGAAGGCGAGTTTCAAACTCATGAGGCTTTAGTTCAAAAAATTTTAAGCTATCCAACCAAATATGTTTGTATCACTGGCGGTGAGCCCCTTCTGCAAAAAGAAGTTTTGCCATTAATGACTGATCTTGCCGATCGGGGTTGTTTGGTGTCCTTAGAAACCAGTGGTTCGAAATCTTTGGCCGGCGTCGATCCAAGAGTCAAAATTATTCTAGATGTAAAAACTCCAAACAGTGGCGCCGCTGATAGTTTTCTTTTGGAAAACCTAGAGGGGCTTCCTGCCTCGACGGAATTCAAATTTGTGATTTGTTCTGAATCCGACTTCAAATGGTCAGAAGAATTCTGTAGTCAATATGGTTTAAATAAAAAATTTACTGTTTTATACAGCCCATCATACAACCAAGTGTCTGAACGCTGGTTGGCAGAAAATATTTTGCAAAAAAATTCAACTGCAAGGTTGCAATTGCAGCTACATAAGTATATCTGGTCTCCTGCAACACGCGGAGTATAGAAACCTGCAGCTTCATCATCGAAGTTGCCCTTTCAAGTAACGATAACACATAGGAGTTCCATGACGCCGAACCTGAACAGTTCTGATAATCTCTTCGTCGCTAATCTTCAGTCAGTGAGCCTGGAAAAGCTGGTAAAAAGTAAATTAGAGGTTCTTTTTCAACAGCAAAAAGAAGCCCAAGTAGACCTGAATGGTCTTTATAATGTTGTGATCGAACAGGTCGAAAAGCCGCTCCTGGAGCTGGCTTTACGCGCTTATAATGGCAATCAGGTGAAAACGGCTCAGATGCTGGGAATCAATCGTAATACTTTGAAGAAGAAAATTGACAACTATAAGATTCGTGTCAAAAAAACTAATTAATATATAATAAATTAAAGACTGAATGCGGGCTCACCATGGCTTTCAACTTTGTTGCCCGCATCTTTTGTTTTGCCGCTAGTATCAAAGCTGTCCCGGGGGGGATGGCCAAGGGGGATCGATGAGCGCAATACTTCCGCCTCAAAATATCGAGGCCGAGCAGTCCATCTTAGGTGGATTGCTGCTGGAAGCATCCGCCTTTGACCAAGTCTCAGATTTACTGACCGAAGAAGATTTCTACAAGCCGGCCCATCAGATTATTTACCGCTCGATCAAAGAACTTCATGCAAAAAGTGAGCGGCCTGATCTATTAACAATTTCAAACTTATTAGAAACCAAGCGAGAGCTCGAGCCTATCGGCGGATCGTCTTACCTGGCTTCTTTATTAGAAAAAACCATTTCAGCGGCCAATATCCTTTCTTATTGCCGCATTGTCCGTGAAAAATCTTTACTTCGAAAGCTGATTACGACCAGTACGCGTTTTATTGATAAAGCCTACTCGGGAGATTATCAGGACGTTGAAGTTTTCTTGGATCAATCCGAAGCAGAACTTTTTAAAGTGAGCGAATCCAATAATCAAACGGGCCTGGTGGGCTCTATGGAAATCGTAAAAACCAGCATTGAAAGAATTGAAGAGCTGTACAAGCGAAAAGCCGATATTACGGGCCTTGCGACGGGCTTTGCAGAGCTTGATAAAATGACCGCAGGTCTACATGGCGGCGAGCTCACAATTTTTGCGGCTCGTCCTTCCATGGGTAAGACCGCTTTTAGCTTAAATATTGCTGGCCATGCGGCTATAAAAATGAAAAAGACCGTTGCTTATTTTTCGCTCGAGATGGGAAAAGAGGCCGTCATGACAAGGATGCTTTCGGCCGAAGCCAAGGTTTCCATGCAAGAGCTTCGAAGTGGAAAAATTCAAGATAGCTCGTGGCCTCGACTGATCAATGCCGCCGGGCTATTAAGCGAGGCCCCTTTATTTATCGATGATACACCGGGCATTAGTCCTTTTGAGATTCGCGCCCGCTGCCGGCGCCTGAAGGCTCAGCATGGCCTTGATCTTATTGTGATCGACTACTTGCAGTTGATGGATTTAAAGCAGCGTGTGGAAAGCCGTGAGCGTGCTGTTGCTGAGATTTCTAAAAGTCTTAAAACGATCGCCAAAGAAATGAATATTCCTGTCATTGCACTTGCCCAGTTAAATCGGGGTGTTGAAGGTCGATCGGATCGCAGGCCCATGCTGTCAGATTTGCGAGAGTCAGGATCGATCGAGCAAGATGCTGACGTGATTGGTTTATTATACAGAGAAGATTATTACGACAAAGAAGACCCTGAAAAGATGGGCCATGCCGAAGTCATTATTGGTAAACAAAGGAATGGTCCCACGGGCACCGTGAAACTTCGCTTTGATGGCAAGTTCAATAGATTCCGTGATGCTGATCCAGATGGCGTGAGCCCCTTGCCGCCACCGCAAGCGCCACCGCCTATGCCTGGGAAACCCCGCAATTTTGCACCAGGAAATAACTAATATTTTCTGTCTATCTTAAACTAGTCCCAGCTCCTTCAAAGCCGTCGAGGCTAAGGGCCAGATTCTTATTTGATTCATTTAGAAATTTGAAAAGTTCCTAACCCTTTGGTCGAATGGGGCTGTCCCAGAAGTAGGTAGAATAAACCCAAACTAGCATGGAGGCTTTATGGGTGAGGCTTTAATTAAAACGGTGATTGAATCGACGGGACTTCCCAGCGAGACCATGGAGCAAGAACTCAATCGACTGATTGCTAAGGCGGGTCTTCAGAAGGACTCACTGACCCTCGACGATATGCGAAGCATCTTAGCTGACTATCTACAAGATACTTTACTGAGCTTAAAAAAGACCTATTAAAGTCTGATCCAGTGAAATTTGGCTGCCATTAAGTAAAATCAAATATTAACATTTTTAGATGGGACTCTTCGAAAGCTTTTTCAAAGAAGCTAAGGATTTATTTTTAATTATCAACTCTGACGGTTTCGCCGTTGAAATCAGTCCGTCATGGGAAGTCCAGCTGGGCTGGTCTTCTTCAGATTTAAAATCAAAAAAATTGAGTGAATTTCTACATCCAGAAGACCAGGGCCAATTCAAGAACGAATCCGCGCAAAATGCTTCTCGATCTGAACAGCCTTTTATCAGCGCTCGATTCCAACATAAAAATGGCACTTATCGATACCTCAGCTGGTCCTTTAAAAAGGCAGATCAAGACGGCCATATCTTTTCTATGGCCCGCGATATTACAGACGTTCGTAAAAATAATCTTTCCTTGGAGGCCTTGATGTCCTCTTTGGACGACCTGATTTTAGTGGTCGATGAGTCTGGTCTTTTTATTGATTTGTGGACCTCTAATCCAAAATTACTTTTCTTACCTGCAGATCAAATCATCGGACATCATATTCGAGATGTTTTTGGTTATTTCGGCGTCGGGTTTGAATCCGTGATGTTGCAATCCTTTCGCCTGAATCGGGCCCTCAGTTTAGAGTTTCAATTTCCAAATAAAAAAGGATGGTTTTCCGCTAAAGTAAACCCTATTCAAGGAACAAGTGGCCAGAGGCGATTGGCCTCTTTTTTAATTCGAGATATTTCCGATAAAATGGCGGCTGGTGAAGCCTTAGATAACGAACGGGGAAAACTTTTAGCAGCCTCAAAAATGGCAACCCTTGGCGAAATGGCCGCTGGAATCGCCCACGAAATTAATAATCCTTTGGCCATTATTCAAGGCAAGGCTTGGCTTCTAAAAAAACAAGTCGACGAAAATAAAATGGACCCGGTCACTTTTAATGCTGGATTACTAGCGATCCATGACACGACAACAAGAATTTCAAAAATTATTCATGGCTTAAAAGCATTCGCAAGACACGCGGACAAGGATCCCTTTGTTGAAATAACTATTTCAAGTATTATCGATGACACCCTTGAGCTTTGTCGGGAAAAATTTAAAAACCATGGAATCCCGATTCGTATCGGAGGAAAGCGGCCCCATCTACTTGAGTGCCGTGGTGTCCAAATCTCGCAAGTTTTTTTAAATATTCTTTCCAACGCTTTTGATGCGATTGAAGGAACTACGGACCCTTGGGTCGAGGTTCAAATAAAGGAGTTAGATTCGGGCATTGAGGTGACCTTTACCGATAGCGGTCCAGGTATTCTGCAAGCCATCCAAGAAAAAATGTTTCAGCCCTTTTTTACAACAAAAGAGATTGGTAAAGGAACGGGGCTAGGCCTGAGTATCACAAAAGGAATCGTTGAAAGTCACGGGGGCGAGTTTTTTTACGACAAGGGCTGCATCAACACCAAGTTTATTATTCGTCTACCAAAAAAAGTCGCGCGCTCTGAACAGCAGCCTGCCTAAATTAAAAAAGCCCTGGCTTTCACCAGAGCTTTTAGAATTATTCCAATTTTAAAACCGACTTAAGCGCGCTCAACGTTGATTTTAATTTGAGCTTCTAAGCCTTCGCCGTAACGAATGACCGCTTTGTGCTGGCCTAAAATTTTAATTTGATCTTCTAAATGAATGTCTCTGCGATCGACAGAGTATCCTTGTTTTTCTAATTCTTTTGAAATGTCTGATGTCGTAACAGATCCAAATAATTTATCTGAATCAGCACCGGCTGACATTTTAAAGGTGACGGTCGTGCCGCTGACTTTATTAATCACTTCTTGTCTCTCGGCTAAAGCTTTTTTAACTTTAGCAGCAGACACTAGTTTTAAATGGTCCCACTCTTTCATCCGCTTTTCAGTGGCTTCAACAGCCAACTTACGAGGGAATAAAAAGTTGCGTGCAAAACCTTGTGATACATTCACAAGTTCTCCAGCGCGACCCACATCTTTAACATCTTCTTGCAAAATAACTTTCATATGTGCACTCGCTTTCTAGTTGCTGACGACAGGCGCTGCTTTTCGCAGGCGACTCCGAAAATCAACCCAGTAATCGATGAGTCCCAAAGCGCTCAAAAGAACGAAAAGATAACCCACCAAAATAATATAAGTTAAAACCCTAAAAAATAATGAGGCTTTTGTTTTTAAGAAAAAAACCTCTAGTACAGCTAGCCCTTGGAAAAAAAGCAGAATAACGCCCAAATTAACCAAGTTAAAGCCGATCACTGACAACATCGGCACACCAAAATTAACCATTGAAAAAAACATGGCCAATAAAAATATCCAGATAACTGCATCCGGTAGTTGGAACTCAAGAAGTTTCAACTGTGAGGCGATTTTTTCAGAGGGGACTTTGAAATACTTGGCTGATCTTTTTTCAAAAATCAAAGCATTGCCCAAAGCCATCATCAGTAAAGAAATCAACATCGACGGAGTTTGCTGAGCTAAAATATTGGTATCGAATTTTAAGCTTGGATTCATTTTCTGAAAGCTTTCAAGGCCCTCTGAAAGAAGCAACGCATATCGATCCCAAGAATTGATGCCAAGACTTACAAGCGTATAAGCCATGCCGCCAATTAAAATTACAGAGCTTCCCAGCAGGCTCAAGAAACTAGCCCATTTCCATCCACTGCCGCGCTTTTCAAGTTCGCCATAAATCCCAATCAAGAACCAAATGGCACCAAGTAAAGTCGCAAATATTGGAACCTTCACCAAAAGAAACGCCAAGCTTGCTAGGATCCCGAAGGCCCAGAAGTAGATTGGCTTGTAAGATTTGTGAAGCACCCGGATAAATGGGCTACCCAGGAAGACCGTTAAGAGGGTCAACACAAAGCTTAAGCCAGCTAAGGCGAAAAATTTTGACGAAGTTGCCTGTGATTTCATTTATAAAAAATTAACCGTCGTAAGAAGCGGCACGTGCGGCAGCAGCTGCTGACTTACGAGCTTGCATTTTTGCTTCTCTCTCTTTTTCACGACTGGCGCTTTCTTGCAGACCCAACTTGAAAGCTTCCATGTGCTTCGTTAAAGCCACACGCTCATCTAATCGCGTGTGCATAAAGCGAAGAACTTTGTCGTTGATTCCCATGGTTCGCTCAAGCTCAGCAATGGCTGAAGGACTTGCTTCGAAAGTGGTGTGGAAATAAACTGCTTTTCGTAATTTACCGATGGGGTTAGCAAGTGTGCGCTTTCCCCAAGTTTCAAGCGAGTGAATCGCGCCTTTGAAACCTTCGATAGTTACTTTATTTTTTCGGAATAACTCTTTTTGTTCATCTAACGTTGCATCAGGGTGAACAAGCACGACCGCTTCATAGGGTCGCTTAATATCGGCCATTTTCAGATCCATAAATCTTCCTCTCGGTTAAAGCCCCTACGCCCATCGTAGGAACAAGGATTTCTTTTTAGAAAACGAGGGTTTAACATGCCTTTAGCCCAAGTACAAGGCAACCTGATTGAAAGTCTGACGAAAGTTATTTAAAGTTATTACATGGCGCTTTTTATCGTTCCCTTAACTGGGCCCAAATCTGGCCTTCAAATACTGCTTCATGACGGCTTCATCATCGGTCGAAAGAATGGCGATTTGATTCTGGAAGAAGACTCTAAGGTCTCAGGAACACACGCGAAAGTTTCAATTGATAACAAAAATCAATTCATTCTGCTGGATCAAAACTCTTCCAATGGGCTGATTTTAAATCGCAGAAAAGTTAAGAAAGTGGCCTTGATGCCCGGCGTAATTTTCACAGTTGGCCAAACTGAGTTTCGCGTGATTGAGGGCGACTTGATCCCAAGCGCAAGCCCGTCAGCGGGCCTTCCGCCGCTAGAGGTTCCTGTGCGGCGTGGTCCTTTATCATGGCGAGAAAAAATCACTGAGTTTTGGGAGCAAAAAGAACCCATGATCGCCGGGCCCTCAGAAGAAAAACCTTTGGCTGCCTTTTCGCCAGCTCTGGTTTTAGATTTTGTTGAAGGCATTCAAGCGGACCAGAAAATTACTTTAGGCTATGGTCCCCGACAAGCTGGATTTGACCATCTGGATATTGACCTTCAGGATCCAACGATCCCCGACGAGGCCTTTGAGCTTCGCCCTGGCCCAGGCCTGGTTGAGCTTGTCGATTTAAGTCATGGCCAGGTCTTCATCAATAATGATCCCGCCGGGGTGACCTTTTTGGAAGACGGTGACATCATTAGCGTCGGTCAAACAAAAATCAAAGTTAGGTATTTGTGAATTTAGAAAAGATGACAATTCCAAAAGTGACAGGTTTTTATAAAAGTTTTGATGGCACGCCCATTTACTATGAGGTGCGCGGCGAAGGCGAGCCCATTATCTTTGTTTATGGTATCGCCTGCTTAATGAATCATTGGCACTACCAAATAACGCATTTTTCAAAGCACTTTAAAGTGATTTCCTATGATTTGCGCGGCCATCATAAAAGCAATCCCGTCGCAAATTTAGAAAATTTAAACATCGACAGTTTAGCTCGGGACCTTGTCGGGCTGATTCAAAGCTTAGATTTAAAATCAGCGCATTTAGCTGGCCATAGTTTTGGTGTTCCTGTGATCCTTGAGGCCTACCGGCAAAATCCCGACGTGGTCAAATCAATGACTTTAATTAATGGCTTTGCGAAAAATCCCATCAAAGGAATATTTGGCCTAGATGTTATTGAGCCCTTTTTTCACTACATGAAATCGCAATACGATTTAAATCCCGACCTGTGGAACAATTTGTGGAAAATGGCTGTTTACAATCCTCTGGCGATGCGAATGGCTGCTTTAGCCGGAGGGTTTAATCTGAAGCTCACCCATTTTAAAGATGTTGAGGTTTATGCTCGAGGTGTTTCGCAAATGGATCTGGGACTGTTTCTTCCCATGTTTGAAGCCCTGATGAATTTTAATGGCGAAGAAATTCTTGAAACGATTCAAACGCCCACCCTGATTATTTCTGGCGCGGACGACAAGGTCACTCCTAAATCTTTCCAGAAAGAATTTCATGAGAAAATCAAAGATAGCGAGTTTGTTTCTGTGCCCTATGGTTCGCACTGCACTCAATTAGATTTGCCGGATTACGTGAATTTAAAAATGCAGGATTTTATTCTTCGCCACAAATAAAAAAAGCCGCTGACTCAGCGGCTTTTTTTCATGCTCTTAATTGATCGTTATCTGTAGGCAAGCTTTGAAATCTTGAATCCAAAGTTATTAATAGAATCGTCGCTGGTCAGCTCTAGAGTTGCAGAGTCTCCGTCAATGACAACGGAAAAGCTGTCGTCGTTGCTGCCGCTCAGTTCTTGAACTACTTTTCCATTTGCATCTTTGATTTTCACAACATCATATTTTGTTTCTGTCGTGAACTTTTCAAAATAAATAGCTATCTGATGTGCACCCGGCGCACTGACAGCGTATCTTTCGTTCGCCTTGTTGGCGTAAGGATGAGCTGTTTCTACGTTGGCGCTAGTTGTATTCCAATTAGCAGGGTCATTTGCATCAGGAGCTGGCATTTGATTCGTTAAAGCAGTAAAGGCATTCGCCATTCCACCGCTTCGAACTTTTCCATGCAGACCTGCAATCGGTTTTGCCGTTGCGATGATTCGTGCTTTCAGTTCTAGGGCTGTGATGTTTGGCTCATTTGCAAGTACGAGGGCCGCAATTCCAGTTACGTGCGGAGCTGCCATCGAAGTTCCTGACCAAGATTCATATCCGGCTGTCGTAGTTGATACGACATTCACACCTGGAGCTCCGACGTGGACGCTGGTTCTTCCAAAGTTTGAAAAGGATGCCATCGTGCCTTGATTGTTGACGGCCGCCACAGAAAGAACATTTGGAATTTGATAACTGGCAGGGTAACTTGGGTTGGAATCGTTATTATTTGATTCGTTTCCAGCGGCTGCGACAAATAAGGCTCCCGCCGCATTCGATCGCTCAATAGCTTGTTTTAGGGTTTCGGAATAACCGCCACCGCCCCAAGAGTTGCTCATGATTTTTGCGCCCATTTTTGTGGCGTAATCAATAGCCTTCAAAGCGTTTTCTAAATTTCCAGAGCCACCGGCATCAAGAAACTTAACCCCCATAATTCGAACGTCCCAGTTCACTCCGACGACACCTTTGCCATCATTGCCTTTGGCTCCGATCGTTCCAGAACAGTGGCTTCCGTGACCGTGGTCATCCATCGGATCACCTTTATTATTAGCGAAGTCGTAGCCGTGGATATCATCGATGAAACCATTGTTGTCATCATCGACTCCGGCTTTCCCTTTTGCTTCAATTTCATTCGTCCAAACATTGTCTGCTAAATCTGGGTTGTTCCACAGAATTCCCGTGTCAATCACAGCGACAACAACATTTTTTGATCCCGTTTGGATGTCCCAGGCTTGAACGGCACTGATATCAACGCCGACCACTCCTTTATTTCCTTCTGAGTCGGCAGCGCCTGTATTATTCATACCCCACAGCCGGCCTAACATTGGATCGTTTGGAACGCGGTTAATATGATAGATAAAATTAGGCTCAGCGATTTCTACATTAGGATTTGCTGATAAGGCCTTGATCGCCGCCTTTTGAATTTCAAAAACAGGGCGCTGAACGACAACGATGTTTTGTTCAGGAATTGTGCTCTTGATATGAGCACCCAAGATGCTGCCCAGAGTTCTTACATCTGTAGATAAAGTAGAAAGAGAAGGTTTTAATTTTACTACAAATTCTCCTGGTACTGCTTCTGGTTCGTTGGCGTACGCAGTCGCAAGGGATAAAATCCCAACTGCACTCACCAAGGCTCTTCCGATAAGCCCTCTCATGAAATCCTCCTTCAAGGTGTTCTGGAACATTCTGTTCCTAGTTCCAAAATGGTACCGGTGAATTTTTGACGTTAATATCACGTAAAATTCAAAGATGAAAATCTGGACGTTAGTTCAGGAATTTAAGGATTTCTTCGGTCACTTGGTCTGTGTTTCCGGGTGACATAATTTTGCCAGCTAGAACATGGTTGGCAGATTTGATAGAGACCAGCTTCTTTTTTTCTGAACCCAGTTCTTGAAATTTTTCTTTCGCAAGGTCAACGCTGATGGTGTCATCACTTTCAGTGTAAATAAAAAGTGTCGGAATATGAATTATCGCTAATGAAATTCGACGAACTCCATCGACTAAATTCATCATTTCAGTCAGCGCTCGGCTCGTATAGCGTGTCGTCCAATATTTTTTTTGCTGATCGTTTTTGGGGATGAATTCATAGTAGGGCCCAATGATCATTCGACTGAAAAGGGGGCCAAAGGGACCCCGTAATAATAAAGAGCTCGTTTGATGCGGTCTGAAGTTTGGAGAAATTAATATTAAAGCCGCAATGTCTTGAGGATTTTTAGCTTGATAGCGGGAGGCCAAATAAACCGCCAGAGAGGCCCCCGTTGAAACTCCAACAAGAATAACTTTTTCTCCAATTTTTTTCCCAACCTGAAAGGCCTCTTCGGCATCCAATAAAAGTTTTCGGGTGGTGATCGAAGTCGGCCCTTCCGTTCCCAAACCATGGCCGGTCAGCCTGGTCATAAATAAGTTGGCTTTCATTTTAGCTGAAATATTTTCGACGACGGGTGAAATTTCTTGGCGAGACGCCGACCAGCCGTGCAGAAAAATAAAGCTTAAATGTGTTTTTTGTTTTGAACTGTCAGCCCAAAATATTTTCTTTTCGGTGCCAGAGATGGGGCTGATCATGCGTTCGGAATTCTGAATTTTTTCTTCAAAATCAGCTCCTAGATCAGACAATGGCCGAGTTTGAACCATAGAAAAGGGATAGAAAAGCGTGATCCCTAAAATGGCAATAGGAACTAAAATAAGAATAAGAAAAAAGATTTTAAAACTAAGCTCCATCTCCAGCATGAACCTCTGGCTTTTCATCTAAGGAAGCCTTTAGATACTCACGATTCATTTTTGCAATGTTCACAAGGCTGATGTCTTTTGGACAAGAGGCCGCGCATGCCCCCGTATTGCTGCAGGCGCCGAATCCTTCAGCATCCATTTGATCGACCATGCGCAAAGCTCGTCGTTCAGCTTCGGGTTGTCCTTGAGGAAGAAGTAATAGGTGCGTGATTTTTGCTGAGGTAAAAAGAGCCGCCGACGCGTTTTTGCAAGAGGCCACGCAAGCGCCGCAGCCAATGCACGCCGCCGCTGCAAACGCTTCATCAGAATTGGCTTTTGGAACCGCGACTGAATTGGCTTCCGGTGCATTTCCCGTATTTGCAGAAATGTAACCACCCTTTGTCATAATTCGATCAAAGGCCGACCTGTCGCACATTAAATCCTTGATCACAGGAAAGGCCTTGGCGCGCCAAGGCTCTAGCGTGAGCTGTGCGCCATTTTCAAAGTGCCGCATGTGAAGCTGACAGATTGTCGTGGATTTTTCGGGACCATGGGCATCGCCATTAATCATAAATCCACAGCTGCCACAAATGCCTTCTCGGCAATCATGATCAAAGGCAATCGGATCTTCACCTTTTGTGATCAAGTCTTCGTTAACAGCGTCTAACATTTCTAAAAAAGACGCGTCTGTGGAAATTTCTTTTGCCTGATAAGCTTTAAACTCGCCGCCCGCAGCAGGGCCTTTTTGTCGCCAAACTTTCAAGGTCAGATTGATATGTTTAGTAGATGACATATTTTTTCTCTCTTATTTTCGCTATTACTTATAGCTACGAGTTGATAGTTTAATGTTTTCAAAAGTCAGATCTTCTTTGTGAAGCTCAGGGTTTTTTCCGGCGCCCTTCCATTCCCAAGCGGCGACGTAGGCAAACTTTTCGTCATTCCGAAGGGCTTCACCGTCAACTTGGAATTCATCACGGAAATGACCCCCGCAGGATTCATTTCGATCCAAGGCATCTCGGCACATCAACTCACCAAGTTCAATAAAATCAGCCACGCGTCCGGCTTTTTCTAATTCTTGATTCACGAAATTGGCTTCACCGGGAACGCGAACATTGCTCCAAAACTCTTCACGTAATTTTTGAATCAATCCAATGGCTTTTTTTAATCCTTCAGCATTGCGACCCATGCCGCAGTATTCCCACATAATTCGGCCAAGCTCTTTATGAAAGCTTTCCACCGAGCGAGTGCCTTTAATGCTCATCAATTTTTTAATTTCATTTTGAACGCTTTCTGTCGCAGCTTTAAAGGCCTCATGGGTGACAGAAACTTTTTCTGGTTTAGCGCCGGCAATATAATCACCGACCGTATAAGGAATCACAAAATACCCGTCGGCCAAGCCTTGCATAAGAGCGGAAGCCCCTAATCGATTGGCACCGTGATCAGAAAAATTGGCTTCACCAGCCACAAACAAACCAGGAACAGTGCTCATTAAATTATAATCCACCCATAATCCGCCCATCGTGTAGTGCGGGGCTGGGTATATCCTCATGGGCATTTTATAAGGATTTTCGCCGGTGATTTTTTCATACATTTGAAAAAGATTTCCATAGCGTTCAGAAATGGCATCTTCACCTAAGCGCTTGATGGCATCGGCAAAGTCTAAATAGACAGCTTGTCCCGTTTCGCCAACACCGTGACCTTCATCAATTCGATACTTGGCTTGCCTTGAAGCGATATCTCGGGGAGCTAAATTTCCAAAGCTTGGATAAATTCTTTCTAAATAGTAATCTCTTTCGTCTTCTGGAATTTGATCAGCGGGACGCTTGTCGCCTTTTTTCTTCGGTACCCAAACGCGACCATCATTTCGCAAAGATTCCGACATCAAAGTTAATTTTGACTGATTTTCTCCGTGCACGGGGATGCAGGTCGGATGAATTTGAGTAAAGCAGGGGTTTGCAAAATATGCCCCGCGCTTGTGCGCTTTCCAGGCGGCTGTGACGGCACAAGCCATCGCATTGGTTGAAAGATAAAAAACATTGGAGTAACCACCAGAAGCAATCACGACAGCATCGGCCTCGTAACTTTCGATCTCGCCGGTTAAAAGATTCCGCACAATGATTCCGCGCGCTTTTCCATCGATCACGACGATATCCAGCATCTCGCGCCGGGTTCTAAGCTCGACGTTGCCTAGGTCTACTTGTCTCATCATGGATTGGTAAGCTCCGTACAAAAGCTGCTGACCTGTTTGCCCACGAGCATAAAAAGTTCTAGAAACTTGGGCACCACCAAAAGAACGGTTGGCTAATAAACCGCCGTACTCTCGGGCCAAAGGAACGCCTGAAGCGACGGCTTGATCAATAATTTTAACAGAAAGCTCTGCTAAGCGATAAACATTGGCTTCCCGTGATCTGAAATCTCCACCTTTAATGGTGTCATAAAAAAGTCGATGGGTGGAATCGCCATCATTTTGGTAATTTTTGGCCGCATTAATTCCGCCCTGGGCTGCCACCGAATGCGCTCGGCGCGGAGATTCATGGACACAAAAAGCTTTCACTTTATAACCAAGCTCGCCCATGGAAGCTGCTGCACTTGCGCCAGCCAACCCGGTTCCGACAACAATCACAGAGTGTTTCCGTTTGTTGGCAGGGTTGACCAACTTCATATGGAATTTCTGTTCCGTCCACTTTGATTCGATGGGTCCGTCGGGGACTTTGCTCTCTAATTTAGCCATCTGATCCTCACTTCTATTCTATGCAAAAAAGAAAATGTAAATTGGTTGAGCCATAAATCCGGCGGCGACAATAAGGGAGTAACCGTAACCCGCAAGCTGAATGGGCTTCTGGTAGGCCGGATGTAAAAGTCCCAAAGACTGAAAAACAGAGCTCACCCCGTGACGAAGGTGCATCGCGATCAGAACTAAAGCCACCAAATACCAAGCGACGTAGGCTGGCTGCTTAAAAACTTCGACCATCAGTTTAAAAAGATCTCGCATCACAACGCCATCGACCGTCGTTGTATAGTGGGGCCCATATTTAAAAGTGATCAGATGAAGGATGATAAAAGCTAAAATGATGGTCCCTTGATAAATCATTGTTTTCGAAGAAAGACTGGCGCCTTTTTCGCGTCCACCTTGCCGAGCATATCCCTTGGGACGAGCCGACCAATTTTTAAGTGCTAAAGTGACGCCCAAAAAAACGTGCAAGATAATCGTCGATAAAAGAGCGGCTTCGGCGACATAAATGATTTTCCCACTTGTCAGACCATGCCCATAAGAGTTGTAAGCATCAGGGCTTACAAAAATCAGTAAATTTCCCGCCATGTGAGCTAACACAAAGCCCGTCCAAACAAGCCCAGAAAAACCCATCAAGTACTTCTTGCCAATAGACGAAGTACAAAACTTTGAAAGCACCGTGTTCTCCTTAGAATTGAGTCTGTTATTAAAAAATACTCCTGCCATGCTTGCTTGTCCATTTAGGCGCCTGGCTTTCGCGATGAGTTATGTCTATTATTTGGTTTTGTCCTTAAGGCCTGTGATATAAAATATACTTCCACCATGGACCTCAGGAGATTTATCTATGAAAATCTTTGTCTGCCTTAAGCAAGTTCCAGACACTGAAGCTAAAATTAAAATAGCCGCTGACGGAAGCGGCCTCGACACCTCAGGCATCAAGTGGGTGATGAACCCTTATGATGAATATGCTGTTGAAGAAGCGATCAAGCTTCGTGATAGCCAGCCGGGTTCGCAAGTTTGGGTGATGTCCTTAGGTCCAAAGGCTCGGGTCGCTGAGGTTTTACGGACCGCTTTAGCGATGGGTGCCGATGAAGGAATCTTGATCAATGCACCAGACTCTTTGGATTCTTTCTCGACCGCGAAAGCTTTAGCGACTGTTATTCAACAAGAGGGCGATGCTAAAGTGATTTTTACAGGCAAGCTTGCCATCGATGATAATGCCGCTAGCGTCAGTCAAATGGTTGCTGAATTTTTGCAGGCACCTCATGCGACTGTTGTTTCTAAATTTATATATTCGGCCGAAAATATTGTCGTTGAACGAGACGTCGAGGGTGGATCAAAAGAAGTTTTGCAGTTGATGACCCCGGCCGTTGTGGCTGCGAACAAAGGTTTAAATATGCCTCGGTATGCCAGCCTGCCGGGAATCATGAAGGCGAAGAAAAAGGTTTTAAAAGAAATTGAGTTTTCAAATTTGGGCGTCAGCTCCACGGATCAAAAAACTAAATATTCGAATCTTAGCTTACCGCCAGAAAAGCCGGCCGTTAAATGGCTTCAAGGGGATGCAAAAACTCAAGCGACCGCATTGGTCCAACTGCTTCGTGACGAAGCCAAAGTTCTGTAAGAGGTAATGATCATGGCAAAAGTTCTTGTTTTTTGCGAAGTTCAAAAAGGTCATCTTAAGCGCTCAAGTCAAGAGCTGCTTCAGGCGGCTAAAAAATCGGGGTCTGAAACTCACGCCCTTTTTCTAGGAGCCTTAGCAGCTCCAGCCTTAGCCGAAGCGGCACACCATGGGGCCCAAGGCATTCATCACTTTAAAGAAACTGACTTTGATGCTTACAATTCAGAGCTTTTTTGCAGTGCTTTGGCCGCAGTGACAGAAAAAGTTCAGCCACAAATTATTTTGGCTTCGGCGTCTTCCTTGGCCAAAGATTTATTTCCGCGTTTGGCCGCTCGATTGCAAACTGGGATCGCTAGCGATTGCATCGAATTAAAAATTCAAGGCGATGCTGTGACCGTAAAAAAACCAATGTATTCTGGGAAATGCTTTGCTCGGGTGGACTTTAATAACAGCCCCGTCAAAATCGTTTTAATGCGCGCCAATCAATTACCAGTAGAAGCCGCCAACAATTCCCAAACAGCTCCAGTGACTGAGCACACCATTGCAAAACCTAGCTTAAAAACTTTAATTAAAGAAATTATTCAAGGGGCCCAAGAAAAAATGGATCTAACAGAGGCAAATATAATTGTTTCTGGCGGCCGCGGCATGAAAGAGGCCGCTAACTTTAAAATGCTTCACGAATTGGCGGATGTTTTGGGTGCCACCGTGGGGGCGTCACGGGCCGTTGTCGACATGGGATGGGTTGGGCACGGAATGCAAGTTGGCCAGACGGGCAAGACAGTGGCTCCGACTTTATATATCGCTGTTGGAATTTCTGGTGCTATTCAACATTTGGCTGGCATGAGTGGCAGCAAAGTCATTGTTGCCATCAACAACGACGCCAGCGCCCCGATTTTTCAAAAGGCGACTTACGGGATCGTCGGGGATCTTTTCGAGATTCTTCCCCAGCTAACGGAAGAATTTAAAAAGGCCTTGCATAAATAATGGCCTCACAAAACTCGCAAAAAAAAGAGCCCCTGAAGTTAAAAGTGATTCTGCCTTTAGTGGCCCTCATTCTGCTTTTAAGCGCTCTTTTTGCGATAATTCAGGTTTCAAAATCACCTTATACTCCCATGTCGACATTGGAATTGAGCGAATCCTTTTCCACTTATGTGGCAAAATTTAAGGAGCGAGACCACTACAAACTTTTTATCGGGCACAAAAAGGTGACCCTGTCGCCGGGCGCGGCTTTAGACGAGTTGTTACAAGAGGTCGATGACCGAGAGCTTATTTCTTCGGTCGATTTTACCTACAATATCCCTGTTTTTTCAAATCTTGTGGGGGACTGGATTTTTGCTCTGAAGGACAACGGTTTCCAGGCGCAAGTTCCTTTGCCAAGTTTTGGTGAAGCCACTTTTGACCCCGCCACCTTGCAAGTGAATTTTAAATCAGAGCTTGCCGAAGAAAAAAAAGCTGTTTTTCGTACGGCTTTAAAAGAAAAGCTGGTGGGCTATCAGTTCGCCATGGATCCCGCCACGCAAACCAGTCTTGAGGCTGAAAGCCGTCAGCAAGTTCAAATTTTTTTAGAAACCTGGCTGAAGGCCACCTACAAAAATCTTCCCAGTTTTAAATACCAAATCACGTTTACGGGCTCAAAAAATTCAGGCAACCCTGAAGAGCCGTGAAAAACCACCTCATTTCAATTTTTATTTTTGGTTTGTATAAAATTTTTCAGTGGACTTGGCGTCTTGAAAATATCGAGCCCGTTGCCATGCAAGAACAGATGAAAAGAAATAAGGCCTGTGTTTTAGCCCATTGGCATGGCGATGAAATCGCGCTTTTGCAGTTTTTTTCGATTTACAAAGTCGCTACGATTGTCTCGACAAGTAACGATGGCGAAATGATGAATCGCCTGGTGACTTGGATGGGTGGAGCGACCAGCCGAGGCTCTTCGACCCGCGGAGGTGTAGGCGCACTGAAAGGTCTGTTTCGATTGATTCAAAACGGGTGGAGTTGCAGTTTTGCCGTTGATGGTCCCAAAGGACCCATTTATAAAGCCAAGCCTGGGGTCTTTGAAGTTTCAAGGCGAATGGGAATTCCTATTTACACAGCGGGAGTTCACTGCGATCGAGCCTTTCATTTTCCAAAATCTTGGAACAAGACCTACCTACCAAAGCCTTTCGCCAAAATCACTGTCTTGTGGCTAGGCCCATGGGGTCCTGTTTTAGAAAACCAAGACCCGAAGTCACAAGATTTGGCGGCAAGCCTAGAAGATCAGCTTATAAAGTCCCGAGAGGATGCGTCAAATTTATTTGCGGTCAGGTCCTAACTAGGTTAGCCTTTCAGAAGCAAACATGACTCTCTTAAAAGGATTTAAGACCATGAAAACTTTAGTATTTTTACTTAGTTTTATTTTTTCGTTGAACTTATTAGCGCAGTCTAAAAATAGCGAAGTCATCGCGGTGATTGGAAATCAAAAGATCACCCTGGACGAATTCAATAAAAAATACTCGCAAGTCCTAACGGCTTATAATCCTCCTACGAAATTGGAGTATTTAGAAGATCTGGTCCGATTTGAAATCGGCGTCCAAGAGGCTAAGAAAAGAAATCTGGAAAAAGATCCGCTGGTTCTCGAGCGCGTCCAAACAGAAATGTATAAGGTTTTACTTGAAAAAGAACTGACGGAAAAAATTTCGAAGATCCAGGTCTCTGAAGGTGAAATGAAAAGTTGGTATAAAAATAATCCCGAAATTCGTCTGAGCCAAATCTTGATCGAAATTAAGCCTGACGCCACCGCCGAACAAAGAGGCGAAGCAAAAAAGCGAGCCGATGAAATCTTAGCTGAAGTGAAAAAATCTAAAAGACCTTTTGAAGAGCTGGTAAAACTTTATTCCGATGATATTTCTAAGTACGCCGGCGGTGATATTGGCTGGCAATCTAGAGTAACCATTGTACCCATGGTTTATGAGGCCGCTTTAAAAATGAAAATTGGTGAGATAAAGGGTCCGATTGATACAAAGTTTGGCTACCAAATCATCAAACTAACCGGACAAAGAACTTACGAAAATGCTTATCGCCCTGCTGTGCGGACAGGTGTTTTTGATGAAAAGCGCCGTGTGATTTTTGACGAATTTTTTAAAAAACTAAAAAGTCAGTACACGGTTAAAACAAACCCTGCTTTATTAAAATGATGTTTTCCAGGGTCCTGCGTTTTCTAAGCCCCGGCCTTGCGGGGCTTTTCGTTTTAAGCTCTGCCGGCTGTTACTCCCGATATCCTAAGCTTGTTAATAAAACGATTGTGCAAGTGAATGAACATTCTCTGACGACAAAAGATTTTGCCAATCAGCTGGCTCGGCGACTGAAGGACCTCGATGCTTTTTCAGCCAAAGATCCGCAGATTTTGCGGCAAGCAAAAGATGGCATCATTAATGACTTCATTATCAAAGGACTCACGCTAGATTGGGCCCGGTCGCAAAATATTTCGGTGGCTGATTCTTTAGTGGATAGCACCGTGGATAAGTACCGCTCTAATTATCCAGATGATCTTTCTTTTCGGCGGTCCCTGGCCCAAGAAAATCTGTCGTTTTCCGAGTGGCGCGAAAAATTACGATATTCCTTGATCGAGCAAGCGGCCTTTAAAAAAATGAATGAAAAAAGCCGTCCCCCAACGGAAGCCGAAATTAAAAAATATTTCGAAGAAAAAAAAGATCTTTTTAAAAGAAAAGAGCGGGTCTTTCTTCGCCAGATCTTAGTTGACGACCTGGCCAAAGCAGAGCTGATGAAGACTTCGGTAAAAACAAAAGATTTTGCAACTTTGGCACAAAAGTACTCAAAAGCTCCAGAAGCTAAGGCCGGCGGAGCGATCGGCTGGATTGAAAAGGGGACCGTCGATTTTTTTGATTCAACCTTTAGTCAAGCGGTCGGCTCTGTGGGTGCTATCATTACCAGCCCCTATGGGTATCACGTGATCCGAGTTGAAAAAAAGTTGCCAGCCTCAATCAAATCACTGGATGAGGCGCGGCCCCAAATTATACGAACATTAGTGGCCCAAAAGGAACAGGCCGAGTTTATTGCCTGGCTGGATCACCAAATTCGCAGCAGTAAAGTGTCTAAGGATTATGACTTGATCAACGCGATCAATATCGATACAAAAGGATCCGATGAATAAACTAATTGCTCTGCTCTCTATTTGTCTTTTAAGCCTTTCTGTTTCTGCTGAAGTGGTTGAGCGTATTGTGGCGATTGTAAATTCAGAAATCATTCTTGAATCTGACTTAAAAAAAATGCCTGCAAAGCTTAAAAAGAGAGACCTCATTTACGATTATTTGATTCCTGGCACAGAAGATGTTTTCTACAAAGGCGAACGTAAGTCCTTACTTGATTATTTGATCAATGAAAAAATCATGGACTCTGAAATTAAGCGTTTGAATTTAACAGTCACCGCAGAAAAGGTTGATCAAGAAATCAAAGAGATCGCCAAAAGAAATAATATTTCTACGCAAGAAGTATTAAATGCGGTCTCGGCTGAGGGGCTGTCTGTTCCAGAATACAAAGAGTCCCTCAAGTCCCGCCTGGAACGACAAAATCTGATTGAAGCCGAAATTATTTCAAAACTTCGAATTTCTGACGAGGATGCTTACTCAGAATACTTGCGAAAAACACCGTCAGCTCGTTCAACAGTGAACGAATACAGCGTGGCGCATATTTTCTTTTCTCCCAAAAAGGGGGGCGGCGAAGCGGCGCTGAAAAGAGCCGAAGACGTTTATGAGAAACTTCGAAAAAGTGAAAATTTTGAAACTTTGGCTCAGCAGTTCAGCGAAGACACAAATTTTAGCAATGGTGGTTTTTTAGGAAACTTTAAAACAGGTGAATTCCTGAAAGAGCTGGAAGACTCGGTGGCGAACCTTTCGCCGGGACAATATTCTCCTGTTGTAAAGTCAAGAATGGGTTTTCATATCGTTAAATTGCTAAGTAAAAAGGGGTCCACGGATCCGCGTTTTGAAAAAGACAAAGAAAAAATTAAATCCCAAATTTTTGATGCAACTTTTCGACGGCAGCTAAAACTTTGGCTTCAAACAAAAAAAGACGAATCCTTTTTGCGTATCAATGACTCAAAACCTTAAAAAGATATCTATCACGACCGGCGATATTGATGGCATTGGGCTTGAGGTTGCAATTAAAAGCCTCTTGCAGCTTGGTCCCCAAGCGAACTATTGTTTTTTTCTCCACAGATCCCAATCAGCAAAAGCCCGTGAATTAAAAAAGCTAGATTCCAAATTTCAACGAATTGTTGTGTCAGATATTTATGATGGGCTCGATTTTTTATCACAGGGCAAAAACTTTTCATCAAAAACTTTAATTGATATCTCAAGTATTGAGTCCCCTCCTTTTTGGGTCGAAGATTCCGCCAAGCTTTGCCATAAAAGGATATTGAATGGAATTGTCACCGGCCCGATGTCTAAAACATTGATTAGGGACTGTGGCCTTAAAGACATGGGACATACAGATATTTTAGCCCGAGTTTCCAGCAGTAAAAGTGTTCGAATGGGTTTTGTTGGCGACAAATTTAATGTTGTTTTGGCCACGGGCCATCTGCCATTAAAAAAAGCCAGCTCTGCTCTGACTTTTAAAGTGCTAAAGGATTCAATTCTTCAAGCCCACAGCTTAGCTGCCCACCTTAAAAATTTTCGGCCCTTAGGCTTAGTGGGTCTTAATCCTCATGCTGGCGAAAGTGGCTTGATTGGCCAAGAAGAAAAGGTCCTTTTTACAAAAGTCTTGAAGTGGGCCCGACACGCGGGAATACCCGTGGATGGACCCTTGGTGCCCGACGCCGCCTTCTTGCAAACCAACTGGAAAAAATATTCCTGCTACGTCGCCGCTTATCACGATCAGGGCCTAATTCCCTTTAAAATGATCCATGGTCAGGACTCGGGCTGTCATCTTTCATTAGGGCTTCCCTTTATTCGCACCAGTGTGGATCATGGCACGGCCAAAGATATCTTTGGTCAAAACAAGGCAAACCCAGTTTCAATGACTTCGGCCTTGGAATTTTGTATGAAATTAATAAAGTAGGTGTGTATGTATGAATCCGTGATTTTCCGAGAGTACGATATTCGTGGCGTTTACAATCAACAATTCGATGATCATTTTGCTTATCTTTTAGGAAAAGCGGTGGCCGTTTATTTTAAAGAACAAAAGGGAATCTTAAATCCTAAAATTGCCATTGGTCATGATGCTCGTGTTTCATGCCCCGCGATTGTTAAATCTTTATCGAAGGGTTTTACTGAATCCGGAGTTGAAATTATTCATCTGGGAATGGTGACTTCTCCGATGTGCTATTTTTCAACTTTTGAAGTGCCTGGAATTCAAGGCGCCGTTCAGGTCACTGGCAGTCATAACCCGCCAGAGTATAATGGTTTCAAAATCTCGATTGGAACATCAACGATTTTTGGCGCTGAAATTCAAAAATTAAGACTGATCATTGAAAAGGGTCAATACCTTGCTGGCCAGGGCAAAGAAACGTCGATTGATATTTTGCCCGCTTATTGTGAAAGATATAAAAAAGAGTTTGGTCAAATCAAAGATATCAAAGTCGTCTTAGACTGTGGCAATGGCGCTGCGGGTGCGGTGGTTCGTCCTTTATTTAAGGCTGTCGGGTTAAGCCCCACGATTCTGTTTGAAAAGCCCGATGGTACATTTCCTAATCATCATCCTGATCCTACAGTTGAAGAAAATTTAAAAGATCTTGCGGCACAGGTTTTAAAAGAGGGTGCCATTTGCGGGATCGGTTTTGATGGTGATGCGGATCGTATTGGCGTTGTTGATCACAAGGGAAATATGCTTTACGGCGATGAGCTGATGGTTTTAATTTCTAGGGACATTTTAAAAACGCAAAAAGGCGCAAAAATCATTGGCGACGTGAAGTGTTCTGATCGTATGTACCATGATATTGCAAAACATGGCGGCGTACCAGTGATGTGGAAAACCGGACACAGCCTCGTCAAAGAAAAAATCAAAATTGAAAAAGCACCTTTTGGTGGCGAAATGAGCGGCCATATTTTCTTTGCTGACAGAAATTACGGCTATGATGATGCTCCCTATGCGGCCCTAAGAGTGGTCGAAATATTATCTCGGACTGGAAAAACGATTCCAGAATTGCTTGAGGGGCTGCCGCCTTCATTTAATACGCCTGAAATTCGCATCGATACAACTGAAGAGAAAAAAGTTTTGATTGTTCAAAAAATGATTGAAGCTTTCAAGCCTTCGACGACAGCGGATTACAAAGTCGATTTAACCGATGGAATTCGCCTTAGTTTTAATGACGGCTGGGCGCTTTGCCGTTCTTCCAATACGCAACCAGTCTTAGTTGTTCGATATGAATCGACGACCAAAGAAGGCTTACAAAGAATTCGCACCCGCTTTGAAGATGTGATTAATAAATATCTTTAGTGTTAGGTATCGGCGTCGTGATATTTGTCGCGAATTTTTTGAAGCTGACCATTTTGCTGAATAATTTGAAAGGCTTTCATGACCTTTTCCACCTTTTCACGGCTGGCTGTAGGGTGAAAATGGGCAGAAAGCATTTTCTTAGCTATTAAGGTCCCTTTCAATTGTCTGATGGGTCTGCGCAATTTATGACAAACAAAATGAATAGATGCATGCGTTCCACAAATTCCACGAAGGCGATTTTTTACAAGAAGATTCAGCCCTTGATCAAAAGATCCCAAATTGACCAATTTAATTTGCCGATTTTTTTCTAAGTCTGAACAAGCGCCGGTCAGTCTGCCAATTTCGCCACTGAAATCTTGTCCAGATGAAAAGGAGCCCTCTTTCAAAGTATAAATATTCAGATTTCTTTCATACAGTTTAACTTTTTTGGTTTTAATTTTATCAGAAATTTCAGTATCAAACATAATCGTCAGATCAATTTCTTTACTTTCCACCAAAGAGATGGCGCGAAGATAAGGCGTTAGCTGAATTTCTACTTCAAAGCTTCCGGCCGCAGCCAAGGCTTGAAGAATCTCAACGTAAAGGCCTTTTTGTTCAGCGCCTTCAACATAACCAATGGGTGCGACATCGATGACCGATGCAGTTATTTTTTCAGCATGGGTTATTGAACCGCCCAAAATTAAAAAAAATATGCTGGCTAGCAAAACAACACCTCAAATTAAAAAGGGAACCCATCAGGTCCCCTTTTTTGGAAAAATTTTTTTAGGTCTAACTATTTTGTCAAAGGAAGCGCAATGATCAAGGCATAAATAACTAATGATTCGATCAAAGCAAGACCAAGAACCATTGGGATCAAGATTTTACCTGAAGCGGCTGGATTGCGAGCAATACCATCCAAAGCAGTGGCTGTTGCACGACCTTGTCCAAGAGCGCCACCCAATGCCGCGATACCAATAGCAAGAGCTGCGCCGATAGCGCGCAGGCCACTATTAATGCTGCCGTCAGCTGTCGCTGCATGTGCGACGTCTTCCGCTAACGCTGGAAAGCTGATCGCCAAAGTTGCGGCCATAAGTACGATTTTTGTGCTGATGTTTTTCATTTCCTAGTTTCTCCTTGTTGTCTGATTATCAGTTACATTATTAAAAAATTATTAGTGTTCTTCCTCATGGGCGACGGCAAAGGCGACATAGACCATGGAAAGAAGAGTAAATACCAAAGCCTGAACTAAGCATACGAAAAGGCCCAGAAAATAAAACGGAATCGGAACAAAAGCAGGCACCAAATCTAAAAAGACAGAAAGAACCGTGTGATCGCCCATCATAACGTTTCCTAATCGAAGACCCAAGCTGAAAGGTCGAACCATATGGGAAACCATTTCGATAAAAAACATTAAAATACCAATCGGAATCGCAAGAATTAAGTAAGGCAGTTTCGGTCCTGCAAAATGCTTAAAGTAAGCTAAGGGGCCGTGCTCTCGGATGCCGAACATATTATAGGAAACAAACATAAAAACACCGAAAGCAAAAGTTGTGTTTAAATTTTCCGTCGCTGGCGTCATGCCAGGAACCATACCTAATAAATTATTGACCAAAATAAAAAAGAAAATTGAGGTGAACATAGGAACAAATTTTTGCCCCTCATGCCCAATCACCATTTCTGCTAATGCAGAAATCATTTCAGTCAGAACTTCAAATACACCACGAACTGAAATTTTATTTGATGGGATCACAGCTTCAGAGCCGGTGCCTAAAGATTTTCGAGCCACAAGTCCAAGTCCAACTGTTAATGCAGAAGCCACACCTAAAGTTGCCACATGAGAATACTCATGCCCAACACCAGGGATCATTTGCGTCCAATTAAACGACATGACGGGACCTCCACATGACAAAAATTAAAGCGCTAATAACAAAACTTCCAATCCCCAAACAAAACCATAAAAGGTCGATCGACGAAGACTGAATGACTTGATAAATAATGAGCCCTAAAATCGCGTACTTAAATATAATGAGAGGCACGGCTAGGGCAATCAATTTTTTCTGAAAAATAAGGGACCATGCTATCCCAAGGATTAAAAAGTTAATACCCACGAGAGCGCCACCAGCCGCAAAGGATATGGCCGCTTGCGTTGAGTAATTTAAAAGCAGCAGATAACCCAACAAGGTCATAAAAAGCTGGATCAGCGTCGCCCAAATCATGATGGCTTTTCGGATTGAGCCTCAGCCTCATCTTCTTTTTGGAAACGGCGAAGGAAAAGGACAATTTGTAGAAGCCAGACAATCAATGCAACAAAGGCTAAAATCACAAAATAAAGCCCGTGACCTTGATATTTATCATCCAAATAATTGCCTAGATAAAAGGCACCAAGAATTAAACCAATAAGCTCAAAGCCAATCGACGCAAAGATCAGATATTTTCCAAGACTCATTTCCTAAATCCTTTGGCCCCAGGCTGGTTTTTTTGACGCTCTTTCAGTCTTTTAATTCGAAGTTCAATATATTCAGGCGGTTGATAAGTCTTTCTTAAGCTTTCAAGGACAACTAAAGCCTCTTTTAGCTCACCCGCTTCTTCAAAGCAAACAGCCAAAGTAAGAGGAACGTTTTCATGCTGAGCTTTTTCGGGATAATCTTTGATCAGTTCTTTAAAAAGCGCTGCTGCTTTAGAAAAATCTTTTTGTGCGATTAAAATATTGCCCTTCAACATTAAGGCGTTGAACCTTAAGGGCGGTTCCACTTTTAGTTTTAAGATCTCGGTCAATTCACTATCGGCTTGAAATAAATTATTTTGAAAATAGTGGGCTCGGGCCAGGCCTAATCGATCCTGTCCAACATTTTGATCTGATAAATTTTGCTCGACGAGTTTGCTGTATTCAACAATCGCTTGGGGATAATCCTGCAAATTATCCAGATAAACTTCTCCCAACTTTTGCTGAGCCTCGATTCGTTCTTGGCTGTCTGTTGAATTAACCACGATATGACGATAAAATTGCGCTGCTTTTTTAAAATCCTTGGTTTCAAAAAAAGCGATGCGCGCCCCTTCGTGAGCGGACTTCATGGCCCATGGGCTGGTTGGATTTCTTTTCATTGAGTGTTCGAACAAACTTAAGCTTAAGGCATACTGCCCTTGTCGCACTTCTTTTTGGCCCTGTTTAAAATCGCGGCCCTCGGGCGGTGTACAACCCATTCCCCAAAAAAGAGTGGCCGCCGATATCAGTAAAACCTTAGTGTGTCTCTTCAGCGGTTCGGTCCTCATCGTCGACAACAGCTAAACCACTGACATGTTCATCTTTATCATCAAGATTGATCAGACGAACACCTTGAGTGTTTCGTCCTAAAACCGAAATATCTGAGATTTTCATGCGAATCACTTGGCCCTTATCGGTGGAAAGAATCAGCTCTTGCAGAGGCGATACTCTTTTTGTTCCTATCACGATTCCGACTTTATCCGTGGTCTTTTGAGTGATAATTCCAGCTCCGCCACGCCCTTGAATGCGATACTCTTCGACTTCAGAACGTTTGCCGTAGCCTTTTGACGTCACCATCAAAATTGTATCTGTCGTACCTTTGCCCAGGACTTCCATTCCGATCACAATATCTTCTTTGGCCAGCGTAATAGCCTTCACTCCGCGGGCGGATCGTCCCATGGGGCGAACACCACTTTCGTTAAAACGGATCGACATGCCCTCTTTGGTCGCAATAAAGACGTCGCTTTCGCCATCACTCATCTGCACATCAATCACACAGTCATCAAGATCTGTTGTTAAGGCGATGATCCCCGCGGTTCGTGGATTTGAAAAAGACTCTAATGAAGTTTTTTTAATAATCCCTTTTTCCGTCAGCATGACGATATATTTATTTTCCACAAATTCTTCCACAGGAAGAATGGCTCGGACCTTTTCGTTATTCGCTAATTGGACAACATTGGCGATCGCTTTTCCTTTGGATGTTCTATGGCCTAAAGGTAATTTGTGAACTTTGACCCAATAGACGCGGCCTTTATCAGTGAAAACCAGCAGCATTGTTTTTGTGCTGGCTGTAAAGATATCTGTAACAATATCTTCTTCACGGGTTTCCATTCCTTTGGAGCCCTTGCCCCCGCGCTTTTGCACGCGGTATTCATCGATTGGAATGCGCTTAATATAACCTGTTTTTGTAATGGTCACGACCATGGGTTCATCGGCGATCAGATCTTCATCTTCAAGATCCGTCAATTCCCCGGTCAGCTGCGTTCGGCGTTTGTCAGAGTATTTTTTGCTGATTTCTTCAAGCTCTCCGATAATGATTTTAAAAATCTCATTCACATCCGCTAAAACAAATTTAAGCCACTCCACTTGCTTCATCAGTTCAGCCAGTTCGGCCATGATTTTTTCACGCTCAAGGCCAGTTAATCGCTGCAGTCGCATTTCTAAAATAGCTTGGGCTTGGCGTTCTGAAAAATCAAATTTCGCCATCAAGGCTTCGCGAGCCGCATTGGCTTCTTTAGAAGCTTTAATGGTTGCGATCACTGCATCGATTTGGTCTAAAGCTTTCTTTAAGCCTTCTAAGATATGGGCGCGTTCCTGCGCTTTTTTCAGCTCAAAAATACACCGCTTAGTGACGATATCACGTCTGTGATCGACAAAGGCCTCTAGCATTTGTTTTAAATTAAAAACGACAGGCTGATTTTTTTTGTCCAAAGCCAGCATAATAATTCCAAAACTGACTTGCATCTGTGTGTATTTATAAAGGCGATTTAAAATCACCGTGGCGTTTTCCGCTTTTTTACAAATGACGACAATTCGCATACCTTCCCGAGAGGACTCATCGCGAATATCAGAAATTCCTTCAATTTGCTTATCTTTCACAAGGTCTGCAATGTGCTCGATCAGCTTTGCTTTATTTACCTGATAGGGAATTTCAGTAATAATAATATTTTCGTGGTCTTTAACGGCTTCAATTTCAGTCACGGCTTTTAAAGTAATAATGCCACGACCCTTTTTGTAAGCTTGTAAAATTCCTTCGCGCCCTGCAATCACGCCGGCCGTAGGAAAATCAGGACCAGGAATTTTTGTCATTAATTCATCGATGGTACAATCAGGATTATGAATTAAATGAATACAGCCATCGATCACTTCGCCCAAATTATGGGGCGGAATATTTGTAGCCATACCGACGGCAATTCCAGCACTTCCGTTCACTAAAAGATTAGGAAATTTTGCAGGAAGGACCAGTGGAATTTCCAAACTGTCGTCATAGTTGGGTCCAAAGGGGACGGTCTCTTTGTCGATGTCTTCTAAAAGTTCTTCAGCCAGTCTTGTCATACGAACTTCCGTATAACGTTGTGCTGCTGGGCTATCGCCATCAATAGAACCAAAGTTTCCCTGTCCATCAATCAGCGGATATCTTAATGAAAATTCCTGGGCCATTCGCACCATCGTGTCATAAACGGCAACATCTCCGTGAGGATGGTATTTACCGATCACATCACCGACCACGCGGGCTGATTTTTTATAAGGTTTATCGTGCGTATTGCTGAGCTCATGTTGAGCAAATAAAACCCGGCGGTGAACCGGCTTTAAACCATCACGGACATCAGGAAGAGCACGGCCGACGATCACGGACATCGAGTACTGCAGGTACGCTTCCCGCATTTCCTTATTGATATCGACCGTTGTTATACCTTTTTCTGGATTTGCCATATTTTGTTCATCCTTCAAGTTCTTTTTAAAAATTTATTAAACGTCTAACGCCCGAACCAGTAGTGCATTGTCTTGAATGAATTTTCGTCTTGGTTCAACAAGCTCACCCATTAACACGCTAAAAGTTTCATCCGCGGCCACAGCATCATCGATGGTCACTTGTAAAAGATTGCGATTTTCTTTATTCAGTGTTGTTTCCCACAGCTGAACGGGATTCATCTCGCCCAGGCCCTTATATCGCTGGATATAAATACCTTTTTTCGCAGACTCCATAACAAATTCGTAGAAGGTATTGTAGTTTTCAAAAGGCAATTCATTCGAGTTATGATGAATTTTAAATGGAAGCTTTGTGACAGACTGAATCGTGGCCCATAAAGTTCTAAGCTCAATAAACTCAGAAGCATTCAAGGTTTCTTCGCCAATTTTTGTCGCTTTTCGGTCGGCATATCTAACGGTATTAATTTCTGCTGTCGGAACGCTGTTTTCCCCAGCTAAAGATACAGTTGAATTTACTTCTGTGATTCCTAGTGATGGATTTGCTAAAACCCAGGCGGCCAAGTCACCACAAGCAGCTTTTAATTTTTTCTCATCTTTTAAAGTCGAATCAATATCAGCTACTTTTGACAAGAAGAAATAAAGAACATCGCGATCATATTTTGCCGAAGAAACTTTCAATAAACTATTTAATTTCTGAATTCCAATAATCAGTTTTTTAAGCTCTGCCGGCGAGGAATCTTTCCCAACAATACTAAAGCTATTTAAGCCTGCACTGAGCAAATATTCTGTTAAAGCGGCATCGTCTTTCAAATAATTTTCTGAATTGCCTTTTTTTGCTCGGTACAAAGGTGGTTGCGCGATGTAAATATATCCGCGCTCGATCACCTCTGGCATTTGCCGGTAAAAGAACGTTAATAAAAGCGTTCGGATATGTGATCCATCCACATCCGCATCTGTCATGATGATGACTTTGTGATAACGAATTTTTTCTGCATTGACGTTATCTTTACCAATTCCTGTCCCTAAGGCTGAGATCATCATGCGAATTTCTTCATTAGAAAGCATTTTATCAAAGCGCGCTTTTTCGACGTTTAAAATTTTACCTTTAAGAGGCAATACAGCTTGAATTTTTCGATCGCGAGCTTGTTTTGCAGATCCACCGGCCGAGTCTCCCTCAACCAAATAGAGTTCGCAAAGTGCTGGGTCCTTTTCTTGGCAATCGGCCATTTTTCCCGGAAGGGATCCGCCATCCAAAGCCGTCTTACGACGAGTCAGGTCTCGGGCTTTTCTGGCGGCCTCACGAGCGCGAGCTGAATCGACACACTTCATGATGATTGTTTTTGCAACACTTGGATTTCGATCAAACCAATCGCGAAGTTTATCACCAACCAAAGATTCAACAATGCCTTTGACTTCGCTGTTTCCTAATTTTGTTTTTGTCTGACCTTCAAATTGTGGTTCACGCACTTTGACAGAAACAACGGCGGCTAATCCTTCGCGGATATCTTCACCTTCAAGATTAGCATTTAAGTCTTTTAAAAGATTTTTTTCAGCGCCATAAGAGTTCGTGGCACGAGTTAACGCCGACCGGAATCCCATTAAATGGGTGCCGCCCTCAATGGTATTAATATTATTGCAATAAGAAAAGACTGATTCTGAATACGAATCATTCCATTGCATCGCAATTTCAACTTCGACGGTGTCTTTTTCGCCTTTGAAAAAAACAACTTCGTTTTGCAAAGATTTTTTAGATTGATTCATATACTGAACAAACTCGGCAATTCCTTTAGCGTACTGAAAATCTTGCTGCTTATTATTGCGCTCGTCTTTCATGGTGATTCGAAGGCCTGCATTTAAAAATGCAAGCTCTCGCAACCTGTTAGCCAAAGTATTGAAGTCAAAAATAATGGATTCGTCTTTAAAAATTTCACGGTCAGGCTTAAAGGTGGTTTTTGTTCCTGTTTTCGAGGAAGGGGCGCCTTTTTCAACTTCCGTTTTCACATCACCCTTTTCGTATTTCTGCATCCACGCAAAACCTTCGCGGTGAACTTCAACCTGGCAACGACTTGAAAGAGCATTAACAACAGAAGCCCCCACGCCATGAAGACCGCCTGAAACTTTGTAGCTGCCGCCATCAAATTTTCCACCAGCATGTAAAACAGTCATGACGACCTCAAGAGCTGATTTTCCATTTTTATGAGCTGAAACTGGAATGCCACGCCCATCATCCTCAACTGTGACAGATTCATCGGTATTGATTGTAATAAAAATATTTTTACAAAATCCCGCCAAAGCCTCATCAACCGAGTTATCCACGACTTCATACACAAGATGATGATATCCACGTGCGCCCGTATCACCAATGTACATTCCAGGTCTTTTTCGAACGGCTTCAAGACCTTCAAGGACTTGAATGGAATCAGCGCCATAGGCTTTTTGTTCAGGTTCTTTGCTTGTAACGATTGGTGCGGTAACATTTTCTTCTGACACTGTGTCTGACCCCATTTACTTCGTGTTTGTTAAAGCTTCGTCTAAAGCTCCGTTTTTCACTTCTTTCACAGAAAAACTTTCCAGGGCAAAACTTTGAGGCAAAGTAAGATCCGTTGTCGTAATAAAAATCTGAGTATTTATCTCATGAAGAAAATTTATTAACGCGGTCCTTTTGCCCTCATCAAGCTCTGAAAGTACATCATCCAACATCAGCGCTGGATAGAATCCGTGAACCCTCCTGTGATTAACAATTTGAGCCATTTTGAAAGACAAGATAATAGCCCGTTGCTGTCCTTGAGAACAGTAAAATCGCGAATCTTTTTGACCATATAGAAAAATAATATCGTGTTTCTGTGGGCCCACCAAACTGGCTCCAGAGGCCAGTTCTGCGTCGCGCACTTCCAAGACTCTTTTGTGCAGCATTTCATGCACTTCTTCGATTGTTTTTTGCAGCGCATTCTGACCACTGATCGAGTATTCCACAGAGATTTCCACGGCCGGCTCTTTGTGAGTTCCCTGACTGATATCTCGCATGGCCGAATTAAATTCGGGAAGCAAAGCTTTTAATGCCTGAAGACGAGCATATGTGAGTTGGCTAGCAAGCCTTAAGAAACTGGGCTCTAAACTCTCTAGAAGAGCCAAGGTTTGATTTTTAGGGCTGTTTCCCTCACTAGCATCCTTGAGTATTTTATTTCTGGTTCTTAGGGCTTTTTTGTACTCCCATAATAAATCTGCATTCAAAGAACTGAGGCTGACCAAAAGCTCGTCGACTAACTCTCTGCGCTGATCTCCGGCTTCTTTGATCGAAGAAAGGCTTTCAGGAGAAAATAAAACACAAGAAAAGCGTTTCCGAAGCTCTGCCGTAGAAATCTTTTTATCATTGGCTATGAACGTTTTTTTTGATTTTTGCAAATGAAGCTGAAGTTCGTACTGAAGGTTTTTTGATTCCGCAACCACCTGCACAAGACTTTCTTGTTTTTGATCTTGGATTAGAACCGAATTTTCGCCATAACGAAAAGAGTCACCATTTGAAAATAAATAAAGTGCTTCCAGCAGATTTGTTTTTCCTTGGCCATTATCGCCAACAAAAAAATTAATTCGTGGGGAAAACTTGGTGGAAAGCTCAGAAATATTTCTGAAATTTTTAACTCTGATTTCTTTAAAAATCATTCAGCTCAAATTCGCATAGGCATGACAACACAAGTATAACTTTGGTCATCATGAGGTCGCATCAGCCCAGGCGACAAACCATCATTGAGTTCAAAATCAATTTCTTGCTGCTGCATAGAGTTTAAAACATCTTGAATGTATTTTGCGTTGAAACCGATTTTCATATCGGTGCCCGTATAACCAACTTCAATTTCTTCTTTGGCATCACCCAGCTCAGGATTGTTTGAAGAAATTTCCATTTTGTTTTTCGTTAAATTCAACATCACAGCTCGTGACTTTTGATTCGCAAGTAATGAAACACGCTTCAAAGAAGTTAAAAAAGCTTCTCTGTCGATACGGACTTTTTGAGTCAATTTAGCTGGAATAAATTGCTGATAATTTGGATATTTGCCTTCGATCAAGCGGATCATCAAAGTCGTCGAATGACACTTCAAAATAAATTGACTGCCCTCTATGGCGATTTCCACAGAGCCTTCAACTCCTTCTAAAATTTTCCTAATTTCATTCAAGCCTTTTCTAGGAATGATCACACCTTGGCTGCCTTGAAATTTTCCTTCTGTGATTTTTCTAGAAACTAAACTCATCCGGTGTCCATCGGTGGCAACCATTTTAAAACCTTGGCCTGGCAAAGCTTCAAAATAAACACCGTTTAGATGATATCTGGTTTCGTCGCTAGAGACTGAGTAAATTGTTTTATCGATCATTTCTTTTAAAATCGGCGCCTCAATTTTAATAAAATTATGGGCATTGTAGGTCGGGAAAACAGGATACTCATCAGCACTCACACCCACAATTTTAGAAAGATACTTACCCTGTCGAATTTCGAGCCAGTTGTTGTCGCGTTTGATGAGTTGAATCTGCCCTTCGGCTAATTCTTTGGTGATATCAAAAAGGCTTTTTGCACTGACGGCGACCTTGCCGCTTTGAGTGACTTTGCATTTGATTGAATCTGTAAGGCTGACTTCCATATCGGTGGCGAAAACTTTCATCTCGGAATTGTCTGCTTCAAGCAAAACATTCACAAGGATTGGAAGAGTATTTCTTTTTTCGACAATGTTCTGCGTCTTACCGATAAGAATTATCAAATCTTTTTTATCGATCTCAATCTTCATAAAAAGACCCTCTTTTATTCTCTTCTATTATTAATATAAATATTAGTAGTAGTAGTAGGTGCGTGGAAAACCTATCAAAACATCTAAGTCCTTGTAAACACTTTAAAACATCTGTGGATAAGGCACGGCGCTTTAATTCTTAAGCACCCCGAGTTACCCACACCAAAAATAACCCCCAAATTCATCCCGGGGTTATCCTCTGGCTTTTCCACAGTCCACATTCACACTCCAATGATATTGTGGATGCGAGTTTCTAACTCTTCGATATCTTTAAAAATATCTTGGTCTGTCGACTGTAGATGTTGGACCCGCTCAATGGCATTCATGACTGTGGTGTGATCTTTGCCGCCAAAAGCTTTACCAACATCAACCAGGGATTTGTCTAAAAATTTCTTAATTAAATACATTGCTATCTGGCGCGGAACAACAATCGGCTTTGCTCGGGCACTTGATTTTAGGTCTGATAATTTAACTTTGAAATGGTCACCGACCAAGCGCTGAATTTCTTCGACCGAAATTGTTGAAGCGGTGGTGTGTTGAGCTAAAATTCTTTTCACCAGATCGTAGTCGACCTGTAAGCCCTGCAATTCGGAAAACATTTTTACTTTTTTAAGATTTCCCTCAAGCTCTCGGATCGAGCGTTTAGAAATTCTTGCAATGAAGTTCACAACTTCTTCGGATAAACGAATATTATATTTTTCGGCCTTATAGCGTAAGATTGCAATTCTGGTTTCTAGGTCTGGCATGGTGATATCAGCGATTAAACCGCGCTCTAAACGGGTGCGATTGCGATCCTCTAAGCCTAAAACATCCTTAGGCATGCGGTCGCTGGCCAAAATAACCTGTTTTTTTCTGTCAATAAAGGCATTGATCGTGTGGAAAAACTCGGCTTGAACGGCTTCACCTTTGGCAATGTACTGAACATCATCAACCAGCAAAATATCTGAATTCTCTCGGTATTTCTGTCTAAACTGCTCCATTTTAGAATGCCTCATGGCCGAGATACATTCGTTCATAAATCTTTCAGCAGAAATGTAAATGATCCTAAGTTGCGGAAAGTATTCCTTAATATGGTTTCCAGAGGCATGCAAAAGGTGAGTTTTCCCCATTCCCACCGGTCCATATATAAAGAGAGGGTTGTAATCTTCACCCCCCGGATTTTGCGCGACATTATAACAAGCGGCATGTGCAAACTCTGAATTTTTACCGACCACAAAAGTCGAAAATGTAGCCTCAGTATTCAATGGATCAGAGAAAGCCGATTTTTGACTACTCTGACTAATCATGGAGGGCTGGTTAGTCGGTTGATCACTCACACTCATAGCATCATGGAGAGCCGCGGGATTTTCAGGGGCTACGGGTGATTTATGCCCCGTGACAATAAACTCAATATCAAATGGCGATTTATAACTATCTGAAATTTCTGAGTAAATTTTATCCTGAAGGTTTTGAACCACCCAATATTGGTGAAGAGCATTCGGAACTCCGAGGATAAATCGAATGCGGCCATCTTGAACTTTCGATTCCATATATTCGATAGGATCTAACCACGTGGCGAGCAGCTTATTATTGTCATTTCGGCTCTTCATATGGGACTTTATCTGATCCCAAAATTTAGAGCTGATTTCGACCTGGTTTTGTTCCATTTTGCTTCCCCCCCGAGAAATCGCGACGAACCGAAAACTTAAAGACAGAGGCCGTTAGCTACCAGTGACCGCCTTTATTTTCAACAGTTGACCCAATTGCCGCGATGTGATTAATTCGGACGCCTGTCCCAAGATTGAAAATTGACGTCTATCAGCGGTTAAATAGCGTCGTAATTTGGGTTATTGAAGGCCCGTAAAAAAGAAATAGGAGAGTTTTTATGAAAAGAACTTACCAACCAAGCAATCGTCGTCGCAAAAACACCCATGGTTTCCGTGCGCGCATGGCAACCAAAAGTGGTCAGAAAATCATCTCCGCTCGTCGTGCCAAGGGAAGAAAACGCTTAGCAGTTTCCACAGGTGGAAAATAAGACGTTAGGCCGACTGCAAAGAAACTCGGACTTCCTGGATCTACGAAATAATGGAAAAAAATTAAGGCCGCAATCGTGGCTGATTTTTAACTATAAAAAAAATGATCTTGGACATTTGAGATTAGGAATTACGGCCAGCCGCAAGGTGGCCATTGCAGTCCTTCGAAACAAACTCAAGCGATGGAGCCGAGAATATGCGAGGCAGTTCATTAAAAAAGGATTCAATCCTTCCTATGACCTTAGCGTCGTGTTTATGCCATCCCAAAAAGACTTCTATAAATCTCTTAAAGCTGAAGCCTTTAACAGGGAATTTGAAAAAATCTTCTCGCGCTTTAAACCCAATGAATAAAAGTTTGATATTCCTTCTTGGAATTTATCGCAGTTTTGGGACAACTTTTTTAGGTGGCAGCTGCCGCTTTGAACCATCGTGCTCGGCATATGCTGTTGAGGCAGCCCAAACCCAATCTTTTTTTATAGCTTTAAAATTAATATTAATTCGACTTTCAAAATGTCATCCCCTGGGACCGTTTGGTTATGATCCCGTTCCCCAAGGTGCAAAGGAAATGCTTTAAATGAATGAACAAAAAAGCCCATTTGGTGATGGTAAAGGCTTAGTTGCGATCGTAATTATTGGCGCTTTTTTCGTTTTTTGGCAGTGGTTTATGGCAAAAACCTACCCACCAAAGCCAAAAGAGATGGTGGCACAAGGGCAGTCTCAAAATCCAGCGACGTCGGCTAGCGCAGAGGGAAAATCAGAAGCTGCGGGCATTATTCCTTCAGCGGATTCCAAAGAAATTAAAGCGGCGCCGGCTGTGGCGGCAAAAGTTCTTCACTTTGAAGGACAAAAAATTAGTTTTAATATTTCAAGCCTAGGAATGGGTTTAAAAAACGTCACCTTAAAAACCTTTACGGACCGCGATAACAAACCGATTCAGATGGCGATTTCTGAAGATCATTCATTATTTGAAATGCGTTTAAATAAAAGTCAGCAAGCATTGAATTTTGAATTGTCCGAAAAAGCACCAGGTCATTATATTGGGACGGCCGACGCGAATGGCATGACGGTTGTTCGCGAAATTACCTATGACGAACAGAAGCAGTCTTTTGTAAGCACGGTTGAGCTAAAAAATCCAAAAGATGATGCCATTGATATTATTATTCCTGAAAAAGTTCATATTTCAGAAAAAAAATCATTTTTATTTCCTTCCTATGATCACCAAGATTTCTTTGTCAGCCACGAAGGTAAAAATGATTTAGTCAATTTCAGCGCGGCTAAAGAAAATGTTCGTGGCGAATACAAAGCCGTTCATCTGGCCTCTGTTTCGTCGCAGTATTTTGCGTCGGCAATTCTAGATGAGTCTGAAATTACGCCTGACTTGGTGGTAACTTCTGATCATGCTCGCAGCGAGGCTTTGGCGCAGTTGATTTATCGACCAACAGCGACGGCGAGTACCCTTAAGCTCAGTCAAACTTTTTTCGTGGGCCCAAAATCCATTGATATTTTAGAAGGCATTCACCCTGATTTTGCTCAGATTATTAATTTTGGAATGCTGTCTGTTTTAGCGCGGCCAATGTTAATGATTATGAAGGCTTTTTATTCTTGGGTTTCTAACTGGGGACTGGCGATTATTCTTTTAACCCTTTTAGTGCGCCTTTGTGTATTTCCACTTTATATGATGTCGACAAAATCAATGAAAGCGATGCAAAAAGTGCAGCCGCTGATCAAAGATCTTCGCGAAAAATATAAAGACGATGCCATGACGATGAATCGCGAGATGATGCTTTTGATGAAGGAAAATAAGGCGAACCCACTAGGCGGTTGTCTGCCGATGCTTCTTCAAATCCCGATCTTTTTTGCGCTCTTTCGAGTCATCGGCTCAAGTGTTGAGCTTTACCAGGCGCCGTTTATGTTTTGGATTCAGGATTTAAGTTTGCACGATAAGTTTTTTGTTCTGCCAGTGTTAATGGGCGTCACAATGTTTTTGCAGCAAAAATTAACTCCGACTGCGATGGATCCGGCGCAGGCCAAAATCTTGGCTTTTATGCCCATTATTTTCTCTGTCTTTATGCTTTATTTACCCAGCGGTCTGACACTTTATATGTTGGTCAGCGCTGTCTTTGGAGTTTCACAGCAGTATTTTATGGTTAAAGATAAATCAAAGGGCATAGTGGTTGCGCAGGTTATGCCACTGAAAAAAAAGTAAAAGATTAAAGGGAGATAAAAATGGCGGGTTTTTTTAAGAAACTTTTCGGCGGTAAGCCAAAAGCTGGAAACGTTGAAGCAATGGTGCAGGACACACTTGAGGGCCTTATTGAAAAGTCTGGTTTAGATTTAGACTTTGATATCACCGAAAAAAAAGATGGGGAATTTACAACCATCGCTATTGATTTGAGCGGACCCGATCAAGAGATCATGCGGGATAAAAAAGGTCAGGTTTTAGATGCCTTTCAGCTTCTGATTAAGCGCGTGATTCAGCACAATTTCCCTGAAGATAAAACAAACATCACTGTGGATAGCGGCGGTTACCGCGAAGAAACTGAGGCAGCGCTGATTGAGCGAGCTGAAAGTTTAAAAACAATTGCGATTGAACAGGGCAGATCTGTTTATTACCGAGCGCTTCCTCCGAAAGATCGTAAGGTTGTTCATCAATACCTTTCTAAAGATCCCCGTGTGAAAAGTCGTTCTTTAGGAGAAGGTCTTTACAAAAAAATTAAAATTTATCCGGCAAAAGGCCCTGCTAACGGCGGACCTGATACAAATCAAGACGCCCATCAAGAGTAGAAGGAGTTCTTTGTGAATGTTGATCGTGATAAAGACACGATCTGTGCCGTCGCAACTCCATTTGGTCGCGGCGGAATCTCAGTCATTAGAATCAGCGGAGACAGAGCCTTGGCCATCGCCCGGGCTCTTTGTCCATTTATGCCTGAAGATAGCGAAAGCCATCGCGTTTACTATGGATTATTGATCGAAAAAGGCAGCTTATTAGAGGTCGACGAAGTGATGGCGACGTTCTTTGCTAAGGGGCGATCTTTCACTGGTGAAAACTCGGTCGAAATTTCATGTCATGGAAATCCCGTCATTTGTGAGCGTATTCTACAAAGCTTAACGGCTGAGGGCGCCCGCATGGCCGATCGTGGTGAGTTTACTTTCCGCGCTTTTATTAATGGCCGCATTGATTTAATTCAGGCTGAAAGCGTTCTTAGTTTGATCGAAAGCCAGACCAAAGAATCTTCGAAAGTGGCCTTGCAACAACTAAAAGGTGATCTTTCAAAGACCTTGGAAAATATCGAATCAGAAGTGACTTGGTGTTTAGCTCATATTGAGGCCGGAATAGATTTTTCTGCTGAGGGCATCGATGTTGTTGACCACTCGGTCCTGCAGCAAAAACTTGTTTTAGCCTGTGGCGCTTTACAAGAGCTTGTTGAAAGCTATCATTATGGCCGACTTTTAAAAGACGGCATTCGCGTCGCCTTGGTCGGCCGCCCGAATGTTGGAAAATCCAGCCTTTTAAATGCCTTGGTTGAAGAGGATCGAGCTATTGTAACAGATATCCCAGGGACAACCCGAGATGTTGTCTCGGCCGAAACAATTTTTAAAGAACACAAATTTTCATTACTAGATACGGCAGGCTTAAGAAGCGAAACCCAAGATGCTGTAGAAAAAATTGGTATCGAGAAAACAAAATCGACGATCCAGGGGGCGGATTTTCTGCTCTTTGTTTTGGAATCACAGCGCCCTTTAGACACAGAAGAGCTACAAATTTTTGAGTCTTTGGCTTTGGACCAGACATTTGTTTTGGTCAATAAATCAGATTTAACGCAAAGTCTGGGCCGCAGTGTCTTGGAGCCTCTTTTTAAATGTAAAAATTTTAAAGAACTGACCGATCCTGAAGGATTTTTAAGTTCCCAGGTGTTGCAGGTCAGCTCATTTGATAAGAAGGCAAGACAACAGATCCTTGAAAAGTTGTTAAAAAAGGTTCGATCACAGGATGTTGAAAACCCGGTCTTGTTAGTGCAGTCAAGGCACTTCGAATCTTTAAGTCAGGCCTTAAAACTTATTTCGGCCAGCCTTGAGATTTTAAAAACCGGGGCTGGTGGCGAATTCTTAGCCTTAGATTTAAAGCAATGCTTGATGGCTTTGCAGGAAGTTTTGGGAAAAAGATTCGATGATCAGATTATGGATCGCGTTTTTAAAGAATTTTGTATCGGTAAATAACCGGTTTATTGCAGAAAGAATCAGTCATGCGATCTGTTGATTTTGACATTATAGTTGTAGGAGCAGGGCACGCAGGTGTTGAGGCCGCGCTGTCCTCGGCACGATTAGGCCTGCAGACTTTGGTTGTGACAACAAACACCTCTCGAATTGCTTACATGAGCTGTAACCCTTCGATCGGTGGGCTAGCCAAGGGTCATATGGTGCGGGAACTTGACGTTCTTGGTGGCGAAATGGGATTTGCTGCGGACGAAACATGTATCCAATATAAACGTTTAAATTCCTCAAAAGGCCCTGCTGTGCGTGGGACTCGAGTGCAAAATGATAAAAATCTTTATTCGACTTTGATGACAAAAACTTTGTCGACGCAACCCAATCTGTCGGTGCGCGAAGGGGAAGTGAAAAGACTGATTTTAAAAGGCTCAGTTTGTTGTGGCGTTGTTTTACAAGATGGTTCTGAAATTTTTTCGAAAAAAGTGATTGTCACGACCGGAACTTTTATGAACGGTGTGATGCATATTGGATTAAAACAGTCGGCCGGTGGCCGTGTTGGTGATCAAGCGTCGATCGGCTTGTCGGATCAATTAAGTGACTTCGGTTTTACTGTTCAGCGCCTAAAAACGGGAACTCCGCCAAGACTTTTAAAAAGCAGTATTGATTGGAGCAAAACAATTCCGCAGTACGGTGATGAAAAAATATTTCCATTTAGTATTCGCTCGGGGCCCGAGTTAAAACTTCCGCAGATTGCTTGTTATCTTTCTAGAACAACTGAACAGACTCATGAAATCATTCGCAGGAACTTGGATAAGTCGCCCATGTACTGCGGAATTATTGAAGGGACTGGACCTAGGTATTGCCCAAGCATCGAAGACAAGGTGACTCGATTTGCGGAAAGGGCGTCACATCAAACTTTTCTGGAGCCAGAGGGGTTAGATACAGATTTAATTTATCTGCAGGGAATTTCTACCAGTTTGCCTGAAGAAGTTCAGGAAGAGTTTTTGAAAACTATCCCTGGCTTAGAGCACGTAAAAATAGTTCGGCCCGGTTATGCCGTAGAGTATGACTTTATCGAACCCACTCAAATTTGGCATCGACTTGAAACTCGCACAATTTCGAATTTATTTTTGGCCGGTCAAATCAATGGGACTTCTGGGTACGAAGAGGCGGCCGTTCAGGGGTTTATTGCTGGTGTGAATGCAGCCCATGCTATTTTAGAAAAACCTGAATTTATTTTGGAACGGCATCAAGCCTATATTGGGGTTTTGATCGATGATCTTGTCACCAAGGGAACCCGTGAGCCTTACCGCATGTTTACGTCTCGGGCAGAACACAGATTAGTTTTAAGAGAAGATAATACAATCGATAGGTTATCATCAGTTTCTGAAAGTTTAAGTTTGGCCCCTTCGGGACAAAATGACAAACTTCAGGTCATTCGTCGAGGTCGGAGCGACCTTTTGCATAGATTACGGACCGAAAGACTGTTTCCCAACCCAGAAACCCAAGCAAAATTACTGAGTGTGGGTAGTACAGTTTTATTAAAGCCCAATACTTTTGAAGAGATATTAAGACGTCCTGAGATTTCTTGTTCTTTGCTTGGAAGGCTGGGATTTGATTTTATTGACGATGCTTTGATCTCAGAGCCTGTCGAAATCGAAGTTAAATATTCTGGCTATATCAAACGTCAGCTAGAACTGATCGAGCAATCAAAGCGGCTTGAAGAATATATTCTGCCGATGAATTTAGATTACTCGTTGGTTCGAGGTTTATCCAATGAAGAGGTGCAAAAATTAAAGCAAGTTCTTCCTAGGACTTTGGGTCAAGCTCAGCGCATTAGTGGTGTGAATCCTTCCGCCGTTCAGGCTATAATTATATTTTTAAAAGGGCATCGGAAATTGAAGGAGTTGTCTGTTGATGGAAGAACAAGCGAGCGCGATAGTTCACTGGCGAATTGACGCATGGTTTCCAGACCTTCCCAAGGAAGCCCAGGATAAGTTAAAAAAATATCGCGACGAGTTAATGAAGGCCAATAAGACGGGTCATTTGATTTCTGTAAAGACTATTTTTTTGGCTGATGCAATTCACTTTGCGGACAGCATTTTGGCCTCTAAAATTATTCATGAAGCCAATCCAAGCCTTCAAGAAATTTTTGACCTCGGAAGCGGAAACGGCTTTCCTGGGATGATCTTTGCGATCCTATTCCCGAAGGTAAAGGTTGTATTGGTAGATAATGACGTTAAAAAAATTGAGTTTTTAAAGCAGGCCTCTGAAGCCCTTGGTTTGAAAAACGTTTCCACTCGTTGTATTGCTTTAGAAAGTTTGCCTCCAAACTCTGTTCAAAACTGCATGGCCCGTGGGCTTTCTAATATTTCTAAGGCTATATTGTTAAGCCGCCGGATTGTTCCTATTGGGGGCTCCTTTTATCATATCAAGGGTGATAACTGGTCGGGTGAGGTCGGAGAAATCCCGACCCAGCTTTGTTCAGTCTGGACGCCTACATTGGTAAAACTTTATAAGCTTCCGATCGGCGAATCAAAGTTTGCAGTGATTAAAACGGTAAAAATAGCCTGATTGTTCCACGTGGAACATCACTCGCCGCCATCGGAAGTGGTGGATTTTGGCTGAGGGGCCCCCTTTGATCCCGGGGCGCCAGTGGGGTTATCAATTTTAAATTTTTCTATTCTTTCTTTTGCATCCCACTGAAGCCTTGCTTCGCGAAGGCGCTTTTCTGTGCTGTATTCTTGAAATTCCTTCGGATCAGGCCACGTTTTTCCGTCCTTAAAAGATTTTAGGTATTCGGCCCGCGCTGTCTGTTCCCGCTCTTTAATTCTAACAGTCCAATATTTTTCTTGTTGGATGAGCGAATCTAAAGTTCTTTGAGTATCCCAAAGTCTTTTCTGGGCATATTTAATCTGTCCCGTCTGAGGCTTAACTTTGTCTAGATCAGACTTCTTTTCTATCAGAGTCTTTTCAGCCTCGGCGATAGCTTTTTTTGCTAAATCTTGTTGGGTTCTGAATTCTTGATAAATTGGGTCCCTTATTTCCGGATTTGGCTCCGGTTTATTACAGGAAAGCAGCAATAATGGCAAAAAAAGCATTAAAAGTCGTTCCATGTTCCACGTGGAACATCGGAATATAAAGAAAAAAACCTGAGCACCATGTTGAAATTAAAGAATACCTTGCGGAATACGTCAAAACTCTTAAAAATTACCCTTATGGAGGCCGAATGACAAAAATCATCTGTATTGCCAATCAAAAAGGTGGGGTTGGTAAGACAACAACATCAATTAATCTTTCATCAGCATTGGCTAGTCTGAGTAAGCGAGTTTTGATCGTTGATATGGACCCGCAAGGAAATGCCTCCAGTGGATTGGGTATCAAGCGCTATGATTCGCAAGACAACAACGTTTACCATGTTCTTATTGGTGAAAAAACCATGGCCGAGACTATTCAATCCACCAGCGAACCAAATTTAAGTATTCTTCCGGCCACACCAGACCTTGTTGGGGCTGAAATTGAGCTTGTGGATATCCCGCAAAGGGAATTTCGCTTGCGATCCGCTTTACAGACTATTCATGACCAATATGACTACGTGATTATTGATTGCCCACCCTCTTTAGGTTTACTGACGCTGAATGCACTTTCAGCAGCAAATAGTTTCTTGGTTCCTTTGCAATGCGAATACTTTGCACTTGAAGGCCTAAGTCAGCTTTTGAATACAGCAGGATTAGTTAAAAAGAGTTTAAATCCAAATCTTCATATCGAAGGCATCGTCCTTACGATGTTTGATACACGGAATAACCTCAGTCACCAAGTCGTGACTGAAATTAGAAATCATTTTGCAGATAAAGTTTTCGCTGCGATCATCCCTCGAAATGTTCGCCTGAGTGAGGCCCCAAGCCACGGGCAGTCTATCTTTAAATATGACTCAAAATCCATTGGGGCTCAAAAATATCATGAGTTAGCCAAGGAAGTGGTTGTCCGAACACAGCCGCAAACGCATAACAATGCGCCATCTTTAGGAGAGGCAAATGCTTAATAACACTCCTGATTTGCAAAACAAAAAGCGTGGACTTGGTCGTGGTCTTGGATCCCTATTGGGCGGAGCCGAAGAAGCTCCCGACATAAAAAAAACAACGACATCGCCCCTCCCCCAGGTGCCAAAAGTGGCTGTTCCGCCCACGACAACCACTCCACAAATTGCACCGACAGTGGTGATTTCTGCCGTCGCTGACCAGGACCGAATTTGGAAAATTGCCGTCGATAAATTAAAGCCCGGTCACTATCAGCCACGCCAAGAGTTTTCAAAAGAAGCTCTGCAAGAATTATCGACGTCTATTAA
>JAYWEQ010000123.1:0-41724 GCA_043779185.1 Pseudobdellovibrionaceae bacterium
GGCGCCATTTAAGTTCGTAAGGCCTGTGCCTGTCACTGGTGTGTAGTATTCCCATGCTAAACTTCCATTATTCCATCGTAATGATTGGCCATCTTGACCTACCGCTGGAGCTACGGCCGTTTTGCCCACGATTTTAGTATCCGCATAATTCTTCGTTGCAGCGCCTGAGGCCACTGCAGGATCGGCAGATAATAAAAGTAAACCCGTCATCGAGTCACCGGCACGATTTACCGGCGCATAACCTAAACCTGTTGTGATATCAGTATTAGCTAAATTAGAGTTAATCCAGTTCGTGCCGTTGTACTTTAAAAAGTTTCCAGAAGTTAATGAACTTATTAAAAGAGCTGCACCTTTTAACTTATCAACGCTTAATGCGTTATATAAACCAGAAACATCTCCTGCAAAAGTACTTGTGCTACCAAGTTTAGAGTTAAAGGAATTCCAGTCTGTGCTTGTCAGTAAGCCAGTGGTGCTCGTGTTCGCACTTGGAATCGCTTGCGCAGTCACGCCCGTCAGTCGTCCTTGGGCATCCACGTTGAATGTAGGAATCGTTACAGTTGTTCCGTAACTTCCTGCCGTTACTGTTGTGCTTGCTAAAGAGATCGTACCATTTGATGTTATTGGACCACCTGTTAGACCAGTGCCGGTCGCGACATTAGTGACACTACCAGTTGAGTTAGCAAAATATTCCCAAGCTAAAGAGGCATTATTCCAACGTAGAGATAACCCATCTTGAGCAGCCGCAGGAGCTGTTCCCGCTTTTCCAAAAAGTTTGGTATCAGCATAATTCTTAGTCGCAGCATCTTGCGCGGCTGTTGGATCAGTTACAAAAGTTAATTTATTTGAACCCATTGATTGGGATCCTGTAAAAGCCACCGTGCCATCTCTTCGAATGTAATTTGCAGCAGCCGTTGTCGTTGATGCATCAACATACTGCTTCGTCGCAGAACCTAAGTTTACCGATGGGTCAGCTGACAGAACTAAAAGTCCCGTCATGCTGTCGCCAGCTCTACTCACCGGGTTGTAACCTAAGCCTGTCGTCACATCAGCATTAGATAAATTCGAATTTGCCCAGTTTGAACCGTTGTACCTTAAAAAGTTCCCAGAAGTTAAACCCGCAACTGATAACGCCACACCTTTTAACTTATCGACGCTTAAAGCATTATAGACACCAGAGACATCACCAGCATGAGTGCTCGCGCTGCCAAGTTTAGAACTAAAAGTAACAAAGTCAGTACTTGCCAAGTAACCATCAACTGAAGTTGTCGCTTGCAAGATCGAAATATTTGGAGTGGCCCCTGATCCTGCTGATAACGGCGCACTTGCCGTGACGCCCGTGACACTACCTGCAGAGGCGGTCACCCAACTTAAGTTTCCCGTGCCATCAGTTTTTAAAACCTGCCCGTTGCTGCCGTTACTATTAGGTAGGAACCAGTTCAGATTGCCAGTCATACTGGTGGCTGAAATCTGCAAGTAGTTGGCACCGTTATAAATTTTTAAATTGTTTCCTGCAACGGTTCCGCCAGTGATCGTGCCGGAAGAATATAGATTGCCGCTGGTACTAATTCCAACGGCTCCTCCCAATGTTCCTGTCGAAATTTTTGAAGCATCCAACGACGGGATATCGCTGGCTGCAAGAGCGTTGACTCCGCTGGTGACGCGTCCCTTGGAATCAGTCGTCACTTGATAATAAGTCCCTGCCGTTCCGACATTGGGTAACGATCCAGACACCGCCGTTGAGATCGCAGTGTCGACGTAGGATTTATTTGTTATATCGCTGGCGGCACTTGGTGTCCCTGAAAATTGCGGAGCCGTGTTGAAAGTAACTTGATTTGAAAATGTTGCGGGCGTCGCTGCCCCAAGTAAAGCGACTAATTTTGCAACTTGAGTAGAATCTAAAGCTGTTCCTTGACTACCACCTGCAATTTGTAAAAACTGATTTGCTTTGTTTCCTTCTAATCGATCGGCATTGAACGCACTGGTTGCCGATGTCAGCTCGTAATTATCAACCAGAGTCCATGCAGCCATTATCGTATCATAAATTTGAACTCTTAATATTCGACTGTGGCCAGGCGAAGGGGTGTAGGTGCATGATGATCCCGTGAGGGTTCCCGAATTAACAAAGACCGAAGAAAAATCTGTCAGTGCGCCTGGAAAAGTTTGTGAGTCTGATCCACCCAAAGGATTCCCTGGGCCAAATTTGGCTGCAAAATTTCCATTAATTGGCTGAATCACCCTTCGCTCGCTGTAAAGAAGACAAGTCGTCCCAGGATTCCAAATCGCAAAATCAAAAGTCACGTTAGTTAGATTAATGGGAACGTTGGCGCTGTCAGTTAAATATCCTTCATAAGTAATAAACTGAGGGCCGGCCCATGCGCTTACGCCTAAAAGTAAATGCAAAAAAATTATAAAAGATCGTAGATATTTAAAACTTAACACGAGCCCTCACTTTAAATCCTGCAACGTCTTTATTAATCTGAGTTGGTCCTTGTGAAACGTGAGCGTTAATTTTATAACTTGTCCCTATTGTCTTCGTAACACTTCCGCCCAATGAAAATTGCCCCGCACCTGTGTTGGTGGAGCCTGCTGGGCTGGAACCACCAGGGTTACCCAACAATGAGGTCAGCTCGGGCTTAGCCGCTTTGCAGGAAGACAAAAGCAATAGTGTTAAGATCAGGGCGATCTTTTTATATTCGATCAAAAACAACATGAAGATGTTTCGGCTGAACTAGACCATCTCTGAAGGGCATAAAAAAAGTTTCATTGTATCAGATTGAAACAGCATAACGAATTGGGACAACCTGAACGAAGGAGTGATCTGGTGGCCGTTATCCAAGACATGGAGGTCTGATTAAGGCAGGAGAGTTAGCCCTGCCTTAAGCGTATATTCGATAACTAATTTTTTAAGAGTTGGAATCGCACTTCATTCAGAAACCGTATTGATGACGAAGTATTTACCAAATTGATATTCAGCGTGTAAGCGCCGTTGACTTCAAGGACCGGCAATTCGACGGAAATTTTGTCGGTCGAATTCGCTGAAAAATCATAGGACTTCACAAGAATGTTTTGATTATTAACCACTTTAAATAATTGGGCTTTGATATCAGCCATTTGAAGGAAGTTTAAATTTAAAGTGACGACAGAATTTGCAGCGCCTGCAAACTCAACATTCGCGATTTGATTTGTGTTTTGCGTTGTGCACGGATTAATTTGTGAGTTGGGAAGCTCAAAGTTTTTTGGATCTAGGATCTTGTACCCCTCACTCTGAAGCTGAGTCCAGTAAACTCCATCCGATCCGTCGGCATTCCAAAAGCGAACAGTGCCATCTTTGTAATCTTTATCACATAAAGCATTTAGTTTAGAGGCTATATAAGGCCGGGTCTTGTTTTGAAACAAAAAATAAACTCCGCCTAAAAAATGGTCAAAGTAGACTGCAACTAAGCATGAGGGACTGTCTCATGACGAGAAAGCCTTCCGCAGACTGAATTATGCTATTTTTGTCACAATAGAATTCAGATTTTAATATCATGATGTGCTAGGGTCTGCCGTGATTCTGAACTTTGAAGAACCCATTCGGGCTGAAATTTTTAGCGCCAGCCGGCTTGAATCGCATGCGATCAGTTTGGCGCAATCGCAACCTGTTTTAGAAAACTCTAAAAAGGGTAAAGATTTCTCTGATCGAATCACCGAAAATCGCCAAGTCCTTGAGTCTTCGTACGCTCATATTCTGCAAGCTGTTGAAGACAAGCGGGCCATCACACCCGCAGCGGAATGGTTGATCGATAATTTCCATATTATTCGGTCCCTGTTAAAAGATATCCACGACCACTTACCGCCGAAATTTTATCAAGAACTGCCAAAGTTGGCCGCCGGTCCTTTGATCGGTTATCCAAGGGTTTTTGGCATTGCGTGGGCTTATGTGGCTCACACAGACAGCTCTTTTGATCCCGAACTTTTAAGACTATTTCTAAAATCCTACCAAACCGTTCAACCTTTAACGATTGGCGAGCTTTGGGCTGTACCAATCACATTGCGCGTTTTGTTGATTGAAAATCTAAGACGTCTGGCAGAGCGAATTGTTAGATCGCAAACCGCTCGAAAGCAAGCTGATGCGATCTCAGATGAGGTTTTGGGTCTTAGCGGGTCGCCTTCTAGACCTATTGAAGTTGTCATCAAGCACTTAAGTCAGATTCCTTTTTCAGCGTCTTTAGCCGTCCAGCTATTGCAGCGACTTCGTTTTCAAGAATCAAGAATCGACCCGATTCTGCATTGGCTGAACGGCGAATTGGCAAAAAATAATACGAATCCTGATGAGGCTGTCTCTGATGAATTAAATGGTCAGACGGGCGCCAATGCAACGGTCAGAAATATTATTACAAGTTCGCGCCAGATGGCGGCGTTCAATTGGCAAGATTTTTTTGAAGAAGTCAGTTTGGTTGAAGAAGCCTTAAGAAGTAATCCAATTTATGAGCAGCTGGATTTTTCAACCAGGAATCGATATCGTCAAGCATTGGAAGAGCTGGCCAAACACTCGCCAGTCTCTGAATTAGAAATCGCCAGGGTTTTGGTGAAAAGGACCCAGTGGCGTCCCCCTGAAATGGATCCCAATTCCAGTCGAACTTTAGATTTGGGATATTATCTGATTTCTTCTGGTCGGCATGAAGTCGAAAAGGAAATTAAATTCCGAGCTAATTTGCGTTTAAAACTGACCCGCTTCTACGTCAATTATGGAATTGCAATTTATCTATCAAATTTTCTTTTGCTGACTTGTTTACCCTTGTTTTTTGCAAGCGATTTTATCCATCATTCAGTTTTTTTGATGACGATCGCCATGGTTTTGGCCTTTTTTCCAGCCTCTGAAGTGGCGATCAGTCTTATCAATCGCCTGACAGTGGCTTTTTTAGGGCCTAGGCATTTGCCGCGGTTAAGCTTAAGGTTTGGAATTCCCGAAGATCTTAAAACATTCGTTGTTGTTCCCACGCTGTTTACAAAGCCCCATCAAATTGAATCTCAGCTGGAGCAACTTGAAATCCATTATTTGTCTAATAACGAACAGAATGTTTATTTCGCCCTCCTGAGTGATGTTGCCGATAACGACTCGGAAAATACTTTTTTAGACATTAAACTTTTAGAAATTGCTAAAAATAAATTGGACGAACTGAATAATAAATATCCAACGAAGACGGCTGAACCGCCTCGATTCTATATTTTTCACCGTCGCCGCTTGTACAATCCCCGTGAAGGAAAATGGATGGGATGGGAGCGAAAGCGCGGAAAGCTGCACGAATTTAATCGGCTGGCATTAGGGCACAAAGACACATCATTTATCAGTTTAGATGAAAATCCTGTTTCAATTCCTAAAGATGTTCGTTTTGTCATTACCTTAGATGCTGATACGCGACTTCCGAACGGCTCAGTTCTTCAGCTGATTGGGACCCTGGCGCATCCTTTAAACCGACCTAGGATTGACAGTGAATCTGGCAGAGTCACTGGTGGTTATGGAATTCTTCAACCGCGAATCACGCCCGCTCTTCCTTCACTAAAAGACAGCACTGTTTTTCAACGAATTTCGACAGGGGATGCCGGTTTAGATCCTTATGCTTCGGCGATTTCTGATGTGTACCAAGATTTATTTAGTGAAGGGTCTTACACCGGAAAAGGAATTTACGATGTTAAAATTTTTGAAGAAGCCCTGAGTGGTCGGATCCCTGAAAATTCTTTATTAAGTCATGATTTATTTGAAGGTATCTTTGCCCGTTGCGGTTTGATCAGTGACGTTGAATTTTTAGAAGATTTCCCATTTCATACTGAGGTCTCTTTTGCCCGAAGTCATCGATGGGCCCGCGGAGATTGGCAACTATTGCCATGGCTATTAGGTCAAGGCGGGCGATGTTTACCAGCTTTAGGCGCCTGGAAAATCATCGATAACCTGCGAAGATCGTTACTGGGTCCTGCTTGTTTTTTCTTACTGATATTAGCCTTCTCATTCCCGACAACGCAGCAGTTTTTATGGGTTGGAATAGTTTTACTTAGTTTTTCTATGACGACATTGCTTGCAGTGATTGCCGAGGTCCTTAATATTGGAACAAAAATTTCATGGCGGGACCAAATGCGTTTTGCGGGGACCGATTTCTTATTCGGTCTCGAGCGCATTGCTTTTCAAATTATCCTGCTGTCGCGGCAAAGCTGGAATTCTATCGATGCCATTAGCAGGTCTTTGTACCGCATTTTTATCAGTCAGCGAAAAATGTTAGAGTGGACAACGGCCGCTCAAGCGCAAGCCGCCGCCAATGTTTCGTTTAATTACTTTTTTAAAAGCTATATAGGGTCCTTGATTCTGACGTTTCTGGGGGCTGGTATTGTGCTCTTTTTTAATTCCCAGGAATTTATTAAGTTTCTACCTTTTGTCGTCTTGTGGCTGGGGGCCCCGCTGATTGCTCGGCAAATGAGTTCTCCCCCCAAGCCAAAATTAATCAAGCCCTTAAGAAAGAAAGACGTCCAATACTTAAGACTGGCCGGTCGCCGAGTCTGGAGTTTTTTTACAACATTTGTGACTGAAGAAGATCATTTTTTGCCGCCCGATAACTTTCAAGAGACTCCTGTGCCCGTATTAGCCCATCGCAGTTCTCCGACTAATTTTGGTTTATATTTGTTGTCCGTCTTAGCGGCCAAAGATTTTGCCTGGATCGGCACTTCTGAATTGGCCCAGCGTTTATCCCAAACCTTGAACAGCCTTACGGATCTACCAAAGTTTGAAGGCCACTTTTTTAATTGGTATGAAACTCGTGAAGCCCGGGCGCTAGAGCCTAAATATATTTCGGCGGTTGATAACGGAAATTTAGCGGGCCATTTATTAGCGGTTTCACAAGGGTGTCTTGAAATTGCAACCCATCCGATTCCTGTATTTACTTATTCACAGGGAATCATGGATGCACTTCTTGTCCTTGAAGATGTTTGCCAAGAGATTTATGGACCCTTCGATGGCAGCCAAAGTTCCGAGCCTTCAGGATTTTCAGTGTTAATTAAAGACTTAAAAGAAGAATTGTTATCGCCAGACTTTTTAAATATTTTTAACGCTGCCAGCTGGAAGAAAATTTTAAGTAAAGCAGAAAATTTATCCTTGAAGGCCCAAACAATTGTCACCCCCGAAGAATGTGATTCCGATTTAATTAAGTTCTGGACAAACAGTATTCTGCAGACGGCCAATAGTCTTGACAGGGATATTAACTATTTTTTTCCTTGGTTAAAAGAAGTTCAGAATACCCAAATTCTATCAAGCGAAGCGCAGGGAGTTTGGGATGAAATTCAAAGTCGTTTTACATTACGGCTGCCCTTGCATGAAATGGCAGCGCACAGTGAAGGTATTTTAAGCGATTTGATCGAGCTTAAAAATAAAAAGTGGTTGAACGATGAAATGCTTCAAAGGCGTGTTAGTAAGATGATCAGCTGCTTTGAACAGGCACTGGTCAATGCTTCAACTTTCCAGCAGAAGATGATTCAATTGCATGATCATTGCCATGTGATTTTCAATAATATGAATTTCAATCTTCTTTATGATAAAAGTCGAAAGCTCTTTTCCATTGGTTATCGAGTCAATGATAAAGCATTGGATTCAAGCTACTATGATTTACTGGCGTCTGAAGCAAGGCTGACAAGTTTTATCGCGATCGCAAAAGGAGATATTCCAGCTTCACACTGGTTCCAGCTGGGTCGTGGACTTACAAAAGTGTCAGAGGGCGCCATGTTGGTCTCATGGTCGGGTTCGATGTTCGAGTACCTGATGCCCTCGCTAGTCATGAGAGAACCTGACGGCAGTTTAATTTCCCAAACTTGTGAATTGGCGGTTCAGAGACAAATTCTTTATGGCTCTGAAAAAGTCGTGCCCTGGGGGATTTCAGAATCCGCTTATAACAAGCGCGATATTCATTTAACTTATCAATATTCAAACTTTGGTGTGCCCGATTTAGGATTAAAAAGGGGATTAGGCGCTGATCTTGTGGTGGCTCCCTATGCAACAATTTTAGGATCGATGTTTGAATCGGCCTCAGGAGTTGAAAATTTAAGAAAAATTCAAGCCCTTGGTGGGCGGGGTCAATATGGCTTTTACGAAGCCATTGATTTTACACCCGCGCGCCTTCCGAAAGGGCAAACTTCAGTTGTGATCAAGGCCTATATGGCTCATCACCAAGGCATGTCGTTAGTCGCGATTGCAAATATTTTTAAAAACGAAATCATGCGAGACCGCTTTCACGCCGAGCCCATGGTGCAAGCCACTGAACTTTTGCTGCAAGAGCGTATGCCAAGAAATGTCAGTGTTGCAAAACCTGCCAAAGAGATATTTCAAGTGGCCTTAGTTCGCGAAGACACCGAGCATGTTTCGCGTCAATACCATACCGTTCATCGCCCTGTTCCCACCACGCAACTATTTTCGAATGGTGAATATTCGGTGATGTTAACCTCCTCAGGATCGGGCTATAGTCGTTGGCAAGATTTGGCGCTGACTCGGTGGCGAGAAGACGTCACCTGCGATCAGTGGGGACATTATATATTTTTGAAAGATCTTGAAAGTGATAAAGTCTGGTCGGCAGGCTATCAACCCACTTGCGTCGAGCCCGACAGTTACGAAGTGACATTCTATGAAGATCGCGCCCGCTTTGTCAGATCAGATCAAAAAATATCCAGCGATCTTGAAATTTTTGTCTCTCCTGAAGATCACGCAGAAATTCGCCGGCTGACTTTAAAAAATAACGGAAACACCGAGCGTGAAATCGAAATCACCTCTTATGCAGAAGTTGTTTTGAATTCGCAGTTAGCCGATATCGCCCATCCTGCATTTTCGAATTTATTTATTCAGACAGAATATATCCCTGAGCTAAAAACATTATTGGCTTGGCGAAGGCCAAGATCAGCCACTGAATCTGAAACATGGATGGCGGTTGTTTTACAAACCGATGCGCAGGCCTTTGGCCGGACTGAATATGAAACTGATCGCAGTCGTTTTTTGGGGCGCGGGCGAACGATTAGAAATCCCCAAGCGATCTCGGATTTAAACCCGCTATCGAATACCACCGGATCCGTGCTGGATCCCATCATGAGCTTACGAACGACAGTTTTTTTGCCGATCGGTGTCTCAAGCCATATTACTTTTTCGACGGTGGTGGCTAAAACTCGCGAAGAGGTCCTGCATCTGGCGGATAAGTTTCATTCAAAAATGATTTATGATCGGGTTGCTGGACTAACATGGACGCAGGCCCAAGTGAAGCTTCACTATTTTAATATTGAACCTGACGAAGCCCATCTTTTTCAACGATTGGCGACGCGATTGATTTATTCGGATTCTTCCCTGCGTCCTTCCGGCGAAATTATTAAGCGAAATGCTAAGGATGTCACCGGACTTTGGGGCTTTGGAATTTCAGGAGATGATCCGATCGCTTTAGTTCGAATTGATCAGTTTGAAGATCGTGGAATTATTCGTCAACTGCTGAAGGCCCATGAATATTTGGCCAGCAAGGGTTTGCCATTTGATCTTGTGATATTTAATGAGCAAGCAACGTCTTATGCTGAAGATTTACAAAACTCGCTGTTATCATTAGTCTATAAAGCCACGGCCCCCACGCAAAATTATTCTCATCGTCGGGGTAAGGCCTTCGTGATTCGCGCCGATAAGCTTTCGAATGAAGACCGGCATCTTTTATTTTCATTTTCAAGAGCGACTCTTTCAGGTCGGCAAGGAAGTCTTTCTGAGCAAGTGAAGCGCACCCGAGTGATTGTTGATAAGCATGTTTTTGCAGCCGATCAATCTCCGGCTATTCAGAAAAAAGGCGGGCCCTTACTGCCAACTCCAAAGCTTGATTTTTTTAATGGGCTTGGAGGATTTTCGGAAGACGGCAAGGAATATATCATTTCGCTGAAAGGGACTGAAAAGACCCCGATGCCTTGGTCCAATGTAATTGCTAATTCACAGTTTGGTTTCTTAGCGACCGAAAGTGGTTCGGGTTATACTTGGGCGCATAACAGTCGTGAAAACCAAATCACACCTTGGCAAAATGATCCCGTCAGTGATCCATCGGGGGAAGCTTTTTATATTCTGGATGTGGAAACAAGAGCTTTATGGTCGCCGACAGCTCTGCCAATCCGTGTTGAAGACACCAGTTACATTGTTCATCACTCGCAAGGCTACAGCCGCTTCGAGCATCTGTCCCATGGCGTTTACAGTGATCTTTATCAATATGTGGCTTGGGATCAGCCGGTTAAAATTTCATCGCTGACCATTGAAAACCGATCAAAAGGAATTAAAAATCTTGTGATCTGCTCTTATGTCGAATGGGTTTTAGGATTTTCAAGATCGACGATGGCACCGACCACCGTCACTGAGTTCGATGAAACGGTGGGCGCGATCTTTGCCCATAATGCTAGAAATTCTGAATATGGCACGCAAATATCCTTTTCGCTGATCAACGAGGGGCACCGTTCCTTCACCGGCGACCGCACCGAGTTTATTGGCAGAAATGGAAGCATGGATGCGCCAGCGGGAATGTTTCGGCGCACAGGCTTATCGGGTCGGGTCGGAGCGGCGTTGGATCCTTGTGCCGCTTTGGATTTAAATATTCATCTGGCACCCGGTGAAAAAAAGACGATCACTTTCTTTTTGGGCCAAGCCGAAAATCGAGTGCGAGCTCGAGAAATGATTTCTCATTTAAAGATTCAATTTCAGAAGCCGGAACAACTTTTAGAAAAAGTAAAATCGTCATGGGATCAAATACTCAATAAAGTTCAGGTTCAAACACCTGATAAAGCAATGAATCTGATGCTGAATCGTTGGCTGCTTTATCAAACATTGGCCAGTCGGTTTTGGGCGCGAACTGGATTTTATCAGGCCGGTGGAGCTTACGGCTTCCGAGATCAATTGCAAGATGTCATGGCCTTGACAGTCAGTCAGCCAAAGATCGCCCGCGAGCATATCCTAAGGGCGGCCAGTCGGCAATTTGTTGAAGGGGATGTTCAGCATTGGTGGCATCCGCCCGCAGGAAGAGGCGTGCGGACGCAATTTTCCGATGATTTAATTTGGTTACCGTATGTGGTTTTTCATTACCTTAAAGTCACCAATGATCTTTCAATTTTAGAGGCTGAAATTTCTTTTCTAGAGGGACCGCTTCTAAGGCCCGATCAAGAAAATTCTTATTATGCACCGGCTGTGTCCCATAACAGTGCGACGCTGTACAATCATTGTGTCAGAGCCTTAGATAAAAGCTTACCCACTGGTGAGCACGGCTTGCCATTGATCGGCGCCGGCGATTGGAATGATGGTATGAATCGCGTCGGACATGCTGGCAAAGGCGAAAGCGTTTGGCTAGCCTGGTTTCTTTATAAAAACTTAGAGCAATTTTCTGAAATTGCAAAAAACAGAGGCGACACTGATAAGGCTTTAGTTTGGAAAAACCATGCGCTCAATCTTCAACGGGCCGCCGAAGAAAATGCTTGGGACGGTGAATGGTACAAGCGAGCCTTTTTTGATGATGGCACACCACTGGGTTCTGCCAGCCAAGCGGAATGCAAAATTGATTCGCTGGCGCAAACTTGGGCCATTATTTCCGGAGCCGCCGATCAAGTCCGCGGCCAAAAAGCAATGGAAGCCGTCGAAAAATATTTAGTCAGACCAGAAAATAAGATGATTCTACTTTTTACGCCGCCTTTTGATAAAACGCCTCTGGACCCAGGGTACATCAAAGGTTATCTGCCCGGTGTTCGGGAAAATGGGGGCCAATACACGCATGCGGCCGTCTGGTGTATTTTTGCGCACACTGAATTAGGTCACGGAACGCGAGCGGCCGAATTATTTTCAATGCTCAATCCCATCAACCATGGTGCAAGCCGGAAGGATGTTGAAACCTATAAGGTCGAGCCCTATGTCCTAGCGGCCGATATTTATTCGCAAGCTCCTTACGCAGGACGGGGTGGATGGACATGGTATACGGGTTCTTGTGGATGGATGTATCGGGCTGGGCTTGAAGCGATTTTAGGGTTTCACAAGCAGGGAGATTCAATTTATTTGAAACCCTGCATTCCAGACGAGTGGGAGAATTTCAAGGTCACATATCGCCATTCAGAAAAAACAAACTACGAGATTTCTTATCAAAAATCAGATGGCTTGCTGGCGAATTCGATGGAGATTTTCATTGATGGAAAAACGAAAGAAAACCATGATCAATTTGAATTAGTTGATGATGGCAAAGAGCATCAGATTCAAGTCACATTAGGATCAATGAACCAATAATAAGTAAATCTTACTGTCTAGAAACATGACAGGGGAAAGATCTTCTGCATTCTGATATAAATGAAGGGATGAAAACATTAGCTTTACTTCTTTTCATTCCAACCATTTCATATGCCATAGTTGGAAATGAAGGTGCCGTTTCATCGCATGGCCCGGATAGCGTCTGCCGCATCACTATAAGCGACTCCCAAGGTGTAGGGCTTTGCACAGGGTCATTAATTCAACCCAATCAAATATTAACTGCCGCCCATTGTATAGAAGATCTAAGAAAAGACTCTGTCATTACAGTTTCATGTGGGTATCGTGGATACGATAAAGAAAAATTAGTCTCACAAAAAACAAAAAGTGGAAATACAGTCTTTCTTAAAGGGGTCAATTTTTCAGAAGAGGCTATTGGTACTAATTATAAAATTCACCCTTATTGGGCAACAGACGGAAATAATTTTGATATCGCAATTATTCAATTAAATCACAATTTAAAAATTAAACCAATGGCAACCATTGATCCCCGGTTAAATAAGCAGCCAATCAGTTGCTCTAGTTCAGGATATGGAATTAATCTGAATATTAATATGGGATTTCTTCAAGTCGGAATCGTCGACGCAATTCAGCTGCAAAAAAATTCATTTAGTTTTATTGATTCAAAGTTCACAGCTACGATGACTGATCCGAATGAAGAGGACCCTTTGTTGTTGGAAGTTCAGACCATTTTAAAATACGCGGATAAAAATACCATCCAAACTTCTGCCGTTGTATTTGGCGACTCTGGTGGACCTGTGTTTTGTAAAAATAAAGATAGTAATGAGGTCTTTCAGGTCGCCGTTAATCGTGCTGTTTACTACACTCGGAAGCAGCGCGGAAAAACTGCAACATTTGATATTGAATATACCTCAGCGTTTAGCATGGTTGATGTTGGGTTCATTCCTTAGAGCGGTTACTCAAAGGAGGCTTAAAATTAGCCCAAGGCCATAGCCATTGAAGCAAATGCGTTCACTAAGAAAATCAACAGTCCAAACAAGATTAAGTCTTCCATTTTAATTCTCCTTTTCCTAAATTGAGACAGCTCTTAATGCCAGCTAAAATCTGTGTTAAAGCTTTCAACAGTCTCGCGCAGATGGTAACTGGGAATCAATTTTATGAGGGTCTGGATCCAAAATTCTGCATTTAAGAATTAAACACCCTCTGATTCAGCTTCAGGCTACTAATCAGCAAAAGCTAAGCCAAAGGAATACGCGCAGCCACCTGTGGAAGGTCTTGACGGGTCCGCCGCTTGTCTTTGATGATAGGAAAGTTATTATGGGCCCTATCCTTAGAGGTGAATTATGGGAAATATCTTTGGTCTTGTGATTTTGACGGGTGTCTTAATGACTTTCAATGTTCAGGCCGCAAAAACTTTTGTTTACTGCTCAGAGGGTAGCCCTAGCACATTTAACCCCGCCCTTGCGACCGATGGAACCACCTTCAATGCGTCTTCACACACGGTTTACAATCGTTTGGTCGAATTTAAAAAAGGATCGACTGAAATCGAACCCGCGCTGGCAGAAAGCTGGATCATTTCTAAAGACGGTTTGAAGTATACATTTAAACTTCACAAGGGTGTCGGATTTCATTCCAATGAATTTTTTAAACCGACCCGAGATTTTAATGCCGATGACGTGATTTATTCTTTTGATGTCCAGATGAACGCTAAAAATCCTCTGGCGATTAAAAATGGCATTTATGAATATTTTAAAAGCATGGATATGGATAAAATTCTAAAGTCGATTAAAAAAATCGATGATTACACTGTGGAAATGACTTTGACCCGGCCCGAAGCACCATTTTTAGCCAACTTAGGAATGGATTTTGCCAGCATCCTTTCTAAAGAGTATGCGGAAACGCTTTTAAAAAACGGCAAGGACCTCAGCCTCATCAATACCCAGCCGATCGGCACAGGGCCTTTTATTTTTAAGTCCTATCAGAAAGACACATTGATCAGATTCACCACGAATGAGAAATATTTCTTGGGACGACCGCCCATTGATCATCTTGTTTTTGCTATCACTCCAGATTCAAACGTTCGATATCAAAAATTAAAAGTCGGTGAATGCAACTTGATCATCGATCCGTCACCTCAAGATCTGGATGCAATTTCTAAAAATGCCAATTTAAAATTAAAAGAACGCGAAGGCGTCAACATTGGGTATCTGACTTTTAATACCTTAAAGAAACCCTTTGATAATTTAAAAGTTCGACAAGCCATCGCCCATGCTTTGAATCGTCAGTCGTATATCTCGGCGATTTTTATGGGTCGTGCGACATTGGCAGTGAACCCGATTCCACCGACGATTTGGTCCTACAATAACGATGTAAAAGATTACGATTACAACATTGAAAAAGCCAAAGCGCTTTTAAAAGAAGCCGGTTTTCCCAATGGGTTTGAGACCGAACTTTGGACGATGCCTGTGTCACGACCTTACAATCCAGCCGGTCGCAAAATGGGCGAGCTGATGCAAGCCGATCTTGCAAAAGTCGGCATCAAAGTAAAATTAGTGACTTATGATTGGCCCACTTATTTAGAAAAAACCCGTAAGGGTGAACATGTCTTGGAACAAAATGGTTGGACGGGCGACAATGGTGATCCTGATAATTTTATGCATATCCTATTATCTTGTGCGGCCGTCAAAGGGGGCACGAACAATGCCCGGTGGTGCAATAAAGAATACGATCAGTTGGTCAATCAAGCAAAGACCCTGACGGATCGAAAAAAGCGTGAGGAGCTTTATCGCAAAGCCCAAGTCATTTTTAAACAACAAGAGCCTTGGGTTCCTATTGCTTATGCCAAAGTTTTCAGAGCCATGTCTAAAAATGTTGAAGGATATGAAATTCATCCCTTTGGTGGAGATATTTTCCATACGGTTGATCTCAAGTAATGATTCGATTTTTAGTGCATAAACTCTTTATCCTTTTCATCACCCTGATCGGCGCTAGTCTTATTGCCTTCGCATTAATTCGCATGGTTCCAGGCGATCCCGTCCTAAATTTACTGGGCGAGCGCGGTGGCAGTGAAGAGCAAGTCGCCGATATGAAAAAAAAATTAGGTTTGGATCGATCTCTTCCCGAGCAGTATTTTTTATTCGTTGGAAATGCCTTGCGTGGCGACCTGGGGACTTCTGTAATCTCTCAGCGTCCTGTCAGCGAAGAGTTTTGGGCTCGATTTCCAGCGACTTTGGAGTTGGGGTTATTTTCATTAACAATTGCTTTTCTGATTGGTTTGCCAATGGGAATTTTGGCCGCTATACGACGGAATACCATTTTTGATTACGGCGTTATGGGATTTTCTACGATTGGCTATTCAATGCCAATTTTTTGGTGGGGCCTTTTGTTAATTTTATTCTTCAGTGTCGGACTGGGTTGGTTGCCAGTTTCTGGGCGCATCAATGTGATTTACGATTTTCCCGTGCGCACAGGTTTTTTGCTGATCGATTCTTGGTTTTTTGAAGACCCTTGGGCGGCTTTCAAAAGTGCTTTTAGCCATTTGATTTTGCCGGCCATTGTTTTGGGAACAATTCCTTTGGCGATCTTAGCGCGGATGACAAGATCCAGTTTGATCGAAGTTTTGGGCGAGGATTTTATTCGTGCGGCCAAAGCGAAGGGCGTTTCAAAGGCTCGAGTGGTGTGGGTGCATGCTTTACGGAATGCGATGATTCCTGTCGTCACCGTGATGGGCCTGATGCTGGGGTCGATTATGACCGGAGCCGTTCTGACTGAAACTATGTTTTCATGGCCGGGCGTTGGGCGCTGGTTGATAAAAAGTATTGAAGCCCGAGATTATCCCGTGATCCAAGGGGGCATTTTATACACCTCGTTCGGCGTTGTTATCATTAATCTTATTGTTGATTTAATTTATGTTTGGGCTCAGCCCCGGTTAAGGGGAAGAGAAGGATGATTCAGTTAATTTTAAAAAATAAATCTTTGTTTTTTGGTTTGATCTTGGTTGGTTTTTTTCTTCTGGTGGCTATTTTGTCGCCTTTGATTGCACCTTACTCTTACGATCAAGTTTTTGCAGATCAATTAAAATTACCACCCGCTTGGCAAGAGGGCGGCCATCAACAATTTCTTTTAGGCACCGATGATTTGGGTCGTGATTTGCTTTCAAGATTGATTTACGGGGCGCCTGTTTCTTTAGCCATTGGTTTTTTCGTGGTGATATTTTCGGTCAGCCTTGGCACTTTGTTGGGACTGATCGGTGGAAGTCTGCCTGGCTGGCCAGATCAAGTATTATCCCGATTGATGGATATAATTATGGCCTTGCCAAGTATGTTAATGGCCATTGTTATTGTTGCGATTCTGGGTCCTTCTTTCTACAACACAGTCATGGCGATTGGTATCGTAGCACTTCCTTCGGTTTACCGGATTGTTCGCGGTGCTGTCCTTTTAGAAATGAGTAAAAACTATGTGCAGGCTTCAAAAAGTTTCGGGGCCTCTTGGTGGCGAATCACATTTATAAATGTTCTACCGAACTGTTGGGCGCCTTTGATCGTGCAGGCGTCCTTGGGATTTAGTGAAGCCATTTTATCAGCGGCCGCTTTAGGCTTTTTAGGACTGGGTGCGCAGCCGCCAACGCCAGAGTGGGGAACAATCCTAAGTGATGCAAGATCCTACTTAGAAACTTCGCCTTGGATGGTCACACTTCCGGGACTGTGCATTTTACTTGTCGTGATGGGTTTTAATTTTATCGGCGATGGCTTACGAGATTTCTTAGACCCCAAGCTCCGGAGAGTTCTATGAGTCTTTTAGAGGTCAAGAATTGGCATCTGGCGTTTGAAGGTGAATCTCAGCTTTTAAAAGTTCTAAGCGGCATTGATTTAAAAATCGAAGCTGGGCAAACAGTTGGCTTAGTCGGCGAATCAGGCTCGGGAAAAAGTGTGATGGGTTTAAGCATTATGGGTTTATTGGCCGAAAATGCGAGACCCCTTTCGGGTGAAATTATTTTTCAAGGGCAAAAACTTGCCCCCTCCTTGAAAAATTCAAACACGGCCTTAAAGGGCTCACAAATATCGATGATTTTCCAAGACCCTGTCGGAAGCCTAAACCCCGCTTTTACAGTCGGATACCAAATCGCTGAGACCTTAAAAATTCATCAGCAACTGCAGGGAAAAGCGATCGATGATCGCTGTCGTGAACTTCTTCAGATGGTCGGAATTCCAGATCCAACCGCAAGACTGAAAGCCTATCCTCATCAGCTTTCTGGGGGAATGGCCCAAAGGGTGATGATTGCTATTGCAATTGCTTGTCGCCCTCAACTTTTGATTGCTGATGAACCAACAACCGCCTTAGACGTGACCATTCAAGCACAGATTTTAAATCTGCTGAAGCAACTGCAAAAAGAATACAACCTAGCGGTCCTTCTGATCTCCCATGACATGGGGGTGATCGCGCAAAACTGTGAACGCGTCAACGTCATGTATTGCGGAGAAATCGTCGAAGAAGGTTCAGCGGAAGCGGTCATTCATTCGCCCAGACATCCCTACACAAAATCTTTACTGAATTGTCTTCCGTCGAAATATATTTTTTCTGAATCTGAAATCACTCGACTGCCGGCCATTCCAGGTGTTGTGCCTTCCTTAAGTCAGCGTCCGACAGGCTGTGTTTTCAGAGACCGCTGTTACAAAGCGCAACAGATCTGCTGCGAAAAACCACCCTATCTTTTTTTTGCTGAACAAAAATCAGCCTGTTTTTTTGCCAACGACAAAGATCTTGGCGAGGCAACACCATGATCGAGATTAAAAATCTACAGAAAACATATTCCGGCGGAGTTCAAGCCCTTCGAGGCGTTGACCTCCAAGTTCCTGAAAATATCACGACCGCTTTAGTGGGCGAATCCGGGTGTGGCAAATCCACCTTGGCAAAACTTTTAATCGGATTAGAGACACCAACCCAAGGAAGCATGACCCTGGATGGCAAGGCCCTGATGGGGATGCCCTTGCTAGAAAGGGCGCGCACCTTGCAGATGATTTTTCAAGACTCGGGATCGGCTCTGAATCCAAGAAAAAAAATCCTTGATATCATTGGCGAACCTTTAAAAATTCAAAATGCGTCAGCCAGCCAAATTAAAAGTAAAGTTTTTTCTTTAATGGAAGCCGTGGGCCTAAGGCCCGAAATGGCCGAGCGCTTTCCGCATATGCTAAGCGGTGGCCAAAAGCAACGAATTGGCATCGCCCGAGCTTTAATCACCGATCCTAAATATATCATTTGCGATGAATCCGTTTCGGCCTTAGATGTTTCGGTGCAGGCCCAGGTTTTAAATTTACTTTATGATTTACAAAAATCACGGGGATTAAGCTTACTTTTTATTTCCCATGATCTGAGCGTGGTTCGCTTTATTTCAAAGCGCCTGGCTGTCATGTATTTAGGCAAAGTGGTTGAAGAGAATCTGACAGAAAAGGCTTTTCAAAAACCACTTCATCCCTACACGCAAATGCTTTTAATGAGCCTTCCGACCATTCATAAAAAACAAGCGGTGGTTCATTCGGGAAGCCTCGAACTTCCTTCTCCCATCAATCCCCCGTCTGGATGTGCCTTTCATCCACGCTGTCCTTTTGCAGAAGCAATCTGTAAAGAAAAAGTACCAGAGTTGAAAGAGCAACAAGGGGGACGCGTTGCCTGCCATCGATCTGAGCAGCTTGATTTGTCGCAAGGCCTCAGATAAAATCAGCGAATGTCAAAACTTCAGAAGTCAGTCATTAATTATCAAGAAAAGCTATCGCTGGTAAACTTAAACGTCAGCTCATGTCTTTTGATTTATGATGAAAAATTAAAAAACTTTCCCGATGTGCGCAAAATCATTAAAAAGTTCCCGCTTCGCTATGCTGTGAAAGGGGGAGAAACTTTAAAGGATCTTAAAAAGTTCCCTGATCATGTCGAAAAAATCTTAAAGATTTTACAAAATCATAATCAAAAAGATTTTAAAATCTTTGGGCTTGGTGGAGGCACGATCGGTGATTTTGCCGGGTTCTTTGCAAGTGTATTTAAACGGGGTACAAAGTTAGTCTTAATTCCCTCAACCTGGTTAGCCGCTTTAGATTCTTCCCATGGTGGAAAAAATGGATTGAATGCCGTTGAGGTTAAAAATCAAATAGGCACTTTCTATAATCCTGAAACAATTTACATTGTCAGAAATATTTTAAAACATCAGCCACCAGAGCTGATGGCTGATGCGGCCGGAGAGCTTTTTAAAATGGCCCTGATTGAGGGGCAATCCCTTTGGCGCCAAGTCGGAAGTTTGCAAGCCCTTGATGAAAAGACAATGTGGAAAATTCTGCCCCTGGCCATCAAAGCCAAATATCGAATTGTGCAAGAAGATCCCTTTGAAGAAAAAGGGTACCGACAGATTCTTAATTTTGGTCACACATTAGGCCATGTCATTGAAGCGAAATTAGGAATCAGTCACGGAAAAGCGGTTGGGCAGGGGCTTGCTTTTGCGACGGAGTGGGGCCACCAGCTGGGGTTTTTGGGTCCACAGCAGTATAAAGGCATTTCACAAAGCCCATTTTATGGGGACTTTTATAGCGGTTTGCAGGAATCCTTAAAAAAGCTAACATTGAAGGAAATCGACGCCACTTTAATGATGGATAAGAAGAAAAACAAGAAAGATGATCTTTATTTTATTTTCCCAGTTCGCCCAGGCTTATGTATTCGCCAGAATGTTAAAATTAAAAATGTCGTGCAGGCATTTGCCAGTTTGAAGAAAACGATCTTATCTTGAAGGCTGCGATCAGTTTAAAAATTATCATTGGACATCGAGGGACCGGAAAATCATCTTTCCTTCAACGGTGCTCAAAAAATTTTCCCGAGCAAGGCCCTTTTTATGATTTAGATATCGAGATTGAAAAACACCAGGGCCGTTCAATCGAGGATATATTTTTAACAAGCGGCGAAGAGTTTTTTAGAAAACTAGAATCACAGATTTTTGAACAGCTCATTTCAAACGGCAAAATGATTGCAGTTGGCGCAGGATTTAATTTAGAAAATATTCCAGATTTTGCTCAGGTGATTTGGATTCGTCGATCGAGTGATCTTCAAGGCCGGATATTTACAGATCGCCCACGCCTGATAAAAGACGTTGAACCTTTATTGGAATATGAAATTAAACGAAAGGATCGCGAGCCCTTGTTTTCAGCAAGGGCCAGTCTGATCTACACCGCACCCGAAGGGATTTCGCTAAGCTCATCGGCCATGAATTTAGAGGAACACCTTTTTAGGGCTAGATGGAACCTACCTTCGCAAGGTCAGGTTCAAAACGTCGGAGGAATGAGAACATTTTTTTCAGACGACCTCCGTCTTAAGATATTAGCGGAGCCTGATTTTTTTGAGCTTCGCGATGATCTGTTGTCTGCTTTGCAAATGAGTCAACAGACAGAAGCTTATCCCCATATTAGGGCTTTGTATGCACTTCGAACTGAAAAATTAAAAACGATCGAAGAAAACGAAAAAATAATATCCAGCAGTGCTTGGATGGATCATCCAATAGCCAGTCATTTACAAGTTGCCATCAAAAACAGTCAAAATATAATAAGGTCTTCTCATCAAGATGATATTTACTCAGGAATCAATGAGCTTGCAAAAGCAACGGATGTTCATCTGAAGCTTTCGCCCTTAGTTCTGAATTGGAAAGATCTTTGGGCCGGCCATCAGTGGCAGCAGAAGGATCCCCAAAATCGGTCCTTTCTGCCAAGGTCGCTGGAAGGTCGCTGGAAGTGGTATCGCCTTTTTCAGAAGGGCCGTCAGAAATTAAATTTTTGGTATGAATCCCAAAGTTCGGCCGCCGATCAGCCAAGTCTTCTTGAGTGGATGATGCAGCCTGGAAAAGTTTTAACTTTTGGTGCTGTGTTGGGCTCTCCGGTCCAACACAGTTTTTCGCCCATGATGCATTTTGATTTTTTTAAAAATCGAAAAAGCAGTTTCTTTGCCATTGATATTAAAAAGCAAGAGTGGCAGGAAGCTTTTCCAATCTTGCAATCCCTGGGTCTAGTGGCAGCCGCAGTCACTTCGCCTTTAAAAAGAACAGTCTATGAAGGAACCTATCTATTGACTGACTTAGCAAAAGATTTGAAAGCCGTGAATACACTAGCTTGGAATAAAAATATTAAAAATTGGCAGGCCGAAAACACCGACTTTTTGGGTTTTATCAAATTTCTAGAAGGTGAGGATTTGCCCGGACCTGCCGTCATTTGGGGCGGTGAGGGAGTCCTTTCTACGCTTCAAAAAGCTTTACCAGAGGCCTCAGCCTACTCAGTAAGGACAGGAAAACCAAAAGAACAAAATCGCGAAATAGATTCGCCTTCCGTGATGATATGGGCGGCGCCTTCACGTTCCGAAATTCTTTTCCCTCCGAAGCATTGGCAGCCCAAAGTAGTTGTTGATCTGAATTACGTAGAAAATTCTTTAGGGCGCACGTATGCTGTAAAAACTCACGCGCGCTATATTTCGGGTTTAAAGTTTTTTCTAGGCCAAGCCCAAGAACAACAGAATTTTTGGCTACAAGTTTTAGATGATAATTCAATGAAAGACAACAGTTGAGCTTCCTAAGAAAATGATGGATACTCGATCTCTTCTTACTTGGAGGTCTTATGGGCTTAGGTGAATTTTTAAAATCAAAACGAGAAAACGCATCTTTGTCACAAGGTGATGTTGCCAAAAAATTAAAATATACATCTCCGCAATTTATTTCTAACTGGGAACGCGGTGTTTCCAGCCCACCTATCAAAGTTTTAAAACAGCTTTCTGATCTTTATAAAGTGGGAACTGACGAATTATTCAATCTTATCTTAGAGCACTCGATCACCCAGTTAAAAACAAATATGCTCCGCGAATACGGCACGGTCAGCAAACGTAAAAAATCAAAATAAAAGATTAATTATTTAACAGTGCCTTTATAAATATAAGCAATACCGCCGGTCAAAGGAACATAACTTTCCTTTGAAAAAGATTCTGTCGAATCCATTAAAGAAATAAATCGCTCGCGGCAGGGAAAGTTCTGAGAAGATTTTTGTAAATACTCATAGGCCTCCCGCTGTCCAGTGACCAGGCCACCTAATTTCGGCAGCACTTTTTCAGCATAAAAATTATATAAGCCAGAAATCAATGGCCACTGCATTTGCCCAAACTCAAGAACCATCACTTGACCACCGGGTCGGGTGACTCGTGCCATCTCTTGAAGTGCTTTCTTGGGATTTTGCACATTTCTTATTCCAAAAGAGATACTGCAAACGTCAAACGTCTGATCTTTGTACGGAAGATCCATGACGTCAGCGACTTCAAATTTAATTTCTAATTTTTTTGCCTGAGCTTTCTTTGGAGCCGGGCCCAGCATCTCGATACAGAAGTCAGTGCCAATCACTTCGCCCAAGGTTCCGACAGTTTTTTTAAACTCAATTGCTAGGTCGCCTGTTCCCGTCGCACAATCAAGAACTTTTTGACCGGGCTTGATGCCACTCAACCGAACTAATTTTTTTCTCCACAGGTGGTGAATCCCTAAAGATAAAATTTGATTGGCTAAATCATATTTGCTGGCCACGCGACCAAACATATTTTTAATTTTATCAGGCTGTGAGGCATGAATTTCAAGACTCATGAAGGTTTTCCATCAAAAGATCGATCGACGGCTTTCAGCACGCGACCCAGCTTAGACATCATCTCATCGAAACCTTTCAGCGTTAAGGCTTGAAGGCCATCTGAAAGCGCTTTTGTTGGATCCGAGTGAACTTCAACGATTAAACCATCAGCGCCAGCAGCTGCGGACGCGAATGCTAATCGGGGCACCAATGCACTGATTCCAACCGCGTGCGAAGGATCAACAATCACGGGTAATCGAGTGCGATCTTTAACATAAACCACTGAGTTTAAATCTAACGTAAAACGTGTCGCCGTTTCAAAGGTTCGAATCCCTCGTTCACACAAGACGACATTGGGGTTTCCTTCGCGGTGGATATAATCAGCGGCTTTCAGCCACTCATCCACCAACGACCCAAAGCCACGCTTTAAAAGCACTGGTTTTTTTTGTCGTCCCAATTCTTTTAATAAAGCCGTGTTTTGCATATTTCTAGCACCGACTTGGTACATACCCACAAACTCATGGATTTCTGCCATCTGGCGAGGTTCCATAATTTCAGAAACCAACTGCAGCCCTGTTTCTTTTAAAACATCACTGATAAAAGAATACGAATCCTGGCCAAGACCCTGAAAAGCGGCGGCAGAAGTTCTTACTTTCCAAATACCACCGCGAAGAAGTTGCGCGCCGGATTTCTTCACCGCCAGGGCCGTCGTTAAAAACTGTTCTCGGCTTTCCACAGAGCACGGACCTGCAATCACTGTGAATGAGGGCCCACCAATTTCAACGGAGCCGACTTTGACAGTTTGGGTTGAGAGAGTTGTTTGCATACTTTGTATTTCCATACTACCTAATCGTTATATAACGTTTTCAAGGATGATAGGTCATAGTTGTGAAGCGGCAGAATAGCATATCGCTTTTGGACTTTACAAACTTTTTAGAGTCGGGTGCGCTTCTCCGGTGTGGCAGCGAATGGATTCTTGCCTTTGGACGGTCCCATTTGGTTTCGCCCCACGAAAATGCTGACAAAAAAGGCTCTGCCTTTTCAGTTTTCAGTCCTAATTTCTTTGAAATGGAAGATGCCAAAGCCCTCAGTTTTGAACACGAAGCCTGCATAAATCAGTTCGATTTTCTAAAATTATGTCGAGATTATCTCGAAACTGCCCCTCAGCGCCCTTTAGATTGGAGCGAGGTCGTTTGGAAGGATCCCGACTTCAATGATTTCGCACAAACTTTTTCCCACACCCAGCGCCTGATTTCCCAGGGTCAAATCGACAAAGCGGTGCCTTGTGTATTTTCACATGCAGAGGCCAAGGTAACGCCTGCAACTCTAGTAAAATCTTTCATATCAATGTCTGTCCTGCCAGATCACCTGCATGTTTATGGCATTTGGCAGGGGGAAAAAGGTCTGCTGGGAGCAACGCCAGAAATTTTATTTGAAAAACGAGGCCTGCAAGTTTCTACCATGGCTTTGGCGGGAACAATGTCAAAATCCACGCAAAGTAAAGGCGAGATGCTTTTAAAAGATAAGAAAGAGCTGCAAGAAAATCAATGGGTCGCCGACGATATTCGACAGCAGCTTCGCTCCTTAGGTCGAGTGCAAGTGGCACCAGTTCAACTGCTGGAACTTCCAACTTTATGGCATTTATTATCCCGCATAGAGCTGCAGTTGGAAGTGAACCAGGAGCCGATTGATTTAGTGAAACGACTTCATCCAACTCCGGCTCTAGGGGTTGCGCCTAGAAATTTTGGCTGGCGTTGGATGAAAGAATGGCCCGGGCAAAATCGGCGACAACGTTTTGGTGCCCCTTTTTTAATGAAGGCCAGCGAAGATCATTGGATCTGTTTGGTTGCTATTCGGAATTTGCAATGGGACGGTAAGCAATTGATGATTGGATCTGGCTGTGGCGTTATTCGCGACAGCCTTCTTGAAAGAGAGTGGTTGGAATTGTTTTATAAACGCGAGTCCGTTAAAAAATTATTGGGATTGCAGCCATGATTCGAACGATGACCAACATGGCATTGGCCAAAAATGTCATCGATCAGCTTCTAAGTGCTGGCGTCAAAGAATTTTGTCTTTGTCCTGGTGCTAGGAATTCCCCATTCATTTTTCTTTTTGATGAAAATCCGCAACTTAAAATTTACACTTTCTTTGACGAAAACTCGGCGGCCTTTTTTGCTCTGGGGCGGATTGCAGCCACGCGATTGCCAGTGGCCATTTTTACAACATCGGGAACCGCTGTGGCTGAATTATTACCAGCGACAGTTGAAGCAACTTACTCGTCGTTGCCATTGATCTTAGTGACGGCCGACAGGCCGAAAAGGTATCGTGGCTCTGGGGCTCCTCAGTCGATTCAACAGGTGGGCCTTTTTTCATATTATATTGAAGCGTCTTTTGATTTGGACGAAGAGAATACGCATATTTCGATGAAGGGCCTCAGCTGGAAAAAGCCCACTCATATTAACGTCTGTTTTGCTGAACCTTTGATGGATGGACCCATTCCGCAAATTCAAATTCCTGAAATGACAACTCGGACCCGTTTTCCTGTCGCAATCCCCTTGAACATGGTCGAACAATTTCATGAATTTTTAGGACATAATAGACCCTTAGTCATTTTAAGTACGATTCCAGAAAAATCCCGCGAGTCCGTCATCAACTTTTTAGCGCGCCTCAAAGCCCCTATTTACGCGGAGGGCATTTCAGGATTACGGTCTCATCCTACATTGAAGCCCTATATTTTAAAATCTGGTGAACGCATTTTGCACAAAATCCTGGATCAAGAAATTTGCACGGGAATTTTACGCATTGGTGGCGTTCCAACCATTCGATTGTGGCGAGATCTTGAAGATAAGCGCATGGACGTTCCCGTATTTTCCTTTGGATACAATCATTTTACTGGTCTTAGTCGGCAAATTCCACACTTTGATGATCTGGAAGACCTTGGGCGAATTGAAATTAAAACTTCGCAGCCATTACCCGACGAATGGAGATCAAAAGATCAAAAAATGGCCCAAGTTCTTTTTGAGCTTTTGGAAAAGCATCCGATGTCAGAACCCAGCATCGTCCGTAAGGTCTCAACCTGGATGCATCAGTCTTATGTTTATTTGGGAAATAGTTTGCCCATTCGCGAATGGGATCTGGCTGCTGATTATGAAGTGAGTCCCTATCAAGTGGTTGGCAATCGCGGCGCCAATGGCATCGATGGTCAGATCTCGACCTTTTTAGGCTGGTGTCGCCCTCACGAAACGCACTGGTGCTTGGTCGGTGATTTAACGTCCTTGTATGACTTGTCGTCTTTGTGGATCTCGCCCCAGCTGCCAAAAATGAAAACCCGCATTTTGATTCTAAACAACAGCGGCGGACAAATCTTTGATCAAATGTTTAAGCGTGATGTTTTTATCAATCGTCACAACATCAATTTTAAAAACTGGGCAACGATGTGGAGCTGGGATTACGCTTTATGGGAAAAGATCCCTGACGGCCCAACAGGTTTAAGTGATCGGCAAATCGTTGAAATTAAGATATCTCCAAAGGCCACCGAAGAATTCGTGAGGGAGTGGGAGGCCGCCTGGAGCAAAATATAGTTTTTATCCACGGTTTTTTAGGCCTGCCATCGGACTGGCAAGCCATCGAAAAATCCTTAACCTTGGCAGAGACAGCTTCTCATTTCTTAGATTTAAACCGGGATTTTTCAATCTCTGAATTAAATTTTCAAAGCTGGCCCGACGCTTTTTTAAATTGGACAAAAAAGAAAAAAATCATAGGCCCGCTTTGTTTGGTCGGCTATTCGATGGGCGGTCGTTTGATTTGCCCGCTGCTTGAAAAAAACTTCGCAAAAAAAGCCATTTTCCTCAGTTCCCAATTTGGTTTTCATGACGAAGATTTGAATCAGCGAGCTGAGCGCCGCTTGTTCAACCAAAATTGGGCGCAAAAATTTTTGCACCAACCTTGGGCCCATGTGATGGAAGAATGGCACCAGCAAACTATTTTTAAAAACTCGGTTATTCCAGCAAGAAACGAAGCTGATTTTGATCGACAAAAGTTAGCGGCCGCCTTGACTGGTTTTTCAATGAGTGAACAAAAAGATTTTTCAAATTTGTGGCAGCGGAAGGATTTGTCGCTGTTATATCTTGTGGGTGAACACGACTTAAAATACAGGGTTGTGGCGGAAGAGCTTCAACAAAAAGAGATCAACACAAAAGTCAGCATCTTAAAAAACTCGGGCCACAGATTACTGCTTGATCAGCCGCAACTTGTCGCCCAAGAAATTTCAAAATTTATCAATTTTAATGATTAAAATTCTTAGCAGAAGTTGAAGTTTGTGCCAGCTGTCTTGCGGCCTGGCTTAAGAACTTTATGTAAGGACCCACTTCTGTATAAACGCTGTCTTGTGTGCAGGGGCTACCTGGTGCGCGCGCCGAACCCCGAGACAAAACACCAAACATAAAAAGTTGCTTATTCACTCGTAAGTAAGCGGGACCCCCAGAGTCACCTTGGCAGGTGCCGGTACCCTTGCTCTGATCTAACACAACTTCCGAAGAGGTCAGTGAACCCATCAAGGCCACCTCGGTTGAACGCAGCTTTCCAAGACCCGAGGTGCTCATCCAGCTCGTATCGCCGGCCGTCTTTGGGTTTTTGGCAGCAGCAATCGCTCCCGCATCGTCATGAATTCCATAACCTGCAATCGTGATCATGACCCCAGGCTTTAAAAGACGATAGTCCTTTAAAAATTGAACGGGCTTGTAGTTCGAAGGCGTACTTCCTTCGTAATGAAGAAGTGCGATGTCATTTCCCGGAGTCGGTGCTGAACTAGAGGCCGCTTCAATTTTTGAGATGCCTTGATAGTCGGGATGAACTTCAGATCCATCGACAAATCGAGCCACACTTTTAAGTCCGTTTGGGTTGGCATCTGAGTCCGTTGAAAAGATAATGTACAATTGCATCGAAGTATCAACGCAATGAGCGGCTGTCACAACTAGATTGTTCGGAAGTAAACTTCCAGAGCAAAACGAACTCATTCCATCTTGTCTGAAGCCTCGGATGCCAACAGTGCCGATGGCAATTTCATCGTTTGATTTTGCTTCTTGGCCAAGACGAATTCCAGAAGAGCTTTCTAGATTTGTTTGTTGGTTTGCAGAAGGTCCACAAGAAGCCAGTAAAAAAGCTAATGCAGCAATTGTTGTTTTGGTAAGTGCATTCATCTTAAATCCCCCGATCAAGTTAAAACCTGCTTTGAACTTTAATCAGGTGTTGAAACATTGGACAACTATATAATTTTTGCGGGTTCCATAACGGGTCCTTATGGAAAATTTTTCAAGGCAGCTCCAGGCTGGTTATTTATAAAGCTTAAAAGCCTCAGTGGCCTCAATAAGGCTTGAGCGAATTCCAGGCTCTGAAGCCGCATGCCCGGCATCTGCAATGAAGTGGATTTTGGCTTCGGGCCAGGCCTTGTGAAGGTCCCAAGCGCTTCTGGCCGGGCACACAACATCGTATCGACCTTGCACAATGACACCGGGAATATGGCGAATTTTTGAAATATTTTCTAAAATATAATTGTTCGTGGGAAAAAAGGCATTGTTCATAAAGTAGTGGCACTCGATGCGAGCAAAGGAAAGGGCATAGTCAGGTTCTTCAAAATCTTCGATGGCTGTTTCAGACACAATTAATCTTGAAGTGGCCGCTTCCCATTGGCTCCAGGCTTTGGCCGCCTTCAAGCGCACGTCATCATCGTTGTCAGTTAATAATTTATAATAAGCCGACACCATGTCATGTCGTTCATTTTCAGGAATCATTTTTAAATATTGATCCCATCGATCTGGAAAAAGTTCAGAAGTCCCGCGCTGATAAAACCACTGAATTTCAGAGGGGCGGCATAAAAAGATGCCTCTTAGGATCAAAGCTTTAACACGAGCAGGATGAGTGATCGCGTAAGCCAGGGCTAATGTCGACCCCCAGCTGCCACCGAACACTTGCCAATGTTCAACGCCCAGCAATTGCCGGAGGGTCTCTATATCAGCGATTAAGTCCCAGGTTGTATTTTCTCGAAGTTCCGCGATAGGCCTTGATTGGCCCGAGCCCCGTTGATCAAACAAGATAATATGATAAACATGCGGATCGAAATACCTGCGGTGATCGGGCGAGATGCCGCCGCCGGGGCCGCCATGCAAAAACAAAACAGGAATTCCTTCAGGATTTCCCACTTGCTCGTAATAAAGAGTATGAATTTTTGAAACCGCGAGCTTTCCTTTGCGAAACGGCTCAATGGGAGGAAAAAAATCACGCATGAAAAAACTCCTACTTAGTCAGTGAATGAATCCATACGGCTTTTCTTTTAGCCAAGGAAATAAAGCTGGCTTCCGCTGCGATTTGATTTAACTTTGTAAACTCTGGTACCGTCACTTGATGAATTTTATGGGCCACTTCGTATTCATCACTTAACGTCGTATTAAAAATCCCGGGATCATCGGAATTAATAGTGACCTTTAAACCAGCGTCGATCAGGCGCCTTAATGGATGAGCTTTGTGCGTTGGAAAAGATTGGGTGAGATAATTACTGATGGGGCAAGTCTCAAGGACAATATCTTTTTCAATTAGATACTTCATAGCGTTAGCATCAGTGATCACTTGCACGCCGTGACCAATTCTTTCAGCGCCCCACAGATCCACACAGTTACGAATTTGTTCGACGGCTCCAGACCAAGGGGATTCGCCAGCATGAGCCGTCACGCGCAGGCCATTTTTGCGCGCCCGATCAAAAAGTGGAGTCATCTTTTTTTCGTCAAAATTTTTATCGCTGTCCGCCATATCGATCCCAATAAAGGATTCCTTATGGTCGATCATAAAATCACAAACTGTTTGGCTGAAAGCAAAGTCTCTATTCCGCTGTAAAATACAAATCAAGCCCGTGGCCATGGGCCATTTTTTTTCAGCCATGGCTAAGCCCTTTGAAATGGCCCGGTGAATTTTTTCATAAGTTAAATGGGAATGGCCCTCAGCAATAAAACTAGGAGCATAGCGAAATTCAACGATCAGAACATGATCATTAAAAGCATCTTCACACGCTTCAAAAGCTAACCGAGTCAGAATTTCTTCAGAAGCTAAAACCTTCTGTGAATTCATAAATTTATTTAAAACAGCCTCTAAATCCAGCATCGGATCCAGAACGAGGAAGGCTTCTTGTTTTTGAACATGCGATTTTGGCAGTTCAATGCCGACTTGCGGTGCCAATTCCACCAGTGTGCTCCAACGCAGACAGCAATCCAAATGTCGGTGCAAATCCACCTTCGGAATCCGCCGTAATTGCTGCTTAAAAAGCTCCATTAAATCTCCATTTTTTTCTTGTAACCAGGACTCAAACTTGAGAACAATACCGCATGCTAAAGCCCTTACAAATTAAATCTCGCCTATTTGATAATCCCACACATGAACCTGTTTTTAAAACGGAAATAAAAATTCCTGAAGGTTCTTTGACGGTCAGTGATCCCAAAGCACTCCGAGCGCTGGTCGCATTGATGGATATGAACGCCGTTCTTGGGGGAGCCGCTGCGCACTATGGCGGGCCTGCCGCCTTGGCTGAAATTGTTTCTGTTCTGCATGCCGTGGCATTTAGCGAGGCTAAAAAAACTGGAAAAAAATGGCATGAGCTTTTTAATATCGTGAACGACGCAGGTCACTGTGAAAATGTTTTTTATGCGTTAAAAGCCGATTACAAAGTGGCTGGGTTAAATTTTGAAAGTTTAAAAAAATTCCGTGCGGTCGATTCACCTTTAACCGGTCACGGTGAAGTTCACTGTTTCCCTGAAGGTGTATTGATGTCCAATGGTCCTTTGGGTTCAGCCCTGCCACAGACCCAAGGATTAGCATTGGCTGACAAATTAGCCGGACACTCACGCGTGACAATTTCAATTGTTTCAGACGGCGCCAGTATGGAAGGCGAAGCCAAAGAATCCTTCGCAGCCATTCCAGGTTTGGCTAAGGCCGGGCATTTAAATCCTTATATTATGATTATTTCTGACAACAACACAAAACTGTCTGGCCGGATTGATAAAGAAGCTTTTTCGATGGAGCCCTCATTCAAAGCTTTAGAAGATTTAGGTTGGAAACGAATTATTGTGGCAGAAGGAAATAATCTTGAGAAATGTCATCAGGCTTTGTCGGAAGCTTTGACTCTTGTTCAAAAAAATCCCCACCAACCAGTGGTGATTCACGCTAAAACAGTCAAAGGTATTGGCACCAAAAAGACAGTGGACGCGGCTTCTGGCGGTCATGGGTTTCCTTGTAAAAAAGTGGCCGAGATGACTGATTTTGTGACTGAAATTTACGGGGCTGCTTTGCCAGCCTTATTTCAGACTTGGATTCAAGAATTAGACCTCGAAGAAAAAAGAATTTCAGCCGCAAAAAAAGAAGCGCCTCAAAAAGATGACGGCGAAAAAATTCAAAAAGGCATCGCTTCAGCCATGATTCGCGCCGCCAAAGAGGGTCTGCCATTAATTTCAGTTTCGGCCGATCTGGCAGGCTCGACCGGTGTTGAAGCTTTCCGAAAAGAATTCCCTGCACAAAGCTTTGATGTGGGCGTCGCTGAAAGCAATATGGTATCAACAGCGGCTGGATTATCAAAACTGGGATTTATTCCCGTCGTGGATACCTTCGCGCAATTTGGTGTGACGAAAGGCGCTTTGCCTTTAACGATGGCAGCCTTATCTGAAGCGCCGATTTTTGCAGTTTATTCGCACACAGGATTTCAAGACGCGGCGGATGGAGCCTCCCACCAAGCGCTCAGTTATATTTCAATGTCAGCGTCGATTCCCCATGTGAAAGTGTACTGCTTGTCCTGCAGTGAAGAAGCCGACGCTTTATTTTACCAAGCGGTGCAAGAATTTACGGCTGACCGTGCCGCCGGAAAAACACCTTCGTCTTATATTTTCTTTTTAGGCCGTGAAAACTTTCCGAAAACCTATCTTGCAGGTTCAAAATACAAACTTGATCAAATTCAAGTTTTAAAAAAGGCGATGGGCGCAAAGAAAATTTTAATCGCAACAACAGGTTCTCTGGTGCCAGAAGCCTTAAAAGCGTCGGAAGAATTAGAAAAAAAGGGAATCAGTGCCGCCGTGATCAACTGTCCAGCCATCAATCATATTGATATGCCGACATTAAGCGAGATTTTGAAATCTTGTGACGGAAAAATAATCACTATTGAAGATCATCAGTTGATCGGCGGGTTTGGCCAGATTCTAACTCACGCGTTGTTGCAAAATGGCGTGTCGTTCAAATCTAAATCCTTAGCGGTGCACGGCGAATTCGGTCGCAGCGCCTACACGGCTGCTGATCTGTACGCCCTGCATGGCATTGATCATTCAGCGATCGTCAAAGCGGCGTTGGAATTTCATTGATAAGTGTCTCGATTTATAGCTTAAAAAAGTAGTACTTTGACTTTTCCAGAAAATTCAAAGTATACTTTTGAGATGTATAAAAGAGCCCTTAAGTTACCAAAACCAGTCCAAAGAAGCTTCTTTTTGTGGGGACCACGACAAACGGGGAAGACCAGCCTTCTCGAAAAGATGTATCCCAAAGATCCGATGATCAGCTTACTGATGAATGATGAGCTGATAACCTTTAAAACTCATCCGGAACAGCTTCGGGAGCGAGTTCGCGCCATGAAAACAGAATTTATAATTATTGATGAAGTTCAAAAAGTCCCCGAACTTTTAAACGAGATTCATTATCTGATTGAAAAGGACAAAATTCATTTTGGTCTTTGTGGATCAAGTGCTCGTAAACTTAAAAAATCTCATGGGAATTTGCTGGGTGGGCGGGCTTTACGATTTGAACTTTTTGGTTTGACCTCAAATGAACTTAAAGAAGACTTTAATTTAGATCAAATTTTAAATCGTGGGACCTTACCAGCGATTTACTCAAGCCCTGATTATCAGCAGCTTCTTAAGTCCTACTGTGCGGATTATCTTAAAGAAGAAATTTTTGATGAAGCTCTAGTTCGAAAGCTATCGCCATTTTCAAAATTCTTAGACCTCGCTGCCTTATCAGATACAGAAATTTTAAGTTATGAAACATTTTCTAGAGATGTAGGCGTATCAGGTCCAACGATTCGATCCTACTTTGAAATCTTAAGTGACACTTTGATAGGCTCATTTTTACCAGGTTATACGTTGCGGCCAAAAAGAAAAGTTGTGGCGCAGCCTAAGTTTTATTTTTCAGATGTTGGAACTGTTAACTATCTAGCTCAAAGGGGATTACTCCAGCGTAAATCTGAACTTTTCGGTAAGGCCTTCGAAAACTGGATTCATCACGAGCTGAAGGCCTACATTTCATACTCAAACCTGAATATCAACATGAGCTACTGGAAAGTTCACAGTGGCCCTGAAGTTGACTTTATCATTGGACCAATGAAGTTTGCTCTTGAAGCGAAAGCATCAGCGTCAATCCATTCGGACCATCTAAAAGGTTTGCGTGAATTAAAAAAGGACTATCCACAAGTACAAAAGCGTTGGGTAGTCAGCCTAGAGAAGCATTCTCGAATCACCGATGATAAAATTGAAATCTTGTCTGCCGAAGATTTTACAAAAAGACTCTGGTCCAGAAACTTATTTTGAGGCTAGCGCTAGTGGCATGGTGGATTTGACGGGAAAAAGGTTCTGTGCCAAGGTTCGAAGGTCAGTAGAATTAAAAAAAGGAAATCCCATGATTCAAGCAAAAGCCTATGCCGCAAGTTCACCAACAGCTCCGTTAAAACCTTTCCAGTTAGAGCGCAGGTCTCCGAATCCGACGGATGTCGTGATCGAAATTGATTACTGTGGTGTTTGCCATTCTGATATTCACACCGCTCGCGGCGAGTGGGGCCCGACAGCGTACCCTTGTGTGCCCGGTCACGAAATCGTCGGTCGGGTGATTCAAGTGGGAAAAAAAGTGAAGCGCTTTAAAGTCGGAGATTTAGCCGGCGTCGGTTGCTTCGTGGATTCGTGTGGAAAATGCGCGAGCTGTAAATCTCATGAAGAACAGTTTTGCGAGCGTCAAACAGTGTTTACTTATAACAGCACCGAGCTTGATGGGAAAACTCCGACCCAAGGCGGATATGCTTCCCATATCACCGTGAAAGAACCCTATGTTTTAAAAATCAAAAAAGGTCTATCGCTTGATCGCGTAGCGCCTTTACTTTGCGCGGGCATCACGACGTATTCACCCTTAAAAAGATACGGTGTTAAAAAAGGAACTAAGGTCGGCGTTGTTGGGCTTGGTGGCCTTGGTCACATGGCCGTTAAAATCGCCAAAGCCATGGGCGCTGAAGTCACTGTTTTCAGTACATCCCCAAATAAAGAGCAGGATGCTAAAAAGCTGGGAGCCAAAAATTTTATTGTCACAAAAGATCCCAGCAACTTTGATCTCTACGCAGGAAAGCTTGATTTAATTATTGATACTGTTTCAGCCCAACATGATTTTACCCTTTACATGGGCACCTTAAAAATCGGTGGCACGCATGTGCTTGTGGGCGCAGCTCCAGAACCTAATCAAGTGGCAGCGATGGCATTGATCTTTGGTCGAAAAAGCTTAGCAGGATCCTTGATTGGTGGAATCAAAGAAACCCAAGAGATGTTGGATTTTTGTGCGCGCAAAAAAGTCATGGCAGATATCGAATTGATTCCAGCCTCGAAAATCAACGAAGCCTACGATAGAACTGTTAAAAGCCAAGTGAAGTATCGCTTTGTGATCGATATTAAAACTTTATAAATCCCTTTATTAGATTCTTGCAGCGGAAAAATGAGGCTAATGCCTTAGTTAGTTATCAATCTCCTTATACAACTAGGAATTTGTACCACAAATTCCTAGTTGTATAAGGAGATTGAGGTCAAGCAAGACCCTCTAAAGAATTAAATTTTGATAGTTCTTTTCCAGCTCTTTTTGCCAGAAGAAATAATCGGGACCCATCAAGGTGTGGTCCATTTTAGCAAGCTTAATAGATAAGGGCAGAGCTTCGTTTCGCAGGAAATTGATTTTTCTGCGGGTGCCGCGTTTTAAATAACTTTGTCGCTTGAGCAAAAGAGGAAAGACTTGAACGGCATTAAAGAGATGCGCCATTTCTAATTTGAACATACCCAGTTCGTCTTTCATAAAAGCATTCACTTTTGGATCTTCGGTCAGATCGACTTCGGCGGGATCAAAATCACCCAAATGAGCCCGCAGGGTGGCCCACACTAAAACAGAAAAAAGTTCTTCTGGTTTTTCTGGATCTAAAAAAACGCCCGAAACTGCGATGAGGATTTTTTCAAAAATATCTAACTTTTCTTTGTCTTCATAAATTTGGTGAATGGTCGGCAGAATATGCTGCAAAATTCCTAAATCAAAAAGCTCGTGAAATACGCGCCAAGGTTCCCGCAGGCGCAGAATCTTTAAGTACTCTTCCCGCTTTCTGGGCAAGGCTGAAGTCTTTAAAGAAGGAGCATGATCGACCATGGCTTTCCTTAAAACAGGCTCGATGGTGAACCATAGTTTATGGGAAAACCGGATGGCGCGTAAAATTCGGATAGGATCTTCAATCAACCTGGCTTGCGGGTCGCCGATCATGCGAATCCATCGGCCCTCAAGATCGGCTTTGCCTTCGCAGTAATCCAGAAGTTCCCGGGCTACGGGATCATAAAATAAGGCATTAATGGTGAAATCGCGCCGTTGGGCGTCTTCTTGGGCAGTGCCAAAAAAATTATCATCATTGATCGGTGAGCCATCCTCATTTTCGGTCAGATCTTCGGGGGCTCGGTTGCGTCTAAAGGTGGCGACTTCATATTGTTTTTGGCCACGTTTGACTAAAACCAGACGGAATCTTCGACCAATCACATAAGCATTTGATATTTTGCGGCGAACATCGGCTGGAAGCGCACTGGTTGCGATATCAAAATCCTTAGGATGCACGCCAATCAATAGATCTCGAACGCACCCGCCCACCAAATAACACTGGAATCCCGACTGCTGCAGCACTTCGACAACTCGAAATGCATGCGGGTCAATCCAATCTTCATGAAGCCGTGGCAAAGATGACATCTGTCTTTTGTAACTGAAGTCACACCTTAAGACAATTTAATTGGCTAAGTCCTGCCAAACCTTTTCTTCGGTGAAAAAGCCCTCATGGCCGCTATTTGGGAAATTGGTATAATGAACGAGCGGAGCTAAAAAATTGATTTCTTCCTGAAAGGTTTCCAGTGGCACAAAGACATCGGCCTGGCCAGAATACAAAAAGAAATTTAATTTTGGGTAAAGTTGTAAGTTTTCTTTGATTTTGACTAAAGGAATCGGATCCGCATAACCCTTATGGGTTTTCAAAAATTCCAGCATCAAGGGATCCCATTTCGAGTTATGGATATCAGCCAATAATCTGCACTCATTGAGGGCCCAAGTTTCTGGATGTTCGCCCTTTTGTCGCAAAATTTCTAAGGGTCGATCGCAAAATTTCAGATCAGGCTGATCCGTAGAAAAGTCAGCCCAAGTGATGATCGTTCCCGCCGCATAATTATGGGCAAAAATACCAAAGACATAATCCTGCACCAGTTGATTAAGGCTGTAGGAGTTCAAATGATCGTTCTGATCGAGCAGGCCAGATAAACGTAAATGTAAAGTGCCCCAGCTGGATTTAAAGCCCAAAACTATAATCAAAGAATCCACCACTCGAGAGCCACACACAGAAGTTTCACCACTCACAAAGCACTGGTCGTCGGGAATTTGTGCGCGGAGCTTGAAAATTTTAGCTTCGTCTTTGGGGTAGACCTTAATATAATCTTGAAAAACTCTGTGTTGCGATAAGAGCCTTGAAGCCACCCATTGATAGTCATCAGACATCACTGACAAGCCATGAGCATGGGCCGAAGTCAGACCCTCGGGCGCGACTTGCAAGTAGCGTTGAACGATACGACCACCGAAGCTTTGCCCAAAAACTTTCCAAGTTTTTCCAGCCGGTAAAAGTTTTTTCCGTAAAGCTTCCGAGTCCAAAACAATCGCTCGGCTGCCGTACTGAAGAAGTCGAGTGACGCCCTCAAGGCTATAGTCCTCTGGAAATGGCGTCGAACAGCCGGTTCCCCGCTGATCCATAAAAATAAATGAAAATTCATTGTAATGATTTTGTCCAGCTAAGACTTGGTACGAACTGTGACTGTCGCTGGCGGGACCGCCGTTGTGAAAAAGAACGACGTCTTTTCCTGGAGTGATGCGACCATAATAAAAAACCTTTATTTTTGGGCTGCTACTGTCAGTCCAATTCTCGGGAACTTCTAAAAAATCATGAAAATAATCTTCCGGTAAAGCTTTGATAAAAGCTTGGCAGTCCGCCGCAGCCTTTGAATCATCCGGTATTTTCCCCGTGACTAAGGACGTTTGAACGGCCTGGATCTTATCATCGCTGATGGGTTGAAAATAAACGGTTTTATCTTTGCCTGAGCAAGAAAACAGAAAGAGGGCCGAGAGGATTAAAAATTTTTGCATTCGGCATTGTACCAAAAAAGACAGTTTAGTGAGAGGATTTCCGGACTGAAACTTGGTTTTTCTAGCCACCCCTGATAGGCTCGAACCAGTGAGGTGTTCGTGCCCATTTTAAGTGATTTCAATTATAAAATTTACGGACCTAGCCGCGGCCGAAAATGGGTTTTCTTACATGGCCTCATGGGTTTTCTAAATAACTGGCGAACCGTCATTTCCCACCTAGAATCGACCGAGTGCTGTCTCACTTTTGATCAACGCGGCCACGGGCGATCGTTGAAAACAGAAACGCAGTATGCTCCCGAAAATTATGCCAATGATTTAAAAATGATTTTGGATGAATTAGGTTGGGATCAAGTCATTTTAGTCGGACATTCCATGGGTGGGAAAAACGCACTCAATTTTGGCAGCCGATTTCCCGAGCGGTTGCTGAAACTTGTGATTGAAGATATTTCGCCAGCCCAAGATATCGACGGATGGAAATATTATGCTGATTTGTTGGCGGCAGTCCCGGCGCCATTTTTAAATCGCACCGAAGCCCGCCAATTTTTTCAAGGCGAGTTCAAAACAAAGGTGAAAAGTCGGAACTCGATCGACGTGATTTCAGCTTATTTGTATGCCAATATGACCGACCTTGATGACGGTCAAGTGGGGTGGCGATTCAGTCCTGAAGCGATCATTGCTTCAGCCCGTCAGGCGCGAGCGACCGACCATTGGGCAGAAGTTCAAGCTTTGAAAACGCCGACCCTTTGGATTCGCGGCGCCCAGTCACAAGAGCTGAGCCGAGAAAATTTTGACAAAATTCTTTCGATGAACCGTGTCATTCAGGGCGCCGAGGTGGCTGGAGCTGGCCATTGGGTGCATTCCGAACAAGCCTTGTCTTTTGTTGCTGAAATTCGCCAGTTTGTCGGTGGATTTGCTTGACGGGTTTTGACATTTTTACGACACCTCAGTAGGTTTGGTTTTTAGTCGGTGATTAATTGATGGAGAAGCCTTTGAAATTTTCTGATTTGACGCTGGATTCCCGCCTTCAGCAAGCGATACAAAAACTAGGTTATGATGATTGCACCCCGATTCAAGAGCAGGCGATGCCTCACATTCTTGAAGGTCGAGACGTTGCAGGTTTAGCTCAAACGGGCACGGGTAAGACGGCGGCTTTTTTGCTGCCCTTGATGGAGCGAATCTTACGGTCTACGCCGACCGATCAAGAAATTCTGCCAGAAGAACGAGAAAAAACCCACCAGCGTATTTACAAAGACTGGCAAGCCAGAAACTTTGTGCTTGTTTTAGTTCCCACCCGCGAGCTTGCCGATCAGGTTTATGAAAACTTGATGGTCTTGAGCGAATTTTGCGGTCTTCAAGGGGTTGCGATTTATGGTGGCACTGGTTATGAAAAACAACGTGAAGGTTTAAAAAAGAATCCACAGTTTGTGATCGCCACTCCGGGCCGTTTGCTGGATCTTTACAAAGAACACGATGTCGACTTAAAGCAGGTTCGAGCTGTGGTTTTTGATGAGGCCGATCGCATGTTCGACATGGGATTCAAAGATGATATGGTTTATATCCTTCATCGAATTCCGCGGGAAAGGCAGTTTTTAGTTTTCAGTGCGACTTTAAATTTTGAAGTTCTTAACACCGCTTATCAATTTGGCTCAGAGCCTACGGAAATTAATATTTCCCGCGATCAAGCTAAAGCTGAAAATGTGAAAGACGTTCTTTATCATGTCGGAAATCACGAAAAGCCTCAGCATCTGCTATCGGTGATTAAGGCGCAAAACCCGCAGCAGTCGATTATTTTCACAAATTACAAAACCAACGTTGAACGCATTGCCAGGTTTCTGAATGACAATGGCATTCAAGCCATGGCGATTTCTAGTTTGCTATCGCAAGTTCAGCGCACGCGCGTGATGCAAGAATTCAAAGCTCAGAACAACATGAATATTTTAGTGGCGACAGATGTGGCGGCTCGGGGACTTGATGTTCAAGGCGTCGATCTTGTCGTGAATTATGAAATGCCGAATGATCCAGAATCCTATGTTCATCGAATTGGTCGAACCGGTCGGGCTGGCGCTAGTGGGCACGCCATCAGTTTGGTCAGCGACAAAGATGTCGATTCGCTGATGCGAGTCGAAGAGTATCTGAAACATAAAATTGACGTCAGCTATATGGAAGACGCAACTTTAATTAAGGAATTCAAACAAATGACAAATGATGAATTTCATTTCCGTGGAGCTGACAGCGGTGGCGGCGGACGTGATCGCAGTCCACGACAGGGCGGACGAGGGGATAAGTCTCGGGACAAACCTCGCGAGCAGCGCCAGCCACATAGCAGGCCCACTCGGCCTGGACAACCGGCCGTGGCAGGGGCGGCTGCAACTCCTGGGCAAGGACCTCAAAGAAAAAGTGGTCCACAACGCGGGCCCGATCATTCTAAAAAAAGAGTGGATGCTAAAAATGGCGGCGAAAATAAAAACCGCACTCGTCCTCAGCCTTCAAAAGGGCCACGACCTGCGGGATCAGGGCCTTCACGCCCACGTCCTAATCAAAGTTTAGGCGCGAAAGTGAAGGGCTTCTTTAAAAGGCTTCTTAGTTAAGAAGCCTTTATTAGTGATTTGGTTTTTGTCTTCGCGAGGGTCTTTACATTGGCCTTAGAAGACGCGTGAGTTTTCTTTGCCTTCGATTTTACAACCGGTTTTGCTTGAACCAATTTATAAGTTTTCAAAGGTTGTCCTGTTGGCGAAATTACTGTTGTCGCAACCGCTGGTTTTGTCGACGCTGCTACGGGGCGAGCTGCAGCTTTTACAGGAACGTTGAAGTTAGGACCGATTTGTCTAATCGTGGCAGTCGAAGTTTGCTTCGGCGCAACAGCAGGTTTAGCAGGATTGTTCGAAGTGGCAACCGCAGGCGTCGGGATTTCATCTTCGTCTTTTAAGTCATCTGCGTGAAAGAACAGTTCAGCATCAAAACCAACAAATTTCACTCTCTGAGAATCAAACGGCGTCCCGCCGGTGAATTTTTTTGTTAGATTCGTCAACTGAACAGCGATCGCTTTACGAGCCCGACTCCAATCACGTCGCGTTCCATCAGTCGACATATTGTACATAAAGAAAACAGGACCATCTTTTGACTGAAGCATACCAGCCAAGGTTACAGCGGGCCCCACAGTTCCTGTTTTAGCAGCCATAGAATCAGCGTAAGGCTTATTTTGGTAAGCACCCAGTGTGGAATGTTGATCTAAGCCAGGGACAGCTAAAACGTCATCCATATCCATATTCACTGCCAGCAATTTTTTCCTCAGGCGAGTCATTACTTTTACAATCGTGGCGCAACTGGCCTCATTGTAAACGGATTCCGTGGGATCAATATCTTTACGGTTGCCATGACCGTTCACAAATAAAATTTCATCATTTGTGAAACCATCACCATTAATAAATTCTTGAAATTTTGCAGCTCCTCCCAAATGTTCAAAAATTTGGTTGGCCGCATTATTATTAGAGTTTCGGTTCATCTCTTTGAGCAGGCGAACAATGGGAGACGAGTAAATCATTCGAACAACCGTATTTTCAGGAGCCTGAAATTCTTCAGCCGGAACGTATTTAATATTTTCTACGGAAAGTTTGCCATTCGGTAAAATTTCAATGTTTGATTTTTGTAAATAAGCGCGAGTGTTGCCATACCCGAAAGCAAGATTTTTGCGATATTTTCTAAGCTCTGTCGTTACTTGATCAGCGGTCGGAGCATCCGGTCCGTAATAGCCAGTTTCAACTTTATTTGTTCCAGGAGTCATCGTTGGGCCACCACTGACATTCCAGAAAAATTTAAAATTATGGTCGAATGAAAGATCTCTAATTTTATAGATCTTCATCTTATTCAATTCAGAAATAAGGTAATGCAAAGATTCTTTTCCAAAATAAGGATCTCGAGAACCTTCAAAATGCAAATCCACTGTAGACGTGGCTTGACCTGGAATTGGTGAAATATAAATCCGAGTCGGGAACCGGTAAGTTGATTTCATGACAGACAAAGCCCAGTAAGTCGTAACCAGTTTGCTGACCGAGCCGATCGGTAGACGATCATTAGTGTGAACGCCTTCAATCTGCCCTTTTGTTTCATCACCTTCTAAGGAACAATAGCTGGCCGGATGGGTGGCCAAAGCCGAAACGGAAACTAAGCCAATGGCTAAAACTAAGATTCCAGACTTAAAAAGGCTCATTCCCATAGATATCCCCATAATTATTGTATTGGAGTGCAATACAAGCCTTATGCCAAAGATCGCTGGCGCTTCAGCTGCTTATAAGGTCTTAAAAGGTATTTTTGGGCTGATCAGGAAAAGATCACTCTGGAAAGATTTACAGGGATTTCTTAAGGGTGTCTAACCAGTTGAAACCC
>JAYWEQ010000124.1:0-3095 GCA_043779185.1 Pseudobdellovibrionaceae bacterium
TGGAAATTCTTTGGCCTTAATCATGCTGGGAAATTGTAATTATCTTTCGGGACAAAAATTTGATTTTGAAAAAATCATCGCAGCCGCTCATAATACGGGTGCAAAAGTCGGATTTAATTTAGCTCATGGCGCCGGAAATTTAAATTTAAAACTGCACGAATGGGGTCCTGACTTTGCGGTTTGGTGCAGTTACAAATATTTAAACTCAGGACCCGGTGGATTAGCCGGAGCCTTTATTCACGAACGTCACTTGGGCAGAAAAGATCTTCCACGCTTGGCTGGCTGGTGGGGCCACAATAAAATCAGTCGCTTTAAAATGGGCCCTGACTTTGATCCTTTGCCGACCGCCGAAGCTTGGCAGCTCAGCAATCCGCCGATTTTTCAATTAGCCAGCCTGCGCGCTTCTATGGAACTTTTCGATGCTGCGACGATCAGCGCTTTAAGAAAAAAGGGCGATCGCTTGACATCTTATTTTGAATCTTTACTTAAAAAAAGATTGGGCGATAAGGTCGAAATCATCACTCCCGCCGATCGCGGCTCGATGTTGTCGTTACGCTTTCGCAATGATCCTAAATCTTGGGTGCCCCAACTTCGAGGTCACGATATTTATGTCGATTTCCGTGAGCCTGATATCATCCGTGCGACACCAGCGCCGATCTACAATTCATTCTGCGACGTCTATCGCTTGGTCGAAATTTTGGATGAGGTCACTTAAATGATCACGATTATCGGTGCCGGCCTGGTGGGATCCCTTTGGGGTCTGCTGTTGCAAAAAAAGGGCTTTAAAGTTTCGATCTATGAAAAGCGCTCAGATCCCCGTTTGCAAAAACCAGGCGCCGGTCGTTCCATTAATTTGATTGTTACGTCCCGAGGCTTAAAAGGTTTAGAACTGGCTGGACTTGGAAGTCAAATTCATCAACTGACAGTACCCGTGTATGGTCGCATGATTCATAGCAAAGATGGCACCTTAACCTATCAACCTTACGGGCAAGACAAAGAATGCAATTATTCGGTCTCAAGGGGTGATTTAAATAATTTTTTAATTGAAGAGGCCGAAAAAGCCGGCGTAAAATTTCACTTCGAACATGAAGTGCAAGACCTTAAAATTGAATCCAAAGAAGTTCGATTTAAAAAACCCCTGATGGGTTCTGTCGCGGTCACTTACGATATTTTATTCGGAACCGACGGAGCCGGCAGTAAACTTCGACATCTTTTAGCGACGCAATTTCCTGATCAAATGACAGAAACGACGGATTGGCTTGAAGCCGATTACAAAGAACTGACTTTGCCAAAAAGTAAAACCGGCGAACCCGCTTTAAAAACCGATGCTTTACATATCTGGCCGCGCGGCGCCCATATGATGATGGCTTTAGCCAATCGTGATGGCAGCTTTACGGTCACCAGTTATTTACCTAAAATAAATTCAATTTGGTCCTTTGATCGTCTGAAAAAAGATTCTGATATTATTGATTTATTTAAATCTGAATTCGCCGATGCGATTCCATTGATGCCAGATTACTTGAATGAATTTAATGAAAATCCACAAGGTCACTTAGGAACCGTGACCTGTTCGAAATGGGTTTTTGCTGATTCCATTGCTTTGATGGGCGATGCCGCCCATGCCATCGTGCCATTTTTCGGCCAAGGCATGAACAGTGGCTTTGAAGACTGCACAACTTTATTGGGGCTTATTGATAAATATGCGGGCGCCTGGGCTCTGATTTTAAAAGAATTTGAAGACGTGCAAAAACCAAATGCTAAAGCCATTGCCGAAATGGCCTTAGAGAACTGGACAGAGATGCGCGATAAAGTCGGCGACCAGAATTTTTTACTACGTAAAAAAATGGAAACTGAACTTGAGAAAAAATATCCGGGCCAATACAAGTCTAGGTACGGACTGATCACCTACACTCTAGCACCCTATATTTTGGCCCAAAAAGCGGGCTTGAAACAAAATGAATTGATGGATCAAGTGCTGAAAGGACTGACTAGCTTAGACCAAGTTTCTTGGCCTTTGGTGGATCAATTAGTGCAAAAAGAATGGCTGCCCTTTGTGAAAGAAAATCATCTGGAAATTAAAAATTATCAGCTCTTAAGAAACGAGAATTGAAAACTATGAATTCAAACTTAATTCCTATCACCAAGACAACTCATCCTAAGAAAAAACCGCCTGTGTCTGAACTGGGCTTTGGCCGATTTTTTTCTGACCATATGTTTGTCTCTCATTACTCGTCATCAAAAGGATGGCATCAGTCCGAAGTTTTGCCCTATCAACCTTTTCAAATTGACCCCGGAGCCAGTGTTCTTCACTATGGCCAAGCTTTGTTTGAAGGCATGAAAGCTTTTCGGCAAAAAGAGGGTCGCTGTGTTTTATTTCGCCCTGATTTTAATTGGCAACGAATGCAAGCCGGTGCTGAACGTCTTTGTATGGTGGCGCCGCCCAAGGAACTTTTTCTGGAAGGCGTACGGCAAGTCACCAAAGTCGACGAAGACTGGATCCCTTCAGAACAAGGCAGCTCGCTTTATATTCGTCCGACCTTGATTGGCACAGAAGGTTTTCTGGGTGTCAGGCCGGCCGATGAATATTTATTTTTTGTTATTTTATCGCCGGTGGGCTCTTACTACTCGGGCGGATTAGCGCCTGTCAAAATTTGGATTGAAGAGGACTATATTCGTGCGGCCCCTGGCGGCTTAGGTGCCACAAAAGCAGCTGCTAATTATGCGGGCAGCTTAAAAGCCGCCTTTGATGCAAAGAAAAAAGGCTTTTCACAAGTTCTTTGGCTGGATGTCACTCGTAAATACATTGAAGAAGTCGGCACGATGAATGTGTTCTTTATTTTTGATAACGAAATTGTAACACCAGCTCTTGAAGGAACTATTCTTGGCGGCGGTGTCCGTGATTGTTTGATGACCTTATTAAAATCTCCGGAACGAACTGGCGGCCGACCTGTGCATGAAAGAAAAGTTTCATTGCAAGAAATCACCGAGGGAATAAAATCGGGTCGCCTGCAGGAAGCTTTCGGAACGGGAACGGCGGCCGTGATCACGCCGATCGGTGAACTGACTTCGGGACATTTCACAGGCCTTATTAATAA
>JAYWEQ010000125.1:0-27109 GCA_043779185.1 Pseudobdellovibrionaceae bacterium
CTCGACAGTTCAACAACCATCGACGTTTTACATTTTTTCACGGAAAACTCGTCAACCTCAACTTACGTTGAAAAACGAAATATGTGTATTGACGCTACACCTAACATCAAAGATCGATACTGCTGATCTTTGATTTCATTAGCGCCATCGATCAAATGTGGTGTTCCATCTGTCACCATACTTAAATCACCATTTAGTAAACCTTGAACAAGATATTCTGTTGCATTTGAACTCCAGTATCACAAGTTTAGGACAAGTGTGACTTTCGTCGGACTTGACCTTTGTCGAAGCCCTGAGGGCCATCGACTTCAAATCCTATCACTTAGTTTCCATCTTCATTTGAATTTACTCTGACTTTATTTTAAAGCCAGACTTGTTACTGTTTCTATCCTCACGTCAAACTAAAATGAGATCAAAAAAAACTCTCCATTCACGGACGATACCACAAGATAAGGCCTCTGAACTTGATGAATAAAATTTCTGCGTTAACAATTGAGTCTCCACCACCAGTGGCGTGTGTTCGCGGCGATGTTCGTCCGGACTTGATTCGAAATGAAGTTCTTTTTGAATTGTTTGCGGCCACTGTTCATCGAACGCCGAAGGCCATCGCTATCGTGGACCAGGAACGGAAATTTACATACCAAGAAGTCGATCGCATCACAAATATCATGGCTTCTCATTTGCAAAGCAAAGGGATCAGTGTCGGCGATATCGTTGGCCATTGGATGAACCGCAGCGCTGAGCTTATTATGATTCAAATTGCGATCACAAAAACGGGGGCTGCATGGCTCCCTTTTGATGAACAGACTCCTCTTGATCGAATTCAGATCTGCCTTTCTGATGCCAGCGCTAAATGCTTGGTCACGACAGCGCAAGGGAAAGCTAAAACTAAAACATTCAAAACAACCGTCTATGCGGACACCGAATTACAAGAATTTGAAAAACCTGTTGCCCTACCAAGGCGCCCAAAAAATTTAACGCCCGATCAGCCTGCGTATGTCATCTATACATCTGGTTCATCTGGAACTCCTAAGGGTGTGATCGCCAGTCATGCGAATGCTTGTCATTATCTGCGGGCTGCAAATGAAGTTGTTCAATTTCAATCCACGGATGTGATTTTCCAAGGGACCTCAGCCGCTTTTGATTTATCTATTGAGGAAATTTGGCTGCCCTTCATGGTTGGAGCTTCTCTTGTCGTCGCTCCCAGCGGCATTATGGGCGATGGAGAAAAAATTTCTGATTTAGTGAATAAAAATAAAATTACCATCATGGATACCGTTCCGACACTTCTGACAATGCTGAATCAAGAAATGCCCTCCCTTCGAATGATCATTTTAGGAGGCGAACCCCTGCCGGTGGCACTGGCTCGTCGGCTTGCTAGACCGGGTCGCAAAATATTTAATGCTTACGGCCCCACTGAGGCCACCATCGGTGCTACGATCTCTCAGGTCATTCCTCTGCAGCCTGTAACGATTGGTCGCCCTTATCCAAACTACACATGTTACATTGTTGATCCTGGCACGAACGATTTAGTGTCGATGGGCGGCGAAAAAGGTGAACTGCTGATTGGCGGTCCTGGAGTTTCATGTGGGTATTTGAACCGACCGCAGCTGACCGCCGAAAAATTTATCCCAAATCCATTCCCTTCAGATGGTTCGGATCGCGTGCTTTACAAGACAGGCGATGAAGTTTTTGTTGATATTGAGGGAAATATTCATTTTTCAGGGCGCATCGATGATCAAATTAAACTTCGCGGCTTCAGAATTGAGCTCGGCGAGATCGAAGCGACTCTTGAGACCTTAGAAGATATTGCCTCTTGTTCGGCCATCGTACGAAAAGAATCTGGGATTGATCAGCTGGTTGCCTTTGTGGTGCTGAAACAAGGTCGTCGTCTCAACGACCAGATGACTCGTCAATACCTGGGGCAGACCCTTCCTCCCTATATGATTCCAAATCATTTTGAAACTCTAACGGAACTCCCTAAAAATCCCTCCGGTAAAGTGAACCGCAAGGCATTAACTTCCATGCCGTTGAAAATTCAAAATCAAAATTCAAATCTGGAGCCACCGCTTGACGCCGCAGAATTATTTTTACTAACGACGGCAAAGCAAATCTTCCCGTTGCAAAATATTTCTATGAACGCTGATTTCTTTAACGACCTGGGGGGCCATTCTCTTTTAGCCGCCCAATTCATCAGCCATCTTCGAAAAAATCCTCATTTTGCTGCGATCCACCTGCAAGACATTTATGAATTGAGGACTCTACAGAAGATCGCTGCCGCTTTGAAAAGCTCTAAAAAAGTGGTCCCCAAAGATTTTACCTTTCAAGCGCCAAGCCTTAAATCTCGTTTTTTTTGCGGCTTAGCTCAAGCCCTTTTCATTCCGGTTATTTTATTTTTACACACCCTTCAGTGGCTCGGTGTCTTTGTTGGATCTTTGTTATTACATATCGAAAAAACCAGCTTACAGAATCAGATCCTCAGTTTACTTGGGATTTACATCCTAATTAATTTTTTAGTGGGAATGATTGGTCTTGCAGGTAAATGGCTTTGCATCGGCCGAACAAAGCCTGGGATTTATCCATTATGGGGTTTCTACTACTTTCGCTGGTGGATGGCCGCGCGTTTTATTTCTCTTGTAAAATTTAAATGGATGCAAAACACGCCCCTGATGGGACTCACGATGAGACTCCTTGGTGCAAAAGTCGGAAAAGAAGCGATCATCTCAGAATTTGAGGCTGGTGCCATTGATTTGATAACGATCGGTGATCGTGTCGTAACGGGCGCTAAAGCTAAATTTTCAAATGCCGAGGTGATGGGAAATCAGCTGTACATTGGTCATATTCAAATTGCCAATGATGCAATGATTGGCACCTCAGCTTTGCTGAGCAGCGACTCCAGTGTCGGTCCCTTTTCTGAAGTTGGTGATTTATCCCTGATTGAAATTGGCACCATCGTCCCCGAGTTTCAGATTTGGCAGGGTTCACCAGCTAAAAAGGTTGGCACCAGTGAATCTCAGCCTCCACCACCAAAACTTTCGAAAGTCCGCTCACGATCTATGATGGGTTTGTATTTTTCGATGTTTCTGCTCCTTCCAGTTTGTGGACTCTTGCCAATTTTACCAGCGATTTGGATTTTAGATAATTTAGAGATCCTGATCTCGGGTTTGACCAAAGCCGACACTCTAAAATATCTTCCTTTGCTCGCAATTCCTTCGGCTGCGGTCTTTCTGATTCTAACTCTTTTCATGCTTCTGACTTTGCGGTGGTTGATCTTACCCCGTCGCCTCAAACCAGGTTCTTATTCCGTTCATTCGGGAGTTTTCTTTCGCAAATGGCTCTTGGGACTTGCGACCGAAGTGAATATCGACACTCTGACTTCCCTGCTTGTGACTGTTTATCTGAGTCCTTTTTATCGCATGATGGGTGCAAAAATCGGCAAAGGAACTGAAATCTGCACGCATTTAAATTCTTTTTACGATCTCATTGATTTTGGAAGTCAAAATTTTATTGCCGATGATGCCTTGATTGGCGATGAAAATATTCGACAGGGCTCGGTGATTTTAAAGACCGTTAAAACTGGTCAACGCGTCTTCATCGGTAATGATGCTATTGTCCCCCATGGCACCGTCATGAGTGACGACAGCCTTCTTGGCGTCAAATCAACACCGCCTGAACATTTACGAATTGAACAGCATGAGACCTGGTTTGGCTCACCCTCTTTGCTGATTCCACAAAGACAAAAAATGAAGGCTGAGACGAAGTGGACTTACAATCCTACAAAATTAAGAAAACTAGCAAGAGCTCTTTTCGAGCTAGTCCCTATTTTAACTCCAAATGCGCTTTTTATAATTTTTGGATATTCCGCGGTCTCAATCCTTGAAATTTTAATTCGCCAAGATCGCAGCTGGTCCGTTTTTGGTTTGTTCTTATTGGCTTCGTGTTTAATTCCCTTAGCCATGATATTTATTTCGATAGGCCTTAAGTGGTTGTTTGTTGGAAAATATAAACCTTGCGTCAACCCGATGTGGTCATCTTTTTCTATGCGCAGTGAAGCCACGACTTCACTTTACTGGCAACTCGCGGGAAAAAGCACCCTCGAGCCCTTTCGTGGCACGCCCATTTTACCCTTCATTCTTCGACTCTTCGGTGCAAAAATTGGCCAGGGAGTTTATATGAACAGCTCCGACATCACTGAATTTGATTGCGTAAAAATTGGCTCCTACGCCAACATCAATTCGATGACAGTCTTACAAACACATCTTTATGAAGATCGAATCATGAAAATTGGCACCATTGAAATTGGTCAAGGAGTCAGTATCGGCTCGGGCTCGACGATTTTGTACGATACAAAAATTGGTAATTATAGTCAGCTGGCGGGACTTACAGTTGTGATGAAGGGTGAGGATCTGCCCTCGCAAACCGCGTGGATGGGCTCTCCTTGCGAGCCCGATGTGCGGACCCATGCCTCCTGATATTTTTTTAATAAATCGAAATGATCCACAGATCATAAAGACCCTCGCGGCTGTGAATCTACCGATTCATGAAATGAATTTTCTAGCGACCATCAGTCATCATGAAAAACGCGCAGAACTGACAGATCGCCGGAAGTCCCTGCGTTTTTATCTTGGCATGACCATGGGTGCGAGCCCTGAATTAATTCCGTTATCAACCGGACCTACCGGTCAGGTTCTTGTCGATGGCTTCCATGTTTCAGTGGCCAGTCGTGGAAATTATATCGCGATCGCCATTGGCTATCATCCAATTGGAATTGATATCGAGACTTCAATAGAGACGATTCCTTTTGCCGTTTTGCATCCGTGTGAAATTGAAAAATTAGAAAAAGGAAACAATCACCAAGTTCTGGCTGCCATGATTTGGGCAGCAAAAGAGTCTGCCTGGAAATGCCTTGAGCTGCCTTTCACGACAGATCCCAAGTCCTTAGGTGTGTGTTTAAAAGACTGTGGTGAGTTCACTGTTGAGCACGGACCCTCGGTCACCCTCAGGGGACACGTCAAGTGGAATGAAGACAAGCAATTGGCTGTTGCCTATTGCTTGTCTTCCAAGGTCCTCTGTGACTAACGGAGGTCCGCCCTCCTGTAACCCATCAACCGTAAGCTGGACCCAGGTTTATTAGAATTTGCATCAAAAAAAAACTACATGCAGGAAGAGGGACTATACCCTTTTTCTAAGCAGGCGACGTAAGGGTTCGTGTCTGAACTACTACAATAATGATCATTGGCGCCAGAGTTTGAAGTTGCTCCACAAGTGACAAGGGTTTCTGTATTGGAGTTAATCAGAACGGAATCGCCACCATTTAAACTTAAATTTGCAGCAAATGCGTTGATGGAAACTAGGATCGATAAAAAAACTATGTATTTTATTTTACCCCCATTTTTGAGTTGTTAGACTGACACCACAAATCGGAATTCCCGAAAATAAAATTACCGTGGGTTCTTTTGTGGAATCTCAATCATAACGAATGGGACGCACAAAAAAAGACAAATAGCGCCGCCAAGACAGTCATGGATATTGGATGAGGAGATCCGACGTTTAAAAGAAAGTTGAAATAAACAAACTAATGAGCTTTCTGCGCGGCTCTGTGGGGAAAAATAAAGATAAAAGCGATCATGAAAATTAACAGCGCCGCCGACGCCGTATAACGACTGAGGGCAAGGCCTCCGTGATCGACGGGCTTATCCAAGAAGTCCCCAACAACAGCTCCTAAAGGTCGGGTCAGAATGAAGGCTGCCCAAAATAAAAATGTGCGGGAAATTTTTGTCCAAAAATAAAGGGCTGCTGTCAGCGCCAAGAGGGCACCAAACAAGACGGCACTGCCCGTGTAGCCCAGGCCCGCCGAATCCGACGTCCAATCCCCCAAAGCGGTGCCCAAAGTTTGCGAAAACATAATCGTCACCCAGTAAAAAATTTCAGCCTTGGCGTTGCTGACCGTGTCCACTGAAATGGAGCCAAGCGTTCGATACCAAACGACAAGGGACGCCAATAACAAGATGAAAAGCAAAGACGAGCCCCCCGCATAACCAATCCCCAACGAACGATCTGCAAAGTCTGCCATTGTCGTTCCGACTGTTGTCGTTGCGATAATTGTTGTCCAATAAATCACCGGATGGAATTTTGCAGCTTTAATCTGAACTAAAACGGCTATCAGAAAGATCGCTGCAAAAATGGCGGTTCCAACAAGATAGCCCAGATTCATTGACATCGAAACGGCATCACCAGCTGTTTCACCTAAGGTTGTCGCTGCAATTTTGATAATCCAAAACACAAGAGTCACTTCGGGAACTTTGCTAAGGCTTTTTTCAACCCTTGAAATCATCTTTAAGTCCGATCTGAGTGTTATGATCTGGAGACTTATTGAATTGTTAGTTGATGGCAATAATTTTCTTCGTTGACTCTAGGTGCTAAAAAACAGGGCAGCTCATGGCACCCTTGGAATCGCCTAGGCCGGAGCCTTGGTTTCATTTTTGAATCAAGGGACAAGTGGTATTCCATATTTTTCCTGTGACTGAAACGCAGAAAACACAGCCTTCGCAGATCGCACCGCTCCAGCAATACTTCCTCCGCCGAAGGCATCACCTGCTAAATAAATCAGTCCGGCTTCTAGCTTAACAAAGGCTTCCGGATATGTTTCTTTCGGTTGGCTATAACGCCATTTTTTAAGTTGGGCCTTTTTTACTTTACACCCATTTTTAAAATAATTTATCAATTCAGTTTCGACCTTTTGTAGGATCACTGAGTCTTCGACATTAAAGTTTTTCTCGCTCCAAAGATCGTTCATGACAACTGTCAGTGCTAGATTTTTACTAATTCCTTTTGCCTGATTATTAGCAATTGTAATTATCGAGCTCTCTGGTCTTAACAAATTAAATTTAAAATTATTCTTATCGACCTCTAGTTCAAATAAGCCCACGATCGCTGGCCCATACGAAATATTTTTTAAAGATTCTGGATAACTTATCTGGGAAGTATTTAAAATTTGCAAATTTTGTGGCAAGGGACAGGTCAGTACAACTTTCTGCGCAGCCACCACCCATCCGGACTCACAAGAAATCTGGATTCCATTTTCAGAATGCTTTAGACTGATGACTTTTTCGTTCATCTGAAGATTTTGACCTTCCGCTAAATCTTTTGCCAGAGCCGTCATGCCTGAAGCGCCACAAAAAAATATTTTCGCTGATCATCTTCAAACCAAGGGACAGATTTTTTATTTCCTAGCCAGCGTTGATGCCAAACCAATGACTCCTGATCAGAATCCACGTAAAAGGCAGCGCCATGATCAAAGCTTGCATCTCCATCCCTGCGAGTGGCAAGTCTTCCGCCAACACCTTTTGATTTTTCAAAAAGCAAAGCTGGCTTTGAGGCTGCAGATCGGAGCGAGGCCAGAGTCAAACCACACATTCCTGCACCGACAATCACTAATTTTTCCATTTTTTACTGATCCTCTGGACGGCTTAAATTCCCTAGTTCACACTAATCTTAAATAATTTAGAGATCAAGGTGGCCTCGTTGAATAAAAATCCAATCATCGTTATCGCAGGCGCCAGTGGTTACATAGGCAAAGAAATGACCTTAAGACTTCTTGAGAAATTTCCCACAGCTCAGATCATTGCACTTTCACGAACGGCTCAAAAATCTGATGATCCGCATGTCACTTGGCAGGCTTGCGATTTATTTTCACTTCGATCCCTGGAACAAGCCTTACCGAAAAAAATAGATCTTGCGGTTTATCTTGTTCATTCAATGGGCCCCACCGCACAACTGGATCAAGGATCCTTTGCAGATTACGATCTCCTTTTAGCTGATAATTTTTCAAGGGCCATTAAAAACACAGGTGTTCAACAACTGATTTACCTTGGCGGGCTGATCCCCAACACAAAAAAACTTTCACTGCACCTTCAAAGCCGTCTAGAGGTTGAAGAGACTTTTTCGGAATACAATTTGCCGACCACGATTTTTCGCGCCGGTTTAATCTTAGGTGATGAATGCTTTTAGCAAAAAACTAACGACGAGGACTTCCGGAGCGAATCAAAGCGCATAATTTACAATTTCTCCGGATTCAAAAAGTTATATAAACCCGACGTTCGTCCATTTAGTTTGTCTAGAAATGAGACGACAGGTCTTCATCAGGAGGACCTTATGCAACTTTTTTCAACTCTCTTCAGTCTATTTTTACTCTTACCGTTCCAACCCGCGCAGGCTTCAGAATTTTCTAACAAAGTTCCAATTCTGGCGTTTCATCAAGTGACTCAGCATATTTCCCGAGGCGCTCGTCCCCTTAAAGTGGGTTTAGAAGCTCTTGCGAAAATGGGTGTCAAAACTGTTTTAAATATCGACAACAATAAAAATGAAATCGCTGCGGAAGCAAAAAATGCTGATGCTTTGGGCCTTCACATGATCTCGCTTCCGATGTCTGGTTTTTGGGCACCCGAGGACGCACAGGTGGAAAGAATTCTAGCGGAATTAAATAATCCTGCGAATTACCCACTCTTTATTCACTGCCAACATGGGCACGATCGAACGGGATTGATCATGGGCCTTTACCGCATTCAAGAACAGCACTGGTCTGCAAAAGAAGCCTACGCCGAAATGCTGGCCTTAGGCTTCCACAAACAATTAATTTTTTTAAATCACTACTTCGAACAAAAAACCGGATTTGAAGAATAGAAACCAATTTTTAAAGCTAAGAATTGTCTAAAATAAATTTAATTACTTAGGCATGACAACTGTATCAACAACGTGAATCACGCCATTTTTTTGGTAAACATCAGCAATCGTTACTTTTGACATTCCGCCCTTTTCGTCTTTCAACATGACGTCAGAACCTTGCAACACCGCTGACAATGTTCCGCCAGAAACTGTTTTCATGGTTGCTGTGCCGTGACCTTTTTTAATCATTGCAACTAAGGCCTTTGAATCAACTTTTCCTGCCACAACATGATAAGTCAGAATCTTTGTTAAAGTGGCTTTAGCTTCTGGCTTTAATAAGCCGTCAACAGTTCCTGCGGGAAGTTTTGCGAAGGCTTCATTGGTCGGAGCAAAAACCGTAAATGGTCCAGCGCCTTTTAAAGTCTCTACCAAGCCGGCTGCTTTAACAGCTGCTACTAACGTTGTGTGCTCCTGTGAGTTCACAGCGTTATCAATAATATCTTTTGAAGGATACATGGCGGCGCCGCCCACTTCGACAGTTTTTTCAGCCATCTTATCGGCGCCCATTTTTTCGCCTTTAGCCTTAGCCTGTGCCACTCCAGCTGTCATTGCACTGACCAAAATCACTGCTAATAATTTCTTCATCTTCATCGTCTCCTTAAAATTTTAGTGTCAGTTCATCTGCCACAAAAGGAGGGTGACATAAAGCCGCTTTTCAGACAAGAAAGCATTTCTCACTTTTGACGCGCATAGATTATTGCCCAAATCTAGATCGATAAAATTAAGACTCAGAAATCTAATCACGGAGTCCTAGGGTCCTTCAGATCGGGTAAGACTTTATTTCACCTTGTTCCATGAGATCTCCGATTTGAATCATTAATGACCCTCCATTATGAACCAGAGTCCATTTGTTATCTCTTTGAAGTTGATCAGAGAGGCGATTTAAAAGCCCCGCCGAAAAAGCAAAGACTTGAAGCTGGCTTGCATTAAAAATCTTATTTTCATGAATTTCGCGGATAAGGACTTCAGGATCCTTGTAGGTATAAATTTTAACAACCTTTGCGGCTTTCGAAGCTTTGTGAATTTTACGGGCACTTGGATTTCCAATCTCTATCCAAAGTAAAATTCCATGGCTGCCCTTCTGGCATATGGCCGGCTGATCTGGATCGCCTAGGCCCACCGGTGAAAATTCTAAATTCTCACGATCATTTAAAACATAGGCAAGAACTCGAGTTAATAAATAGTGGTCGGTTTCAGAGGGGTGTTTAGCGATACGAAGATCGACTTCCTTATAGATATCGCGATCGATATCAGACAGTGAAATTCGGAAGCGGTGTAAAACAGATGCTAATGCCACAGATTCAATCTACCCTTCGTCGGGAACTCTGGCTAAGGAAAACCTTAAGATCTTTTCGCCCATTGCTGAGTGATGGCATCCAACTTTTCAAAATCTACGGGCTTACTCATAAAGTCATCCATGCCTGCAGCCAAACAAGTATCGCGATCCCTCGACAAGGCATTCGCCGTCATCGCAATAATAGGAATTTTTGGGTCCCATTTTTTTTCATGATTTTGCCGAATCATTTTTGTCGCTTCATACCCATCCAGTTCAGGCATTTGGCAGTCCATCAGAATCATATCGAATTTTTCTGATTCCAGGACCTTCAGGCATTCTTTGCCGTTTGAAACAATTTTAAATTCATGGCCTAATTTCTGAATCATCGCCGCTGCGACCTTTTGATTGATGGAGTTATCTTCAGCCACCAAGATCTTTAATTTAATGGCTTGTAAAGAAAGAGGTTTCGAACTTTGAAAAACAACTCCTTCCGCTTTTTTAAGCTCAAGTTCAAACCAAAATAAACTTCCACTGCCAATCAGGCTTTTCATTTGAACTTCGCCCTTCATCATTTGAATCAGATGACGACAGATCGACAGTCCAAGCCCGGTCCCGCCAAATTTTCTTGTGGTGGAGCTATCGGCTTGTTGGAATGGTTGAAATAATTTTGAAGCGACTTCTGGGGTCATCCCTATTCCCGTATCTTGAACTTCAAAACGAAATTTAAGAGAGGACTCTTTTGTTGACGCAATTGTTGCTCTGATGGTGATTGAGCCGACCTCGGTAAATTTAACAGCATTAGAAATCAGATTTAACAGGACTTGTCTGATTTTTCCAGGATCTCCTAAGACATTAGCCACGCACGCATCATCAATTTCTAAATTTAATTTTAGATTTTTACTTTCGGCTAAATATTGCATTGATTTGCAAGTATCTCGAACCAAGGAGGCAACCTCGAAGTGAATATCTTCTAATGTCATTTTCCCGGCTTCAATTTTGGATAAATCTAAAACATCATTGACGATCATCAGCAAACTATTGGCACAGCCACGAATAATTTGTAGGTGTTCCTGCTGTTCAGGATCTAATTTTGAATCCATCATAATTTGAGCCATTCCGATCACTCCATTGATCGGCGTCCGAATTTCATGGCTCATATTTGCAAGGAAGTTCGTCTTAAGTTCCGAAGCCTGCTTGGCTTCTAGTGCAATCTGGGTCAGCTGCTCGTTCAATCGCTTCATTTGCAGCTCATCTGATTTTCTTTTTGTAATGTCAGCAATAAAGGAGGTAAAGGTATACTTCCCATCCACATTAATGGCACTGATTGACAGCTGAACGGGAAATTCTTCACCAGATTTTCTTAAGGCCACAAGTTCGATACTTTGATTTAGGATACTTCCTTTTTCTGTCGCTAAAAATCTTTTCATTCCATTCGCATGAGACTCATGAAATCTTTTCGGAATGATCAAGTCGGTCATTTTTTGGCCAATGGCTTCATCGGCAGAAAAACCAAAAATAACAGTGGCTCTTGGATTCCATTGAATGACACTTCCATCACTATCAATTCCAACGATGGCATCCAATGATGAGTCAAAAATCGCTCTGATATTAGCTTCACTTTTTTGAAAAGCTAAAGTTCTACTTTCCACTTGGCGTTCAAGGGATAAATTAGCTTCGCGCAGCTTGTCTTCGGCCATGCGTTGTTTGATTTCCGTTCTGTTCATCACCATTGACGTCCACAATATGATGACTAAAAAGAAAACTACATTCCCCATAACAACAATTAAAGTGCCAAAATCTGCGTTAAAAAAACCTAGTCTTTGTCCATAAACTTGCAAGGCGTTGACGAATGCTGGGATGACAGTTGCAGAGGCGATTAATCCTCGCCCCATTTGGCCGGTCATAGTTTTTGCCGAAATGACGGCCACCAGGCCGTAATCACGGCGTGCCCATAAAATCCCCAAAGATAAAACAATAAACATGACCGCCGTATGGAAGGCCATCTGGGTGTAAAAAGCAGATCCAAACGAGTAAGTGATGCCAAGAAAATAACCAACAAGAGCTTGAAACGAAATTAAAAATGAAATGAAGATCATGAATTGGGCCAGTTTATAAAGCTTAAGGCGTCCCGTCGTAAGAAAGAAACTAAGACTTATAAAAATAAAATTAATAGCAGTGATAGGCGCCAATCGTCCCGGCGGAAATCGGGCCCCCGGCGGGACGTGGTCACGAAAGAAAAATTCATCGATTTTAAAATCAAACCCGAAAGCATATTCACAAATTGTCAAAGCCCCGATCAGAAAAACGACGACCGAAAGAATCCTAATGATGACCGTCGAAGAAAAGAATTTTTCTTCTTGATAAAAACCCAATGTGACAGAAACGAGAAGCAGTCCTATCGCCGTATTTGCTTTCATCGCAATATATTCCGGTAAAATAGATTTTAAAGTTGAAATATCAAATGCCCATCCCAAAAGAACCATGGCCGAAACAAAAAGACCTGTCGCTACACAAATGGGAACAAACTGATCGACGCGAATACCACTGTTTTTCTTCATTGGATTATTCTAGAAGAATTCGTTTTTTCAGGCACCCCATTTATAAGAGCCTCGACCTCAACCAAGGTCTGGATGCTTCAAAGATCCAAAATCAAACAAGAAATTCCTGAAATAATATAGGGGTAGGCTTAAAACCCCTCGGTTGACCTTCTATGTGGGATCGCCAAGAATGTTTTTATGAAAAAGTTAAATTTCAAAATTTTCGGCTTTCTACTTTTAGTTGTCTGCGTCTTCGTTTTCCTTCACTGTGGTCGCTTAATTCGTAAAGCCTATGCGACAGGTGTCCCCCAATAATGGCTCAATCTCAATGTCTTATGAATTCTAAAATTGGCCCCATTTTTTTAGTGGCCACAGAATTTGGACTTCAAGCGGTTTCTTTCGAAAAGCAAAAAGTTCAGATGGCCTCGAATCTTAAGGGCTCCTCAGCAGAAATAAAAATTCTTAATAAGGCCATCAAACAGCTTCAAGAATATTTTTCTGGGCAGCGGAAAATTTTTGATCTTCCCTTGGATTTAGTGGGAACTGAATTTCAAAGAAAAGTCTGGCGTCAGCTGTCTAAAATCAAATATGGAAAGACATTTTCCTACAAAGACATTGCTCACCAAATTAAAAATCCAAAAGCTTTCAGGGCCGTAGGAAGTGCCAATGGGAAAAATCCAATATGCATTATTATTCCCTGCCACCGAGTCATTGCTGCTGACGGAAGCATGGGCGGATATTCTGGCGGGCCTAAAATTAAAACGAAACTTTTAGAGCTGGAAGGGAAGTTTTGAAGTTGTTCAAACTTCCGTCTCTGCCGAAAACCGCCACCGCCCCCTTTTGCCCTTCAGAAGTTCAGGGCTCTATCAAAGTTCCTAGCGGCCTGCCACTTTGGAAAAAGATTTTAATTTTTCTAGGTCCGGGGCTTTTAGTGTCTGTCGGCTATATGGACCCAGGAAACTGGGCCACCGATATCGAAGCCGGTTCGAAATATGGCTATGCTCTTTTATTTATCGTTCTTTTTTCAAGCTTAGCAGCGATTATTTTGCAATGTTTGAGCATGCGCATTGGGATTGTCACGGGCCAAGATTTGGCTCAGCTGACCCGCCGAAAATATTCTAAAAAGACATCCATCGTCTTTTGGATTTTAGCTGAAATTGCAATTATCGCCACCGATGTCGCAGAAGTTTTAGGAAGTGCTCTTGCTTTTAAACTTTTGCTGGGCGTGTCTTTGAAAATTGGAATTCTTCTGACGGCCTTAGATACTTTTATTATATTGGGATTAAAGGGAAAAGGATTTCGTCAGGTCGAAGCCATCGTTTTAGGTTTAATTTTGACGATTGGTGCCTGCTATATCGCCGAACTTTGGTGGCTGAAGCCGAATTGGGATCAGGTGCTGTCGGGATACGTTCCCTCACTTGCAAATCTGCATGGCTTCGAGCCCTGGTACCTAGCCATCGGAATTTTAGGCGCTACGGTGATGCCACATAATTTGTATCTGCATTCTTCCATTGTTCAGACTCGACATATCCCCAAAGACATCGCAGGAAAAAAGTCGGCCTTAAAATTTAGCACTCTTGATACAGTCGCTTCTTTGTCATTAGCTTTTCTGGTGAATTCAGCGATTTTAATTTTAGCGGCATCCGCATTTCATTCGACGGGCCACAACGATGTCGTAGAGATTGATCAGGCTTATCGCTTATTAGATCCCGGCTTAGGGTCTTCGGTGGCGGCCTTCCTTTTTGGCATTGCGCTCCTTGCCGCTGGACAAAGCTCGACATTCACTGGAACTATTGCCGGACAGGTGATTTTAGAAGGCTTTTTAAAATTAAAAATTCCTTGCTGGCAAAGACGCATTATCACCAGAGGTTTAGCCTTGATCCCTGCATTTATTGGCGTCAGCCTTCTAGGGGATCAAAGCACAGGACAACTTTTGGTTTTAAGCCAAGTCATTTTATCATTGCAGTTACCCTTTGCGATTTATCCGCTGATTCGTTTTGCGTCGGATTCGCAACTGATGGGGCTACTGAGGATTGGGAACATTCTTAAACTAGTTTCTTGGACTTTATTTGGCGTCATCACAATTGCAAATTTAGTTTTGATCGTAAAATTATTTTTATCATAAAATAATTAAATGCCGCCCGTCACCCAGCGAAGTCCGCCAAGTGCAAATAAATGCTGCCGATCATCTGTCGAAACAAGACTGGTTCCTAAAGAGCCAAAAAGAAGAACGCTTTTATTCACCAGTGTCACCAGTCCAAGGTTAGCTTTGACGAATTGTTCTCGTGGATCTTCCGTCGTGGCCTTTAGACCTTGAATCGTTGAAAGTTCACCCATGATTGAAGTGGATTTTGAAATGGGGGACCCGACGCCCGCAGAAATAGATACGAAGTCTTGCTCGGCGATATTATGGCTGACATTGTAGCCCAAATTGGTGGTCAAGGTGACTTTGCCATGGCTATTTTCGCCAATTTTGACGGCCATTAACAGGGGCAACGTCGTGATGGTTCCACTTTCTTCGTCGTTGTGAACAACTTTAACCTGGGGATAAATAGAAAAACTTAAATGATCATCTTCATTTTCATAAAATAAATATTTAAGACCGACTCTGGTTTCACCGATCGCCGTCTTCGTCGTCTCTTCAGTTTTTTCAGTCACTGAGGGGACTTCATATTTTAATTGTAGGTTATCACCAATTCCATAATTAATATCTAAAAGGGGTAACTCTAAGGTTTTTTGATCCTTAGAAAAATCACCATCCACCACAAAATTAATTTCCCATTTATTGCACCCCGGAGTCTCAGGGTCATCGACATCTAATGGCGGTGATTGTGGCGTGCTTTCTGGCCCTTCAAAACCATGCATTTCACATTTTCGATCCAGCAGAAGGAAGTGGCTTTCTTCGGCCGCCAGTGCCTGGGATAAAGATAAAAAAGCACCAAGAGCAATGATCATTAAAAAGGATTTACGCATGGATTGCCTCCAACCATCTTTTCGCAGTGGCAGCCTAGGTTGTCACACCTATTTCTCAAATTTGACGGCTCAATGCATGTCGGTAAGGAAATTTATTCACAGGCCGGACCTTAGTATTGATTTGTTAAGACCCATCTTGGAAAAAGTGAGTTTTTCCTTATTTGAGAGCTCTTTTTTGCCGACAACAGAACGAATGAATAAAGCCCCTAAGGACCAACTTTCTATAGTTAAAATAAAACCAAGTCAGGCTGAGTCTGAGCTTCGCGATAGTGGCCGAATGGATATCAGACAAAACGAAGGTGTGTCGGCTGAAATCCTAATTAACAATACTTTTGTTCCCACAAGAGTCTTTGATCTTTCGTCGACGGGGATCTGTTTGATTCTGCCTACCAACCCTGATTTTAAAATCAAACTTCTTGATATGCTAAAAATTCGAATCAAACTGGCCTGGAGCGGGCCCGTCACCTCAGACTACCAAGTTTGCTGGATCACCCCCGTCGATAACGGCCTGAAAGTGGGACTGCGATCTTCATTTATTCGATCAGATTTGGATCCAATCAGCATTGATAATTCGATGGTCCCCGTTTCTGATTCTTACCCACTGATAGGATATCTTTTTAAAGATTTCCATTATTTAGAGCGCTCGATTTTTCACCTTTTAAAACTTTCTGCAAAATACGCTGTGGTTGAAGTTCACGACAAAGATCATATTTTTTTTCCGAATCAGATCGTCGAATTATTATTTTCTGTCCAATCCCTAAAAATGGATAAGCTTAAGGGATCGATTGTTCAAATTCAGCAAGCCTCAAAAAACACAGTGACGCTCATTCTTAAAATAGATCAACTCACAAAATCTTTAGAGGCTGACTTAGTCAATCAACTAGTTATAAATCCAAATGTAACCTTAGAAACAATCCGAAATGCTGGATTCAAAATTAAAAGTGTCGCCCATCATTTTCGATTTCGATTCGTCAAAACACAGGAAGAATATGAGAAAGTTCTTGCTTTGCGATTTGCGGCTTATAAGGCAGCTGGCAAGGTCACCCCTGAAACAAATATTGGATCGATGGCTGCGCCACTGGATCATATTAGTCGAATATTAATCGCGCTTCATGGCGATAAAGTCATCGCATCGGTTTCACTTTCTTTTCCGGAAACAAATGAAACAATAATGGATACAGAAAGACCCTTAAAGGGTGGGTATCCAGATTTTATTCCGCCGAAAATTGAAATGATTGAAGTTGCGCGCTTGTGCACAGATCCTGAATACCGCAGAGGGGATTTGCTGCTAAGGATGTTTGAAAATATTTATAGAGTGCTGGCTTCTTCGGATCGCAAGTATCTTATAACTTCAACAGATAAAAACCTTTGGCCTCTTTATAAAAATTTGGGATTTAAAAAAATGGGCCTTAAATACGACCATCCCTACTTAGCAGGGATTGAACATGACGTGATTCTTGTTCATGTTAATGTGGCAACTTCTGGCAAAGATATCGGTCTCTTGCGCTGGTGGTTTTTGTATTCAAAGATGACAAAGTTTATCGAACGTCGCGAAAAAATTGAGCGGTCTCATTACTTAAAAATTAGATATTTCTTATTCAAGACTTCCGCCAAAATTTTGGATTCATACTTTAAAATTTCTAAAAAATAGCTTCGCCATTCTCAAAAGCGGCTTCCAGCATTTTATAATGCAAATGACAGGAACACCGCAGGGAGTATAAAACATCCTCGAGCTGTTTTTCATCGGTCACAAGCGCCTTGATATATTTTTCCATAAGCTTATTATGTCCAATGTCGACCGTCGCGTGTTCTTGTAAAAAAGTTAATCCCTGAGCCGGAACCCCTAAGGAACTCAACAGCTGCAAATACCCGGGACCCTGATTTGTTGGTAGAAACTCAAGATGAAAAAGATATCCCAAATATGCGACTGGATTCACAAACTGTATTTGCATCAACACAAAAGCGTTGAAGGCGATTGTCGAGGGCAAAGGTTTTGTCTTTTCCAATTTTTCTCGATTTCCGCCTAAAACTTCTAAATCATTCATCGCCAGAACATCGTGTGCAATTTCAGAAATGGCATGTTTATAAAACATTCCCACAATTTCCCGCGGATTATTTTTTAAAAACATTGTGGCATAGGCTTGAATTTGAGGATTGATTCCTGCATGATGATAAGTTTCCAGCAAAAATCCTTTGTAGTGTTTTAGATTAATATCACCCGACTGCAACCTTTGCATCCAAGGTTTTTTATTAATCTGATCCATTTCTGTCCGCCATGCCAATTTAATTTGATCGAACACCTAGACCCCCTACATGGATAGCTTAGCCGATATTAATTGCGATAACTATGGGCAGTTATTTTTATATATCAAGGTCTAGTTATACTATTAAGTATTCATTATTCTTACATTATTTTCCGAAATGATTAAAGAGGAAGGTCAATGTTTGATCCACGACTGACTAGGCCACATTACAAATCTGTGATCTTTGCATCTTACTTTGAATTGATCAAAGAAAAGTATCCGCATATTGATATCAAAAATCTGATCGAGGAAGCAGGATTAAGCAGCGATTATATCTCAGATGAAAATAGCTGGGTTTCTGTGACTGCCGAAAAGAAAATAATGGATCTAATTGTCGAACGATCAAATAATCAAAATATTTTTTTGATGGCCGGCCAAAGTGGAATTTCACGAACAGGACTAGGAACCGCAATTTACTTTTTAGCATCAAATATTATCCCGTTGGATTCAATATATAAATCGCTCCCGAAGATGACGGGGCTTCTTAATAAAGTGATCACAGTCGAAGTTGCTGAATTTAGAAATGGCTATTTTAAATTTATATTTAAACCAAATTTAACTGATTTAGATGACGAAGAAGCCGAAATCCTTATCTCAAGAATGCCATTCGTCATGGAAAATACAAAAGGGTATTATTCTGCGCTTCCCACAATAAAAAGTTTGCCGCCGGCTCAAACAAAAATAGATTTGATGGACGAGAAAACTGGAACTTACTCCATTGCGGTCACTTATTTTTCAAAAACAAAAATTATAGGACAGTTTGCCACCTTTCTCCCCCTAGCTTTTGGATTAATTTTCAATTGGTTTCTGGAGCACTACCTAAGTTTTGACCCCCACAGCGCAGCCTTAAGCTCTTGTGCGCTCGTTGCCTCATTTCTAGCCGCTTATTTTTATAGGAAAACTAGAAACCTAAGGGGAATTTCAATCCAAACAGAGGAATCATTGTTCCGTTTGGATCAACAGTACAAAGATCTTTACGATGCAAAAAACCAACTTCAGAGAAAACTTGAGGAATCTCAAGCTAATTTTCATCTCGTATCCCATTTGATTTCGGCCGTCATGGAGGAGGAAGTTCTTCAGCTGGGCTGTGAAAGTTTAGTGGATAACTTAAAGTACGACCGTGCGTTTATTCTTCTATATGACAAAAAAGAAAACTGCTTGAAACTGGCAGCCTCAAAAGGATTAACAACTGCGCTGAAAGAAAGTATTATTGGATTATCTATTCCAGCCGACATCGACGATAACGACCCAGCAAAATTTACGAATGTTTTTAAATCTAAAAAAGCGCTTTTAGTTAAAGACGTTGGGCAACACATCCTCAAACTTAAAGATCCAAAAAGTTTGCAGATTCTGCAAGGGTCAGGAAGTCGCTCATTTGTTGCGGCCTCTATTAGCACGCAGTCATCTTCAATTGGAATTCTAGTCACAGATTGTATTTCAAAGCGAAAGATCATGACTGAGGATGATCTTCGAATTGTAAATACGGCGGCTCAACAAATCGCAATTGCCATCGAACAGCAACGCTCAAAACAGAAACTGGTGGACTCTTATCAGAAAGAAATTGAACTTTCAGTTTCTTATTCTCGCTTTGTGCCTTTTGAAACATTAAAGCTTCTTAATTATGAAAACATTGTCGACGTCAAATTGGGTGATTTTGTTGAAGAGAATGTAGCCATCATGTTTAGCGACATTCGGGGATTTACAACTTTATGTGAAACAATGACTCCGAAAGAGATTCTTCGTTTTCTAAATTCTTATTATGCCCGACTGTCGCCGATCATAAAATCATATGACGGAACGATTGATAAATTTATGGGCGACGGAGTCATGGCTATTTTCCCAAGTGCTGAACTAGCTCTGAATGCAGCGATCGAAATTCAACGAGCAATTCTTAGATACAATCTTCAACATCGAGTCGGCCATCGAACACCTGTCAAAGCGGGCATCGGGGTTGCCGCCGGAAAAGTTGTCTTTGGCCCTTTAGGCTCAGAAAAACGTTTAGAACTAACCGCTATTTCTGACACCGTTAATGTCGCTTCAAGACTTGATGGCCTTTGTCGCACCGAGGGTGAGGACATTATGTTCACTGGTTTTGAACAATACACTTTGGATAAATTTCCTAATTTAAAGTTTAAAAGATATGAACCCTTAAAAGTGAAAGGGCGATCCGGGAATTTAGATGTTATTTCAGTTTTGGATGAAAATCTTTTTGATAGCATCGATCAAAGCCAGCTATCACCATCACAGCTAAATTATATCGAAATTCAACGCTCGATTTGGCAAATTAAATTTGATTCCAGCAACAAACTGGCAGAGGCAAAAAAAATTGCCTAATCTTGTCAAAAAAGCACAGAATTTAAAGGACCTCCCAATGCAAAAGCTCTTCAGTGCTTGTCTGTTAATTATGCTTTGTGGATGCAGTCATTTTGGCGGGTTCGCCAACAAAAATTCTTCGCCCGTTTGGTCAGATGATACAAGAATGGCTCAAGCGCAGCTTAAGCCTATAGAAGATCTAAAAATTCAGGGCCATGTTAACTTTGAACAAATGCCCAATAGTGTGATTGTCAGCTTTCACCTTGAGGGACTGGTGCCTAAAGGCAATTATCAACTTTTTCTTCATCCCGATCGGGCTTGTGGAAGTTTGGCGATGCCATCAGCGCCTGCAATGACAAGCCTGCGCGCAAATACTGAAGGAATATCTGAAAATACTTTTAAGATTCAGAATCTTAAAGTTGTTGGTCCTTCATCATTAGCTGGCGATATTGTGGTCTTGTCGATAACCCCTAAGGGATCAAAAAATTTAACTCCCAGTGCCGTCGCTTGTGGGTCCGTCATGCCTCTGACCAGCCCCTAATGTTATTGCTCTTTGAGCATTTCTGGCGCAGGGGGAGCTGGTGTTGGAATCTGAGGTTGAGGTGGTGACACTTCCAAAGCCTGTTCTGGCAGTTTCGAAAATAATTGCAAACCTGTCGCGGCCTCGATTTCTCCGACTGTTGATAGATAACTTTTCCAATCGTCAATCACTTCGATGCCGGCTGCAAATACGGGACAACTTGTCTTGGGCCCATCAGAAATAACAGAGCCATCCTTTAAAGTGTTCGGCATGATAACAGCGATGATTGGCGTGTCTTTGGTGATGTCTTTAAATGTTTGATTGGCATCCAGGGCAATGATGATTTTAAAATCCTTCGAGGGAACCGGGATATCTTTATTGGGTCCAATTTTGCCAAAATCTTTATCGTAGATTGGGCCTGCAATCACATAAACTTTTTTGTTCTCTTGCTTCACCATGTTGCGCGTATACTGCTCTAAATGCTCCCAAACAACTCGGTTTAAATAAGGCGTTTGTGGGATCATATTGCTCATTAGAAATGTCACGCGATTGTTATCGACCGTATCGGTGCGATCGGCTGACGGAATCTGGTGACCACGATCATAACAGCTTCCAGAAAACTCAGACGGATCAACCGCTAGATAGCTTGAATGAGACTGCTGAAGATATCCTTGCAGATCGGCATCGGGTTGAAAGTCATTGGTTCGCCCGGCGCTTCCCATTTGGCTGGCTTCAAGCTTCCATGCCACCCAATTCGGAGAACGGCGCTCCTTATTATAAGATAAAACGTACTGGTCTCTGGAAATGACGATTTCAGATGAACTTGCGTCAGGAATTGTCCCTGGAAGATTTAAATTTTTTGAAAGTGGCGACCCAAGAACCACTTCGATTTTTGCCGCAGCGACATCAAATACAAGAAGTGGTAAAATCAAAAGTAGAAGATTTCTTTTCAGAGCGTTCATATCCATGGCCCCCCTGTGGATTAGATCACTGATGACTACGCTGCCACAATCTGATCCAAAAAAGATAGATAATTTTGGAATTTAAATTCTGGTGCGCCAGATCAATAAGCCCAAATGAAAATGGCCAGGGGCAGTACGAAAAAATACCTTGGAAGTGACCTTTTTTGCGTCAATCTTATGCATAAAAAACCTATAAAAACGCTTTCTTTTTAGACAAGCTTGCGGTTTGCGCCATCTTATTCAATAAATAGACTATGAGCTTGCGAGTGAACAATTTAAGTTATTCCTATCCGGGCCGTCCTTTATTTAAAAATTTAACGATTGAATTTCAACCCTCAAGCTTAACTTTGATCCGTGGACCTAGCGGCTGTGGAAAAAGCACTTTTTTAAAACTGCTGGCGGGATTAATACCTCTTGAATCCGGTCAGGTTTTTCGGACCGATGTTAAGAATAAGGAAATTCAAAAAAATAAAATTGGCTATGTTCATCAAGATTGTCACTTAATAGACCACTGGAGCATCGGTGAAAATTTTTGTTTGGTGGGGGCTGATCAAAAACAACAAGAACAAGGCTTAAAAAAGTTTGATTTAGAATTTTCATTGTCTGAAAAGGTTCAGTTCCTGAGCGGGGGCGAAAAACAAAGAATCTCGTTGATTCGAATGCTTTTGCAGAAACCAGAGCTGATTCTTTTAGATGAGCCGACGGCCCATTTAGATGACGATCATACCGACGTCGCAATAAAGTTAATTAAAAAGGACCTTCGTGAAAAAACAATCTTAGTGGTTAGCCATGACCAGCGCCTCACTCAATATGCCGATCAAGTTTTTGATTGGAAAAAAGAAGTGCGCTTATGATCTTAAAGATATTCTTGATCGAATTCAGACGCAGTTTAAAAATCGCCTTCACCTTGATTTTATGTTCTTTATTGTCGGGTTTCACACTGTCAGCATCCTTTGGGCTTAAAAAATATATTGAAACTTTGTTTGTCCCGGTCGCATGGGGCGCTGGACTTGTGATCGTGCCCAAAGGGGTCAGCCTTGAAGGCTTGCACCGCAGTTTAATTCACGGTGAGCCTGAAGGCCTGATCCCCACCGCCTTATTTGAAACACTCCAGGGCCAAATTAACGACGAAAAAATTCTACGGCATCTGCCCGCCCCGTCTTTAAAGGTCTTAGGTTTTATTCCTTACAAAAAGGAGGGCAAAACCAATCTTGCCTTCCTGGGCGACAAAGACGCTTATTTTTCAACCATCAATGAACCCTCTATATGGAGTCAATTTTCCTTCCAACCATGGGCCAGCCAAAGCTTAGAATTTATCAGCCGCGCCGGTTACCAAACCCCTGAATGGGGAACCAAGGTTTTGATGGGAATTTTAGCCCAAGGCGAACCCGGCCCTTTGCAAAAACTAAAAGAGCTGATTGACCGAAAGACAATTGCCCAAGGCATGATGGTAAGCCCGGGTCAGACTGACGAGGATCATCGCGTCGATCAATTAGGAAAAAGTCTTTATGCGCTGGTCGCCTTAATTGTCTTTTGCTTGATTCCAGGACTTTTTCTTTCAATTGTGATTATGCAAGAACGCCGTTTATTAATCTTTACTGTCATGCAAGAACTGGGATGGACCTCCCAACGACAGATTCAGCTTTTTTCTTTTCAACTCTTGGCTTTAGTCTTAGCACCAGGGGTCCTTGGAATTCTTTTAGGAATTTTATGTTCCCCTTCGTTACAACAAATTTTAAAAGTTTCATAAAAAAAAGGAGCCCCCATGGAAGAAACAGAAGTTCCCATTGAAGCTGTTCAAGAACATATTCACGAGGCAGCGGCCCATGCTTCCCACACTTGGATCACTTATGTCGCCCTGAGCTCGGCCTTGCTAGCTGTGCTTGCCGCCGTCACAGCCCTGCTGTCAGGTCACCATGTGAATGAGGCCATGATCAGTCAAATTAAGTCTTCTGACAAGTGGAGCTATTATCAAGCCAAAGGTATTAAATCTGCGATCTTAGATTCAAGAATTCAAGTTCTTGAAGGCTTAGGCAAAGAAATCTCTGAAAAAGACACGGACAAAGTGGCTGAATACAAAGCCGAACAAAGTCAAATTTCAAAAGAAGCCGAAGAGTTTCAAAAAGAATCCGAAGCGCATTTAACGATTCACGAAATTCTGGCCCGTGCGGTGACGATGTTTCAAGTGGCCATCGCCATCGGAGCCATCGCCGCCCTGACGCGACGAAAATATTTCTGGTACGTCAGCCTGGTGTTTGGCGCCCTTGGAACTTTTTATTTTATTCAAAGTTTAATTTAAAGGAGCCTTTATGTGGCAAAGTTTAATGCATTTTGATGTGGCTCCTATAAATTTAGTCGTGCGCGCGGCTGTCGTTTATTTTGCTATTCTTATTCTTCTAAGGATCTCGGGCAAAAGACAAATTGGACAAATGGGTGCCACTGAATTTGTTTCAGTTCTTCTGATCAGTAACGCCGTCCAAAATTCTATGAACGGCGGGGATAATTCACTGATTGGGGGACTTCTTTTAGCTCTTGTTTTAATCGCTCTCTCAATCACGATTTCTTATTTAACTTTTAAAAGTAAATTTTTTCAGAATCTTTTTGAGGGCACTCCCCGATTACTGATTCACGATGGAAAATTCGTTGAACAGGCTCTTCGAAAAGAATTTCTTTCTAAATCCGAAGTGAATGTCTTGATTCGCAAGCAAGGCGTTTCCCATGTGAGCGAAGTTAAAGTGGGCGTTCTTGAGGCCGATGGAACTTTAAGTCTTCTCAGACACACCGAAATTCATCATGACGGCGCTAAACAGAATTAGCAAATGGTGAGTGGGCCATATAATCAGTTATTATTTGTTCTATTTGAATTTTTTCGTGATTCACATAATCTTGGATTGGCAAATTAAGCCGGGAATTTTTAATCCTATGGGCGCTATAGGTCAGCACCGGAAGAAAACCACGCTGAAATTTATGTTCTCCCTGAGCCCCTGCCTCGAATAGTTTCAACTTATTTTCAATGGCAAATTCAATTCCCTGATAATAACAAAGTTCAAAATGTAGACTTTTATATTCCTCTAAACACCCCCAGTTTCGACCAAACAAGACGGATCCTTGATAAAAACAAAGCGCCCCAGCCACATCCAAACCTGATGAGTTTGTGGCCAAGATAAAAAGAATCTGGTTGGCCATCGTCGAAAATATTTTCTTAAAAAAATCCAGTGTTAAATAATCCATCCCTTGCATCTTATCAATCGTGCTTAGGTAAAACTCATACATCAGCTCGGCATGGTGAGGTTTTAACTGAGCCCCCGTCAAACGCTGGATTGTGACTTGGGACTCTTTCACCATGGCCCGCTCGCGGCGAATTTCTTTTCGGCGTTTTCCGCGCAGACTTTCCATAAAGGCATCGAAACTTTTATAGCCCTTATTTTGCCAGTGGAATTGAAAACTTTGACGAATAAAAAATCCTGCCTGCTCAAATAAGGGAATTTCTGCCTGAGGTATAAATAAGGCGTGGTTTGAACTGGCTTTCATTTCAGCACTCCACTGATCTAACGCCTGCAGCAAAGCAGTTCTAGTTTCTATTTGCAAACTAGGTTCAAGATCAGGCGACATTAAAACTTTTGGTCCTGTGGCTGGCGTAAATGGCACAGCCATGACAAGCTTCGGGTAATAGTCGATACCCATAGATTCGTGAGCCTGCGCCCAGGCAAAATCAAAAATATATTCGCCGTAACTATTGGTTTTTAAATAAGCAACAATTCCACCGATCAAATCTTCATTTTGCCAAGCCGTTAAATAGACTGGTCGCCAGCCGGTGCGGGAGCCCAGGCAACCGGTCGCTTCTAGGGCCGATAAAAAATGATAACTAGCAAAAGGGAAATCTATGGGCGTGATTTTTATCCATTTTTTTTCCGATATTTGAGTTAAGGACTGGAATATTTTGATCTTCATTAGTATAAGTCACTCCATGAGCGAATCAGACACTATCATAAAACCTGATGTCAAATCCGACGAAAAGACGCAGGAACCTAAAATGTATGTTGTGTTACTTCACAATGATTCCTTTACACCACGAATCTTTGTCGTCGAATGCTTGCAGCGCTGTTTTCAAAAGGGAAATGAGGAGGCTGCACGAATTATGCTGAAAGCCCATAAAAGTGGCCTGAGCGCAGTTGCTACCTATTCCTATGAAATCGCAGAAACCAAAACGGCGATCGCCAATAAGTACTCCCACGATCAAGGTTATCTTTTACTTTTTTCGGTCCAAGAAGCTTAAGGCCGATTTTTCTGGCCCCTAATTTGCTCCTCTTTGACTCAAGGATCTTAAGCGAGGAAATACTTCCATGACCTTCGACTTGAGCCCTTTGAATTGTTCATATTTTTGACAGGTAGGAGCTATTTTGCGCATCACTCTTCGTATTATTTTAATTTTGCTGGGGGCCCTGGGCCCTTTGACGATCGCTTTTGCGACGGCTCCGGCTAAGACAATTCTTATCAGTGATATCGACGATACGATCAAAGACACTCAAGTGAAACCGGCCGCTTTATCGATCGCTGCGACCGCTTCGCAATATTGGCATATGATGACAACGATTCTTAGTTCTAATAATTCGTTTATTGGAATTCCCTTGATCTACACGGCTCTTGCCGCAAATGGTGTTGAAATTCAATATGTCAGTGGCGGCATAGAGTTTTTTCGCGCTCTGCCAGAAAAATTCTTGCAGTCCAGTGGGTTTCCAAAGGGCCGTCTTTGGTTGCGTCCCAATTTATCAGTGAAGACCGAAGATTTTAAGCTGGCTCAGATTCAAAAAATTATGCTGTCAGAGCCTACGGCCAATTTTATCATGCTGGGTGATAATGGCGAAAAGGACGTGACTGTTTATAGAAAGTTGAAAGCTGATCCAAGATTTAGAAATCAGATCCGCGAGGTTTATATTCACCATCTTTATTCCAACGATATCGGAGAATTGCTGACGAGCGATCAAAAACCTTTCCTGACGGCTGCTGATTTATCGATTCAATTGCTTGAATCAGGAGCTTTGACGGAAGGCCAGACTTATCAAGTCTTAAGAACCGTCGAGCAAGGCTTATCCAGTCAGTTCCAGAGCATCCAACGCCGCACGTTCCCTGCCTTTGCGCCTTTGGACATGAGCGACTTAAATCAGCTGAAGCTTTCTGAGAACCAGGTGCAAAATCCTACATTGCGGGCTCTTTTTAGAAAGATTATAAAATGCCTTTGGCTAAGAGAACCTAGTACAAAAACCTACTGCAGCGGTTCGTTCTTTTCTCTTTAATAGACTCTTTAATAGGGTCGCGAGAAAAGGCCTCTGTCAAACTCTTAGACAGGTAAAACATACCCCGTTCCTATCCATTGATTATGATGGTCATTTTAATTGGTCCCGAATCTGCAATTATTATCGCTAATGGGATCTTTACGTGTCTTTAATTATTTAGTATTGTTCTTCTTGATGGGGGGACCTGTCGCGGCCTTTGCGCAGCAG